>NZ_JBEKVH010000079.1:0-17193 GCF_049514155.1 Roseiarcus sp. | reverse complement strand
TTCGCGCCGCGCTCCTTGCGCGCCCGCGTCGCGTGGGTCATCACGTTGACCTGGGTCGCGACGGCGTTGGTGCCCCAGATGACGACGACGTCGGACTTCGCCATTTCGCGCGGGTCGGCGCCGGATATGCGGCCGGCGCCGGCGAGATAGCCCGGCCAGGCGACGCCGACGCAAATCGTGCCGAAGAAGCGCGAATAGCGCTTGGCGTGGGTCAGGCGCTCGAGCCCGTCGCGCATGACGAGGCCCATCGTGCCCGAGTAAAAATACGGCCACACGCTTTCAGCGCCGAGGCGGCGCTCGGCGTCGAGGAAGCGCTCGGCGACGCGGTCGAGCGCTTCGTCCCAACCGATCGGCGCGAACTGGCCCGAGCCTTTCGGCCCGACGCGCATGAGCGGCCGGGTCAGGCGGTCGGGATGGTGGACGCGCTCGGCGTAGCGCGCGACCTTGGCGCAGACGACGCCGGCGGTGTAGCGCTGCTCTTCGGCGCCGCGCACGCGCCCGATGCGCTTGCCGTCGATCACCTCGACGTCGAGCGCGCAGACTGACGGGCAATCATGCGGGCAAACCGAAGGCCGCCGGACGATTCCGGCGGGAGAGTCGGCGACAGAAAAATCCATCGCCGCACTCTGGCAGAGCCGGCTGAATGCGACAAGTCTTGGACGCGGCGACGAAAATCCGCGCCGGCGGCAGCGAAGCTCAGTGGTTGACCGTCGTTGCGGGCGCCGGCTGGCCCTGGCCGTCATAGCGTTGGTAATGCTGGTCGTAGGCGCCGGCGGCGGCAGGCGAGACGAGCGCAGAATCGGCTTCGCCGCGCTGCGCATCGAGGATGGTGGCGACCTGCCAACGCCAAGTCGCGACGTCGGAGGGTTGAGTGACTTCGCCGACGCTCGAGGCGCCCGCGCCGACGACGATCAACGCCAACAGGAACGGCCGTAACATGACAGCCTCCTCCCGTTCGTTTTGCTTGTCGGATGAAGCGCCTTCCGGCGTCTTCCCCGGCTAGCGCGGGCATTCAACGCCGCCTTTGTGACAGGGTCAAGGCGCTTGTTGATCTTCGTCGCGCAAAAGCCGAGCGGCCATCGCCCGGGTGACCGGTCCGCCTCGAGCCAAAGCCTCGCGATCGAGCGCAGCGACCAGCGCCCGCGCCGCGTCGAGCGAACGCTCGATCCTCAGCGCGACATAGCCGATCAGCGCCGGGTCGACCGCGAGCTGGCGGTCGTTGAACAGCTTGACCAGCACCGCCTGGGTCAACTCGAAGTCGGGCGCGCCGAGCTCGACGATCGGCGCCAGGCGCAGCCGCGACAGCAGGTCGGCCGTTCTCAGCCCCCAGGCGTCGGGCGGCGCGCGCGCGGTGATCAGCGCGTCGACGCCCCGCTCGCGCGCGAGATTGACGAGATGAAACAGGGCTGCCTCGTCGGCGCCGCTACGATCGGCGTCTTCGATCAGCAGCGCCTTCGCCTCGGCGAGTTCGCCGAGCGCGTCGCGCGTCAGCGAAGCCGCGTCGACGGCGCGCGCGTTCGCCTGGCGGGCCCAGATCGTCGCCAGATGGCTCTTGCCGGCGCCGCTCGGGCCGATCAGCATCAGCGTCCGCGTCGGCCAGTCGGGCCAGGCGAGGATCGTCTTCAGCGCCTGGGAATTGCCCGCCGCCTCGAGAAAGTCCTCGCGCGCGAAGCTCGGCGCGTGCGGCCAATCGAGGACGAGCTGGCGCGGCGTCGCGGTCACGAGGTCCCCTGCGGTCCCGTTCCGCCGCCATAGAGCGGGCTCTTGAGGTAGAGGCCGATCAGGTGGCGGGCGAGAACGCCCAGCGCCGCCGCCGCCGGCACCGCGATCAGCAGGCCGGTGAAGCCGAACAATTCGCCGAAGGCGAACAGCGCGAACATCAACCACACCGGATGCAGCCCGATCGATCCGCCGACCAGCTTGGGCGAGATCACGTTGCCTTCGAAGAACTGGCCGACCAGCACGACGGCCAAAGCCTCGATGAACAGGGTCAGGCTCGGCCAGCCCTGGACCAGGCTGACGCCGATCGACAGCACCAGCGCGGTCAGCGAACCGATGTAGGGAATGAAGCTCAGCACGCCGGCGATGACGCCGATCAGGAAGCCGAAATCGAGACCGATCAGCGTCAGTCCGATCCCGTACCACAGGCCGAGGAACAGGCAGACCAGCGACTGGCCGCGGATGAAGCCGGCGAGCGCATGATTGACCTCGGTCGCGATCGCCCTCAGCGCGTCGCGGTGCTGCAACGGCAGCCAGCCGTCGATCGTCGCCACCATCTTGTTCCAGTCAACCAGCATGTAGAAGGCGACGACCGGCGTGATGATGAGGAACGACAGGAAGCTGAAGATCGCCGCGCCGCCGGAGACAAGCGAACGCAGAAAGTTGAGCAGCCATTGCGCCCCTTGCGCGACGAAGTCGCCGACCGACTTCTGGATCTGGTCGCCGGAGATCGTCCAGCCGGAAGCGCGCCATTCGCCGCCATAGCGATCGAGCAGCGCGTTGCTTTGCTCGACCACGAGCGCCTGCAGCCGCATCGCGTAACCCGGCAGTTTCTGGGCGAAGCTGGCGAACTGGGTCGCCAGCGCCGGCGCGGCGACCAGCAACAACAGCGCGGCGACGACGATGAAAACGACGAGGATGATCAGCGAGGCGACGAAGCGACTGAGGCCGAAGCCCTGCATGCGCCGCACCACCGGATCGAGCAGATAGCCGAGCGCGATGCCGGCGGCGAACGGCGCGACCGCGCCGCCGAGCAGGTAGAGGAGATAGCCGATCGCCGCCAGCGCGACCGCCCATACGAGGATCTGGCGTTCGAGGGTCATGGCGTCGCCGTCGCTTGGCGCGTGGCCGGCTGCAGCAGATCCCAGCGGCCGCCCCAGGGATCGGCGAAGACTGCGACGACGCCGTAAGCCTCGCGCCGCGGCGATTCGAGAAAGCGCACCCCGCGCGCGCTCATCGCCGCATGATCGCGGGCGAAGTCGTCGGTCTCGAGAAAGTAGGCGACGCGCCCGCCCGCCGCCGCGCCGATCGCCGCGCGCTGGCGCGCGTCGGCGGCCCTGGCGAGCACGAGCCGCGCGCCTGCGCCGCCCGGCGGCGCGACGACGATCCAGCGCCTGTCGGCGCCGAGCGGCGCGTCTTCGATCAGGTCGAAGCCGAGCGCGCCGCGAAACCAAGCGACCGCGTCGTCATAGTCGGGGACGAGGAAGGCGACGGCGGCGAGGCTCTTGGTCACGGGGCGGCGCTCAGCGGCTCATGTGATCGAGCCATTGGGCGATATAAACCCCGCCCGAAGCCAACGTCGAGGCCGCCACCACCCAGGCGAGCTTGTCGGACAACGCCGAGTCGTCGTAGCCGAAGGCGCGGGCGCCGAGCGCCAGCGCTGCGAAGGCGATCTGGGCGAGGGTGTTGAACTTCGAGATCCACACCGGTCGGATCGCCACCGGCTTGCCGAGCAGCCAGGAAATCAGCACGGCGGCGAGGATCATCAGGTCGCGCGAGACGACGAGGATCGCCAGCGCCGGCCAGACGACGCCGATCATCGCCAGGGCGATGTACATCGAGTTGACCAGCGCCTTGTCGGCCAGCGGGTCGAGATAGGAGCCGAGTTCCGAGCGCAGGTCGAAGCGCCTGGCGATGAAGCCGTCGACCGCGTCGGAGGCGCCGGCGGCGACGAAGATGAGGAACGCCGCGACGAAGCGCTGCGAAACGATCATCGTCACCGCCATCGGCGTCAGCAAGAGGCGCGCGAGGGTGATGAGGTTCGGCAGATTGGCGAAGACCCACGAGCCGCCCATGAAGAACCCGACGCCCCCTGCCACGGCCGCCCGCGCGGCGACGCATGCGATTCGCGCTTCGCGCTTCTGGCATTTATGCGCGTTTCTTGCGGCGGCGCGAATCCGAGGCGCCGGATTTGTGAACGGAAGCGGCGACATCCGCCACATTTCCGAAGTATCGTCACTTTTGTAGTGTCGAGGTCGCCTCGCGTAGGCGACCCTCAACGTGGAGGCTCAACATGAGCAAATTCTTGGCTGCGCTGGGACTGTCGACGGCGCTCGCCGCCGCGGTCGCCCTCCCGCTGGCCACCCAGGCCCAGGCCGCAATGAGCTACGGCGGTCCGGGCGTCGCCGACCTCCAGCATCAGATGGCGCCGGTCGAGAAGGCGCAGTTCTTCTGGGGCGGATACAATTACTGCTGGTATCCGGTCGGCTGGCACGGCCCCGGCTGGTATTGGTGCGGCTACGCTTGGAACAACGGCTTCGGCTGGGGCGGCCCCTACGGCTGGCACGGCTGGCGCGGCGGTTACGGGCGCGGCCCGTGGGGTCATGGCCCGTGGGGTCATGGCCCGTGGGGTCATGGCCCGTGGGGTCATGGTCATGGGCCGTTCGTGGGCCACGGTCCGCATATGAGCGGCGGGCACGTGTGGCCACACCACTAAAGGGTCAAGGCTGGTCTAGCTAGCGCTCGCGGCGGTTCGACGAGAACCGCCGCCTGGGCGCTGGGCGGATCGACGGTCAGTTCTCGCTGTAGGCCGCGAGCGCTTGGGCGAGAATCGACAGACCGGTGGTCGACGGCGCGCCTTCGTTGACGACGAGAAATCCGCTCGCCTCAACCTCCGGGTCGGAGGTCGGATCGGCGGTTTTGCGTTTCTGCGGCGCGGATGGCCGTTTGAGGTCGCCGCGCAAGTGCGTGACGTCAGCGTCGAAGCCGACGCGCAGGATTGTGGAAAGCGGCATTGTAGCGCCTTCGCCTCGACGCACGCCGGCCTTGATGGCGGCTTGGGCCTCGCAGGGCCGGTGTCGGCGCGTCCAACCGACTCCGAATCATTACGGCCTCGCCACTGTTTGGGGCCAAGTCTTAACGAAGGGTTAAAACGCCGCCTGTAGGCCGGCCGGCGCCGAAAGGATACCTAACGTTACGGCGCCCAGATCGCTAAAATTCGATCGGATGCGGCCCCGTGGCGGCGATTTGCGGTTGCGTCGTCATGGCAAAAGGCCGACGCTTTGGCCTCGCCGGCGCGAAAGTCGGCCGGGGGCGAGGGGCGGGCGTGTCGAACGACCACGCGCTGGCAGCGAAGGCGTTTGTCGTCACGCGTCGGCCGCGGCTCGCCGACGTCGTCGACCATCCCAAGCTCGACTTCGCCGACTACGAGCGGCGCCTGGCCTCGCTGCAAGGGGTGCTGCAGCTCATCCAGCAGGCCTATCTCGGCACGCCGGAACGCGCGATCATCGTCCTCGAGGGCTGGGACACCGCTGGCAAGGGCGGCGTCGTGCGCCGCCTCGGCTGGGCGCTCGACCCGCGCAGCTTCGGCGTCAGTCCGATCGCCTCGCCCGACGAGCATGAGCGCGCCCAGCACTATCTGCAGCGATTCTGGCGCCGCCTGCCGGAGAACGGCCACATCGTCGCTTTCGACCGTTCGTGGTACGGGCGGGTGCTGGTCGAGCGCGTCGAGGGCTTCGCCACCGAGAAGGAATGGCGGCGCGCCTATCGCGAGATCAACGCGTTCGAACGCATGCTGATCGACTCGGGCGTGCGGCTGGTCAAGGTCTTCCTCCACATCACCGCCGACGAGCAGCTCAAGCGCTTTCGCGCCCGGCTTACCGATCCGGTCAAGCGCTGGAAGCTGTCCTACGAGGACTTCCGCAACCGCGCGCGCTGGGCGGATTACGTGACGGCGATCGAGGACATGATGGACAAGACCTCGACCAAGCAAGCGCCCTGGCACCTCGTTCCCGCCAACAACAAGCTGTTCGGACGGGTCGCGGTCTTTCGCATCCTCAAGGAACGGCTGGGCGAGGGGGTCTCGCTCGAGCCGCGCCCGATCGACCCCGCCCTGCTGAAAGAAGCCAAGCGCGCGCTCGGACTCAATCCGGCTGAGGTCGCCCAGGCGCTCGAGCCGGCCCCCCGTCGACCGCGCGCCAGGCGCGGCGGCGGGGAATGACCGCGTTCGCGGCGCTCGGGCCATCTCCCCTGGCGCGCGCCGGCGAACCGATCGTCAGCCGTGGCGCGGCGGCGGGGTGATCTCGATCGCCAGATGCTCGAGGCCGGCGTCGTCGAGCAGGCGGCGGATGCGGTCGACGTCGATCTCGCCCTGACCGTGAAGGACCAGCGCATGCGCCACGCCGTCCGCGTCGGCCTCTTCGCCAGGCCTTCCCTCGCCCTGACGGCGCCGCGCGGCGATCAGTGCCGAAACGGCGCCGGGGTCCGGCGCGCCGCCGGCGCTCGCCTCGAGCGTTGGCGCCGGCGCCGGCGGATTGATCGTCACCGTCGAGCCGTCGCACGACACGGTCGTCGAGCCGTCGGGATTGACCACGACCTTCATGGCGTTCTCCGCGTCGGCGGCGCGGCGTTCGTCACTTCGTCGCCTGCGCCGTTTCAGCGAGCCTAGGGGCTGGCGGCGGCCCGCGCAACGACCGGACGCGAATCGGCGCGGCTCCTCGTGAGCGAAAAATTGCCATCGCCAGGGAGAGCCTGCGACGGTAGTCTCCCCGTCATGGCGCCGCGACGGCCGGCGCAGTGGCCGTCTCAGGACGAGCGATGCAACTAGATCCGGTCATCCTTTCCCGCCTGCAATTCGCATGGGTCATCGCCTGGCACATTCTCCTGCCCGCCTTCACGGTCGGGCTCGCTTCCTTCGTCGCGCTGCTCGAAGGGCTTCATTTTGCCACCGGGCGCACGGTCTATTTCCGGCTGTCGAGCTTCTGGACCAAGATCTTCGCGGTGTCGTTCGGCATGGGCGTCGTTTCCGGCGTCGTCATGCCGTTTCAATTCGGCGCCAACTGGAGCCGCTTCTCCGACGCGACCGCCAACATCCTCTCGCCGCTGCTGGCCTACGAAGCCCTGATGGCGTTCTTCCTCGAAGCGGCGTTTCTCAGCGTGTTGCTGTTCGGCCGCAAGCTCGTGCCGCGCTGGGCCCATTTCTTCGCCGCGCTGATGGTGGCGATCGGCACCCTGTTCTCGTCCTTCTGGATTCTCGCCGCCAACAGCTGGATGCAGACGCCGGCGGGCTACGAGATCGTCGACGGACGGTTCTTTCCCAAGTCGTGGACCGAGATCGTCTTCAACCCCTCCTTTCCCTATCGGCTGACGCATACGGTCGTCGGCTTCTACGTCACCGCCGCTCTTGTCGTCGTCGGCGTCGCCGCCTTCTATCTGCGGCGCGGGCGCTTCATCGCCGAAGCGCGCACGATGCTGTCGATGACCCTTTGGCTGCTGACCGCGCTCGCGCCGCTGCAGATCCTGCTCGGCGACCAGCAGGGCCTCAACACGCTCGCCTATCAGCCGGCCAAGCTCGCGGCGATCGAGGCGCGCTGGGACACCGTCAGCCGCGCGCCGCTGACGCTGTTCGCCGTTCCCGACCAGAAGGCGGAGACGAACCGCTACGAGATCGCCGTTCCCGATCTCGGCAGTCTCATCCTCACGCATGACCCGAACGGGACGATTCGCGGCCTCAAGGACTGGCCCGCCGATCAGCGACCGCCCGTCGCCATCCCGTTCTTCGCCTTCCGCGTCATGGTCGGCCTCGGAATGGTCTTTCTGGCGACGGTGATCGCCAGCCTGTGGCTGCGCGCGCGCGGCCGGCTGTTCGACACCGACTGGTTTCTGCGCCTGTGCACGCTCGTTTCGCCGCTCGGCTTTGTCGCCGTGCTGGCCGGCTGGGTCACGACCGAAGTCGGCCGCCAGCCGTGGACGGTGTACGGCCTGCTGCGCACATCCGATTCGGTGTCGCCCTCGCTCGCCGGCGGCGACGTCGTCGTCTCCCTGATCGGCTACGCGATCGTCTACCTGGTGATGTTTCCCTCGGGAATTGCGCTGATGGCGCGGATCGTGCGCGCCGGTCCAAGCGAGGCGGCGCCAGAGCCCGGGCCGATCGAGGCCGGCCGGCCGGCGCTGCCGGTCGAGGCGCTGCCGGTCGACGATCGCACGAGCCGCCAAGACGCAGCGAGAGACCCATGAGCGCGCCGATGTTCGACTTCGTGCCGATCTGGACCGCCATCCTGGGGTTTGGCGTGTTTCTCTACGTGCTGCTCGACGGCTTCGATCTCGGCGTCGGCATTCTTTACGGCTTCGCGCCCGACCTCGCTTCGCGCAACCTGGTGATGAATTCGGTGGCGCCGGTCTGGGACGGCAACGAGACCTGGCTGGTTCTGGGCGGAGTGGGCCTGCTGGCGGCGTTCCCGCTCGCCTTCGCCGTCATTCTGCCGGCGGTCTACTTTCCCATTCTGGCGATGCTGCTGGCGCTGGTTTTCCGCGGCGTCGCCTTCGAGTTCCGTTTCCGTGACGCCGAGCGGCGCGGCCTATGGGATCATGGGTTCTGCTACGGGTCGGCGGTCGCCGCGTTCGCCCAGGGCGTGGTGCTCGGCGCTTTCATTCAGGGCTTTCAGGTCGAGGGGCGGCAGTTCGTCGGCGGCTCGCTCGACTTCCTGACGCCGTTCTCGGTCTTCACCGGCGTGGCGCTGCTGTTCGGTTACAGCCTGTTGGGGGCCGGCTGGCTGGTGCTCAAGACCGAAGGCGATCTGCAGCAATGGGCGCGCCGGCTCGGCCGCCGCTGTCTCGTCGGCGTGCTGGCGGCGATCCTGATCGTCAGCGTCTGGACGCCGCTGACGAACGCCGACATCGCCAGCCGCTGGTTCTCATGGCCCAACGTCGTCTTCTTGTCGCCCGTGCCGATCGTCACCGCCCTCGTCGCCTACGGGGAGTGGCGCGCGCTCGCCAGCCGGGCCGAGGCCTGGCCGTTCGCCGGCGCGATCGGCCTGTTTGCGCTTTCCTATCTTGGCGTCGCGATCAGCCTGTGGCCGATGATCGCGCCGCCGCACATCACCCTGTGGCAGGCCGCGTCGTCTTCCAGCACGCAGGCCTTCCTGCTGATCGGCACGCTGTTCCTGCTGCCGATCATCCTCATGTACACCGGCTGGTCATACTGGGTGTTCCGCGGCAAGGTGCGCGGCGACCTCGGCTACCACTAACCGGGCGCAGCCGGCCCTTGCGCTGCGCCGGCCGAGCCGCTAACCCGGCGCCAGCGTTTCGCCAAGGCCGCCATGACCTCGAAAGCCTCTCCGCGCCTGACTTACGCCGACGCCGGGGTCGACGTCGACGCAGGCAACGCCATGGTCGAGCGCATCAAGCCGCTGGTCCGGGCGACGCGCCGCCCTGGCGCCGAAGCTGAGATTGGCGGCTTCGGCGGCCTATTCGACCTCAAGGCGGCGGGCTTTCGCGATCCCGTTCTCGTCGCCGCCAACGACGGCGTCGGCACCAAGGTCAAGATCGCGATCGAAAGCGGCATCCTCGACACGATCGGGATCGACCTCGTCGCCATGTGCGTCAACGACATCGTCGTCCAGGGGGCGGAGCCGCTGTTTTTCCTCGACTATTTCGCCACCGCGAAGCTCGATCCGGCGATCGGCGCGGCGATCGTCGCCGGCATCGCGCGCGCTTGCGTCGAGTCGGGCTGCGCGCTGATCGGCGGCGAGACGGCGGAAATGCCCGGCCTCTACGCTCACGGCGATTTCGACCTCGCCGGCTTCGCCGTCGGCGCGGCCGAGCGCGGAACGCTGCTGCCGCGCGCCGGGCTGAAGGCCGGCGACGTCGCGATCGGCCTGCCGTCGTCGGGCGTCCATTCCAACGGCTTTTCGCTGGTTCGCCGCATCGTCGCGCTGAGCGGCCTCGCCTGGGGCGAGCCGGCGCCGTTCGCGCCCGAGCGCTCGCTCGCCGCCGCGCTGCTCGAACCGACTCGGCTCTATGTCAAGCCGCTGCTGGCGACGCTGAAGGCGGCCGACGCCGTGCTGGCGCTTGCCCATGTCACCGGCGGCGGCTTTCCCGACAACCTGCCGCGCGTGCTGCCCGAAGCCTTGGCGGTCGAACTCGACCTGTCCGCTTTCGCGCCGCCTCCCGTCTTCGCCTGGCTCGCTGCGACCGGCGGCGTCGGCGAAGCGGAGATGTTGCGCACGTTCAACTGCGGCTTCGGCATGGTCGCGTTCGCCGCGGCGGAGGCCGCCGACGCGGCGCTCGCGGCGCTCGCCGCCAACGGTCTCGCGCCCAGGCCGATCGGGAAACTGATCCCGCGCGAGGGCGCCCCGGTCGTCATGCGCGGACGGTTGGCGCTGTGAGCGGCAGGCTCAGGGTCGCCGCCCTCATTTCCGGGCGCGGCTCCAACATGGCGGCGCTGGTCGAGGCGGCCCGATCGCCGGATTTCCCGGCTGAGATCGCGCTCGTCCTCTCAAACAAGTCCGAGGCGCCCGGGCTTGATCTCGCCCGCGCGGCGGGGGTCGCCGCCGAGGCGATCGAGTCGAAGCGTCATGCCGACCGCGAAGCGTTCGAGGCGGCGTTGCAGGCGACGCTCGAAGCGCACGCAATCGAATTCGTCTGTCTCGCCGGTTTCATGCGCGTCCTCGGGGCGAAGTTCGTCGAGCGCTGGCGCGGGCGCATGCTCAACATCCATCCGTCGCTGCTGCCGGACTTGCGCGGCCTGCATACGCACGCGCGCGCACTCGCCGCCGGCCTGAAGGAGCACGGCTGCACCGTCCATTTCGTCGAGCCCGAGCTCGACGCCGGTCCGATCGTCGCCCAGGCGCGGGTCCCCGTGCTGGCCGACGACGACGCCGAGAGCCTGGCGGCGCGGGTTCTGGTCGAGGAGCACAAGCTCTACCCGCGCGCGCTCGCCGAAGTCGCGGCGAAGCTGTCGCGCCGGGCCAAGACCGTCTCCCGCGCGCGAACCTCGGCCGCTCGGCGCTCCGCAGTTGGCGACGAAGCGGTTTTGTCACAGAATTACCCGAAGGATAGGGCGGGCGCCGCGGGCGCTTCCGGTGGGGCCGGGCGGCCCGCCGGGACGGGCGTCAGGAGGGCGAAGAGGATGAAGTCCGCAACCGCCGCCGCCGAAGACGCGCCGCCGACTCTGCTCGAATCGCCCGAGCGGTTCATCAACCGCGAGCTGTCGTGGTTGGAATTCAACCGCCGGGTGCTGGAGGAATCGGACAATCGCGGTCATCCGCTGCTCGAGCGGCTGCGCTTCCTGTCGATTTCGGCCAACAATCTCGACGAATTCTTCATGGTCCGCGTCGCCGGCTTGGTTGGGCAGGTGCTCGCCGGGATGACGGAAATCTCCGACGACGGCCTCACGCCCGTCGAGCAGCTCGAGCGCATCGGCGCGCGGGTCGCCGAGCTCGTCGCCGCGCAGCAGGAGCGCTGGCGCGCGCTGCGTGCAGAGCTCGAACAGGCGGGGATCGTCATCTGCGACGTCGCAGCGCTCTCGGCTCGCGACCGCCAATGGCTGGAGGACTATTTCCTCCTCTACGTCTTCCCGGTGCTGACGCCGCTGGCGGTCGACCCGGCGCACCCGTTCCCGTTCATTCCCAACCTCGGCTTCACCCTTGCGCTCGAGCTCAAGAGCCACGCCGACCACCGGACGATGAACGCGCTGGTGCGCTTTCCCAGCCGCATCGACCGCTTCATCAAGTTGCCGGACGCGGGCGGCGCCGGGCCGCTGCGCTTCGTCCTGCTCGAACAGATCATCCTCGCCTTCATCGGCCAGCTTTTCCCTGGCTACAAGGTCACCGGCCACGGCAGCTTCCGCGTCATTCGCGACAGCGACATCGAAGTGGAGGAAGAGGCTGAAGACCTGGTGCGCCTGTTCGAGAGCGCGCTGAAACGGCGGCGGCGCGGTTCGGTCATCCGCCTCGAGATCGACGCGAGCATGCCGGAGCGGCTGCGCGCATTCGTCACCGGCGACGTCGACGTCGTCGCCTCCGGCGTCGTCCTGATCGACGGCCTGCTCGCGCTCGAAGAACTCAGCCAGATCATCGGCGTCGACCGGCCGGAGCTGAAGTTTCCTCCGATCAATCCGCGCTTCCCCGAGCGCGTGCGCGACAATGGCGGCGACTGCTTCGCCGCGATCCGCCAGAAGGACCTCGTCGTCCACCATCCTTACGAAACCTTCGACGTGGTGGTGCAGTTTCTCGTTCAGGCGGCGCGCGATCCCAACGTCGTAGCGATCAAGCAGACGCTCTATCGCACTTCGGCCGACAGTCCGATCGTCCGCGCGCTGATCGAAGCGGCCGAGGCCGGCAAGTCGGTCACGGCGCTGATCGAGCTGAAGGCGCGCTTCGACGAGGAAGCCAACATCCGCTGGGCGCGCGACCTCGAGCGCGCCGGCGCGCAAGTCGTGTTCGGCTTCATCGAGCTGAAGACCCACGCCAAGCTATCCATGGTGGTCAGGCGCGAAGCGGGCTCGCTCGTCACCTATTGCCATCTCGGCACCGGCAACTATCATCCGGTCACCGCGCGCATCTACACCGACATATCGCTGTTCACCGCCGACGCGGCGGTCGGCCGCGACGTCGCCCGGGTGTTCAACTTCATCACCGGCTACGCCGAGCCGGACGGGCTCGAGCTGTTGGCGATCTCGCCGTTCACGCTCAGGAAGAAGCTGCTGCGCCACATCGCCGAGGAGATCGAGTTCGCCAAGGCCGGCAAGCCGGCGGCGATCTGGGGCAAGTGCAACGCGCTGGTCGATTCCGAAATCATCGACGCACTCTACGCGGCGAGCCGCGCCGGGGTGGAGATCGACTTCGTCGTGCGCGGCATCTGCTGCCTGCGGCCGGGCGTGCCCGGCCTGTCCGACAACATCCGCGTCAAGTCGATCGTCGGCCGCTTCCTCGAGCACGCGCGCATCTACGCTTTCGGCGGCGGCCACGGCCTGCCGAGCCGCGAGGCGCACGTCTATATTTCCTCGGCCGACCTGATGCAGCGCAACCTCGATCGCCGCGTCGAAGCGCTGGCGCCGCTGCTCAATCCCACCGTTCACGAGCACGTCCTCAACCAGATCATGGAAGCCAACCTGCTCGACAACGAGCAGAGCTTCCGCGTGCTGCCGGACGGTTCGAGCGTCAGGATCGCGCCCGCCGAGGGCGAGGAGCCGTTCAACTGTCACAAATATTTTCTCACCCATCCGAGCCTTTCCGGGCGCGGCCGGTCACTTGCCGAGTCCCGCCCGGGGGCGCTCGCCTATCGCAAGCTGCGCGATTGAAGCGCACAAGCGCCCACGCTGGCCTCGCGCGGCCGGCGGCGGGCCGAGCCGCAGGAAGGATTGAATGTCGGGGCTGGAAGCAAGAGGGCGGTTGCCGGGCGAACCCGTGGCGATCGTCGACATCGGGTCGAACTCGGTCCGCCTTGTCGCCTATGAAGCGCTCAGCCGCGCGCTGACCCCGATCTTCAACGAGAAGGTGCTGTGCGGGCTCGGCCGCGGCGTCGCCACGACCGGCTTCCTGACCGAAGACGCGACGGCCAAGGCGCTGGCGGCGCTGCAGCGCTTCCGCGTCCTGTGCCGGACGATGGGCATCGCCAACCTTCGCGCGGTGGCGACCGCAGCGGTGCGCGACGCCGCCAACGGCCCGCAATTCCTCGAGCTGGCGGAGCGGGCGATCGGCTGCGAGATCGATCTGCTCGCCGGCCCGCGCGAGGCGCAGCTCTCCGCCATCGGCGTGGCGTCCTCGATCTGGGCCGCCGACGGCGTGGTCGGCGACCTCGGCGGCGGCTCGCTCGAACTTGCCGACGTCGCCGGCGGCAAGGTCGGGCGCGGCGTCACCCTGCCGCTCGGCGGTCTGACGCTGCTCGAGCTTTCCGATCGCTCGCCGAAGAAGGCGTCCAAGATCGCGCGCGACGCGCTGCAAAAGGTCAAAGCGCTCGACAATCTCGCCGGCCGGACCTTCTACGCCGTCGGCGGCACCTGGCGCGCGCTGGCGCGCCTGCACATGAGCCAACGCCAATATCCGATGCGGGTGATGCACAATTACGTCATCCCGACCCGCGACGCGCTGGAATTCGTCAAGCTGGTCGAGCGCATCGAAACCGAGGCGCTGACCTCGATCGAGACGGTGTCGGCCGCCCGCCGGCCGCTGCTCGCCTACGGCGCAGCGGTGCTCGAAGAGATCATCCGCCGCTCGCCCCCGAGGGAGATCGTCATCTCGGCGCTCGGGGTGCGCGAAGGCCTGCTGTTCGAGGGCCTTTCGCCCGAGGAGCAGGCGCAGGATCCGCTCATCACCGCCGCGCGCCAGTTCAACCTGTTGCGCTCGCGCAGCCCCGGTCACGCCGAAGAGCTTTTCCACTGGACGAGCCAGTTTCTCGGCGCCTCCCACCTCGAGGAGACGCCGGAGGAGACGCGGCTGCGCCACGCCGCCTGCCTGCTCTCCGACATCGCCTGGCGCGCCCATCCCGACTATCGCGGCGAACAGTCGTACGACCTCGTCGCCAACGCCGCCTTCGTCGGCCTCGACCACCCGTCGCGCGCCTATCTCGCCCTCGCCGCCTCCTACCGCCATGTGTCGGGCGATCAGGAGGTCAGCCCGCACGCGCGCTCGCTGGTGTCGCCGCGCCAGCTCGATCGGGCCCGTCTGCTCGGCTCGGCGATGCGCGTCGCTTACATCGTCTCGGCGGCGATGCCCGGCGTGCTGCCGCGCGCCCCAATGGCGGTGCAGCGGGGCCACGTCGTGCTGACGCTGCCGAGCGACCTCGCCGCGCTCAACAGCGACCGGCTGCAGACCCGGCTGCGTCAATTCGCCCGCCTGCTCGGCGGCGATCCCGAGGTCCGCGCGGCGAGTTGAATGGTCAGTGTAACGCTGCGGAAAGCTTTTGTTTACACACTGCCCCCTCTAATCCGCCAAGTCCGCGACATGAGGTCGCGGCGACGACGGGGCACATTATGAGACTCGACTTATCGCCGCTGCACGGCGTTGTCGCGCCGTTGCGCGAGCGGCGCGAGCACGCCGGCGACCGCGCCATCGGCCGGCTGGTGTCGCTCAATGGCGCCGAAGGGGTGATCGCCTGCGAGCTGTCGCCGAGCGAGATCGGCGATCATTGGTCGGTCGGCCACCTCATCTCCATCGTCCATCAGCAGGCGCGGCTGGTGGGCGTCGTCTGCGAGCTGTCGACGATCGACCGACGCTGGAACGACAACGACGCCAACGTCGCCTACGTGAAGGTGGAGCTGAGCGGCGAGATCATCGATGACGACGACGGCGCGCCACGGTTCTTCCGCGGCATCCGCTCCTATCCCGCGCTCGGCGCCGTCGCCCATCGCATCCGCGCCGACGACCTCAAGGCGATTTACGCCTTTCGCGGCGTCGACGGGGTCGTGATCGGCACGCTGACCCAGAACGCCAACCTGACGGCCGCGGTCAGCGTCGACGAACTCGTCACCCGCCATTTCGCGGTGATCGGCTCGACCGGCGTCGGCAAGACGACCGCGGTGTCGATGCTGATCAAGAAGTGCCTTTCGCAGCGGCCGAAGTTGCGCACGCTGATCATCGACCCCCACAACGAATATGCGCGCCACTTCCCCAAGGAATCGGTGGTGCTCACCTCGGACAACCTCGAGCTGCCGTACTGGATGTTCCGGTTCGAGGAGATCGCCGACATCATCTACAGCGGCCGCAAGGCGAATTCCGACGAGCTCGACGCGCTTTACGACGCGATCAAGACCGCCAAGACGCAGTTCATCGCCAGTTCCGCCTCGATGATCGCCGCCAGTCCGCTGCGTCGCGCCAACCCGACCGACAGCGGCTGGATCAGCGCCGACACGCCGGTGCCCTATCGCGTCGCCGACATGGTCCACATCATCGACGAATGGCTCGGCAAGCTCGACCAGCGCTATCCGCGCTCCGACCTCAGGGCGCTGAAGTACCGACTGGAGACGCTGAGCCGCGACCCGCGGTTCAAGTTTATGTTCGGCCGCGTCGTCGTCGAAGACAACATGGCCAAGGTGATCGCCAAAATCTTCCGGCTGCCCAAGGCGGGCCAACCGGTCACGATCGTTCAGCTCGCTGGCCTGCCCAACGAGGTCGTTAATTCGCTGGTGTCGGTGCTCGCGCGCATGGCCTTCGAGATCGCGTTGTGGAGCGACGGCGCCTACGAAATCATGGTCGTCTGCGAAGAGGCGCACCGCTACATCCCGACCGATCAGTCGCAGGCCTTCGGTCCGACCCGCACGGCGATCGGCCGCATCGCCAAGGAAGGACGCAAATACGGCGTCTCGCTCGGCATCGTCACCCAGCGTCCGTCCGAACTCGACGCGACCGTTCTGTCGCAATGCTCGACGATGTTCGCCATGCGGCTCTCCAACGAGACGGACAAGGCGATCGTCCGGTCGGCGGTGGGCGTCTCCTCGGCGAGCACGATCGCCTTCCTCTCCTCGATCGCCGACCGCGAGGCGATCGCCTTCGGCGAGGCGATCGCGACGCCGATGCGGATGAAATTCTCCGATTACCGCGACGAATCGGCGCGCGTCCCCTTCACCGGCGACCCGGAGCCGAACATGGCGCATCTCGACCTGCGCAAGATCGTCTGCCGGCTTCGCGGAGAATATTCTCCCGAGACGAACTGACCGCCGCCGCCGGCCGGCGCGCCGATTTGCCGCGGCAAGACCGATAAATCGCCCTTTCCGCTCAGGCGGATCATAATGCGCCACGGCGTTTGTTCGGCCAGAGGGCGAAGGCGATGTTCGATCATGTCGAATTCCGCGTCAGGGACGTGGAAGCGAGCCGGAAATTCTATCTGGCGGCGCTGGCGCCGCTCGGCGTCGGCGTGGCGATGGAGCACGGCGGCGGGGTCGGCCTGGGCCGCGGCGGCAAGCCGCAGCTGTGGCTGAGCCAGGGCGAGCCGCCCGTCTCGCCCCTCCATATCGCCTTCGCCGCGAGGAACCGCGCCGAAGTCGACGCATTCCACGCCGCCGCGCTCGCCGCCGGGGGAAGGGACAACGGCGCGCCGGGCTTGCGCCCCCACTACCATCCGAACTATTACGGGGCGTTTGCAATCGACCCCGACGGACACAATATAGAGGCTGTCTGCCACAGTGCGGCGCCGTGACAAGCGAAGGCGGTCGTTCGCACAGCATTCTTGACCCCCACCGACGGTCCTTGAAACCGTCTAGGCGAGGAGAAGTCCAATGGCGGCAGTCCAGGAGACCGTCGACCGCGTCCGTTCGATCGAAGCCGAGGCCTATAAGTATGGCTTCGTCTCCGACATCGAGTCCGACAAGGCCCCCAAAGGCCTCAACGAAGACGTCGTCCGCTTCATCTCGGCCAAAAAGGGCGAGCCGCAATGGCTGCTCGACTGGCGCCTCGACGCCTATCGGCGCTGGCTGACGATGATTCCGCCGCGCTGGGCGCGGGTCGAATTCCCCGAGATCGATTTTCAGGACCTTTACTA
>NZ_JBEKVH010000078.1:0-17233 GCF_049514155.1 Roseiarcus sp. | reverse complement strand
TCTCGTGAGCGCCGCCTGCGCGGTCGAATAGGTTCGAAAAGAGAAGGCGTGGCGAGCCAATCCTCAGCCGTCGGGCTTTCAAGAAGCGGATCGCTGCAGCCAAAGGGCGCCTATCTTGTCTCTATTTGGCGACCGGCGCAGAGCGTCATAGGCTCATCAGTCTTGAGTGCGCTGACACGGTAACACGTAACACCTCGCAAGCCACGACACCGGTGTGTCTTGATGACAGAAGATTCGTCGCTCTTTGGCTTGCGATCGAGAGCCGACACCCTGAGAAGCGCACCGACAACCCGCGGCGCCGCCGCCGTCTTGCTGTTGGCCGCCAACAGCCGCAATCTCAGCCTGATCGAGGCCTCCATCTCAACAATTCGGCCACGAACTCAGGTTGCGCTTCAGGTCCGCTTGCTCCATTCTCGCTCGAAGACAATCGCCCGACAGGAGAAGGTCGGCGTCTCCGCGCCGCGAAGCGCGCGGAAGGGAGAGCGATGGCCAGACAACGCCTCGGCGCGGTCGCGAACCCGCCCTCGTCTACCGTACTGGCGGCGATCGTTCTTGGGCTGATTGTCGTGTCCTGCCATCCATCGGGCGCGGCGGGCGATTCGAGCGTCCCGCCTGGGCTCTCGGGAAAGTCGGTGGTCATTACGTGGAGCGAAGTGCGCGTGCAACGGCCCGAGGGCGACGAGGACTTTCAAAGCGTCGCGGCCGACATGACCATCAGCCTCTATTTCGGCACGCAGGGTCACATGTTCGGGCGCGTTACGCCGAAAGTCAACGGCCGGAGCGGCAATATCGATCGCCGCGTCGGCGACGCTCAAGCGCCGACCATTTGGGCGATCAACTTCAGCGGGACGTCGGCGGCGTTCTTCACCCCCTATCCGGGCGGCGGCGCCGTCAGAAAGGTGGCGATCGCGTTCAATTCCGCGTTCTCCGCCTGCGCGGCGCAAATCGCCTACGGCAAACGATCGGAAGACACGCTCATCAGGGCCTGGAGCCCAATCAGTCACAGATGGCTTGAACAGCGGTCGATCGCTGCTGATCCCGCGGACTGCTCGGTCCGCGACGGAAACGTCTTTGAAGACGGAACGACGAATCCAGAGGCCGTCGTGACGCGGCGCAAGCGGAATTGATTAATACTATTTAACAATGGTTTATACATAAACCACTCGTCGGGCATTACGGGAGGCGGGATACGAATTCGCCAATCCCGCCAGGCGCCGCCCCAGTCGCAAATCCGCGCGCGTTTTGGCGCCTAACGCCTTGATCTCGCTCTCTCGCGTAACCGACTTGTCGGCCCCTCCGCGCCCCCGTCTACAGTGTCGCCTCCCCCCGCTGGATCGCCGCCGCGAGTGTCGTCGCCGCGCCGTCGGCCTCGTGCAGGGTCAGGCCGGGCAGGATGTGTAACGGCGCCTTCGAGCCCTTGGTTCCCGAGATCAGCAGCCGGATCGCCGGCGCGTCGGCGCGCGGATGGACGGGGCGCAAGGCGAGGTCGCCGAGCCGGCGTTGAAGCGCCGGCAGCAGCGCCGGCAGCGCGTCGGCGCGCTGGATCATGACGAAGCGCCCGCCCGGCGCCAGCAGCGCCAGACAGGCGACGACCCAGTCGGCGAGCGCCGCCGCGCTTTCCCCCGCCACATGCGCGCGGGCGCGGCGCGGGTCGGGAGAGGCGCGCGCCGCCTCGGCGGCGAGGTAGGGCGGGTTGGCGACGACGAGCTCGGCCGCTTCGTCCGCGAGCCCGGCGGCGCGCCGGCTCTTGGCGTCGAGCGCGTCGGCGACGACCACGCGCGCGCGATCGGCGAGGCCGTTGAGCGCGGCGTTCGCCTCGGCCAGCGCGGCGAGCTCGGGGTCGATCTCGATCAGCTCGCCCGTCGCCCGCGGCCAACGCTGCAGCAGCGCCAGGCCGACCGCGCCGACCCCGGCGCCGACGTCGGTAAGCCGCGCGACCGGCGCCCCCGCCGCCGCGGCGAGCAGGATCGCGTCGAGCCCGACGCGATGGCCGCCGCGCGTCTGGCGCAACCGCAGCCGGCCGCCGAGGATCGCGTCGAGGCTGGTCGCCTCCCGCTCAGCCATCGCTGAGTTCGCGCGACAGGCCGACCTCATGCATCAACTGGCGCGCGTGCGCGTGCTGGTCGGAATCGACGAGAATGCGGCGCGCCAGGAAGCCGAGCGAACCTTCGACGGCGCTCATGTGATTGTCGGCGACGAAGAAGCGCACGCCGGCCTGCGTCAGCACGCTCTCGACGAACGAGATGAGCACGAGATCATTGGTGCGAACGAGCTCGATCATCGCGCGGCCTCGGCTGGCGGCGCCCTTGCCGGCTCGCCTGGGCGTCTTTATGGTCGCGCGGTCTGGCGCTGGCAAGGGAAACGCCCGTGGGTATCGTCGTTCCGCTCGAGGAGAAGTCGCCTGAGCGGCTGATCGAGCCTCTCGTCGCCCTGGTGGCCGACGACATGGCGCGGGTCAATCAGACGATCCTGTCGCGCGCCGGCTCCGACGTCGAAATGATCCCCGAAGTCGCCAACCACCTCATCTCGTCGGGCGGCAAGCGGCTCAGGCCGATCCTCACCCTCGCCGCGGCGGGCCTATGCGGCTACGGCGGCGACGGCCACGTCAAGCTCGCCGCTGCGGTCGAGTTCATGCACACCGCGACGCTGCTGCACGACGACGTCGTCGACGAAAGCGACCTCCGCCGCGGCAAGGCGGCGGCGCGCGTGCTGTGGGGCAACGAAGCGAGCGTGCTGGTCGGCGACTTCCTGCTCGGCCAGGCGTTCAAGATGATGGTCGAGGTCGGCTCGCTGCCCTGTCTCGACGTGCTGTCGACCGCCGCGGCGGTTATCGCCGAGGGCGAGGTGATGCAGCTCTCCGCCGCCAAGGACACCTCGACCAGCGAGGACGCCTATCTCAAAGTGATCCGCGCCAAGACGGCGGCCTTGTTCGCGGCCGCCTGCGAGGTTGGCCCCATCCTCGCCGGCAGCGGCAAGGCGGAGGTCGAGGCCTGCCGCGATTACGGCGCCAATCTCGGCATCGCCTTCCAGCTGATCGACGACGCGCTCGACTACGGCGGTTCGGCGGCCAAGCTCGGCAAGAACGTCGGCGACGATTTCCGCGAGGGCAAGATCACCCTGCCGGTGGTGCTGTCGTTCCGCCGCGGCTCGACCGCCGACCGCGAATTCTGGCGCCGCACGCTGGAAGCCGGCGAGATCGCCGACGGCGATCTGGAAACGGCGCTGGCGCTGATGAAGAAACACCGCGCGCTCGAGGGCACGGTCGAACGCGCGCGCCTCTACGGCGCGATGGCGCGCGACGCGCTCGAACTGTTCCCGCCCTCGCCGTGGAAGCACGCGCTGCTCGACGCGGTCGAATTCGCCGTCCAGCGCGCGCACTGACGCCGGTCGGGCGGCTCAGACGAACCGCGCGCCGAGGCTCTCCATCAGCGGGCGGAAATTGGGGAAGCTGGTGGCGATCATCGCCGTGTCGTCGACGGCCATCGGCTTCTGCGACGCCAGCCCCATGACCAGGAAGCTCATGGCGATGCGATGGTCGAGGTGGGTGGCGACGACGCCGCCCCCGGCCGGCGGCCGGCCGTCGCCCTGAACGATCAGATCGTCGCCGACGATCTCGCGCTCGACCCCCGCGGCGGCGAGGCCGGCGGCGACGGCGGCGAGCCGGTCGCTCTCTTTGACCCTCAGCTCGCGCAAGCCGTTCATCCGCGTCTCGCCATGAGCGAAGGCGGCGGCGACGGCGAGGATCGGATATTCGTCGATCATCGAAGGCGCGCGCGAAGCCGGCGTTTCGACGCCCTTGAGTTCGCTCGCCCGCACGCGCAGGTCGGCGATCTCCTCGCCGCCTTCGCGCCGCCGGCCGAGCGCTTCGATCCGCGCCCCCATCTCCAGCAGGGTGACGATGAGGCCGGCGCGCAGCGGATTCATCATCACGCCTTCGATCACGACGTCGGAGCCCGGCGTGACCAGCGCGGCGACGATGGGAAAGGCGGCCGACGACGGATCGGCCGGCACGACGACCGGCCGGGCGTTGAGCTCAGGGCGGCCGGTCAGGGTGATCCGCCGGCCCTCGCCCACCGGCTCGATCGCGACTTCGGCGCCGAAATGGACGAGCATTTTCTCGGTATGGTCGCGCGAGGCCTCGCTTTCGACGACGGTGGTGCGGCCGCGCGCGTTCAAGCCCGCAAGCAGCACCGCCGATTTGATCTGCGCCGAGGCGACCGGCGTGCGGTAGAGGATCGGCGCCGGATCGAGCGCGCCGCGCAGCGTGATCGGGCAGCGCCCGCCCTCCGCCTCCTTGATCACCTGCGCGCCCATCAACAGCAGCGGATCGAGCACGCGCCGCATCGGTCGCTTGCGCAACGACGCGTCGCCGTCGAAGGTCGCCAGGATTCCGTGGCCGCCGATCACCCCCATCATCAGCCGCGAGCCAGTGCCGGCGTTGCCGAAGTCGAGCGCAGCGCGCGGCGCGAGAATCGCGCCGACGCCGAGGCCGCCGACGCGCCAGCGTCCCTCGCCGACCCGCTCGACGCGAGCGCCGAGCGCGCGGCAGGCCTCGCCCGTGCGCAGCACGTCGTCGCCTTCGAGCAGGCCCTCGATCGTGGTTTCGCCACGGCTGAGCAGGCCGAAGATGAAGGCGCGATGTGAGATCGACTTGTCGCCGGGCGGGCGGGCGCGCCCTCTGAGCGGGCCGCTGCGCTCGGCGCTGAGCGGCTGGGCGGCGGCCGTCGCGGAAGCGGACATTCGGCTGATAAAACCTCACGTCGCCGGCTTTGGGCCGGGCTGGGGCTGGGCTCGTAACACCCTCTTTCGGCGCTGTCGACCGCGCCCGCCGAATCGCATTGACACAGGCGGCGCCGCCGACTAACGGGAGCGTCCGAACGACAGCCGCCTCAGTAGCAGGGAAAAGTCGCCAGTGGCCAAACCCGAGCTTGGAGCCAAGCGCCAATGCCAGAACTGCGGCGCGAAGTTCTTCGACATGAACAAGGACCCGATCGTCTGCCCGAAATGCGGCACGATCTTCCAGGGCGCCGCGCGCGTTGAACGCGCCGCCGCCAAGGTGGAAGTCGAGGAAGACGAGGTCATAGCGCCCGTCGGCGTCGAGCTGGTGTCGCTCGACGAAGTCGAAGCGAGCGAGGAGAAGGCCGCCGAGCCGGCGGTCGAAGACGTCGACGTCGAGGAGGGAGAAGCCGAGCCCGACGATCCCTTCATCGAAGCGGAAGAAGAGGACGAGGACGACGTCACCAACCTCATCGACGGCGACATCGCGCCTGACGAGGAGCCCTGAACGCGCGGCGCGACCGAGGGCCGCGCAAGAAACATGCGAACAGCCCTTGTGGGGCGCGCGCATTTGCGGTTATAAGCCGCGCCGCCGGACGACGCCGCCCCGCCCCAAGGGACAAGCGGCCTGGCAAAAAGAATTCGGGGCCATAGCTCAGTTGGGAGAGCGCTTCAATGGCATTGAAGAGGTCGTCGGTTCGATTCCGTCTGGCTCCACCATCGCTTCCGGTTCCGCGTCTCGGCGCGGCCCGTCTTTCCTCACGAACGGCGCATTGATCGCTAAATCGATTCAAGTCTGACGTTTCGACCGCGCGCCGCGGCGGCGCGGCGATCGGTCGTCGTCGGCGACCGCTCTGCCGGTCCGCTCGAAGTCCGAGACCGAGGGGCGTTTTTGCCGAGTGCGACGTCGTGACGCCGCGTGCGCCTCAGCGCGCGGCGCGCGCCTGTGGGCCGCGCTCGGCTTCGGCGGCGAGCCAGTTGCGCCAGCCGCCATAGGCGCCGATGTCCGGTTGCCCGGTCGCGGCGACCGCGTCGCAAAGGAAGCCCGGCAGCCAGCGGCCGTCGTCGAGGGCGACCTTGCCGATCGCATGCGGCGGTTCGACGCTGGCGACGAACGCGCCGAAGGCGGCGGTCGGCAGGCGCCAGATCTCCGCTTCGATCGATGCGCCGCCCTTTTCGACGCGCACCATGCCGGGACGCGGCGGATCGAGGGCGGCAAGCGCGACGAGGCGATAGATCGGCGCAGTGCGCGCGCCGCCGACGCAGCGGCCGCCGACGTCGGCGAGCTGGCGGTTGAGCGGCAATCCGCTCATGTGCGCGCCGATGACGACAAGATCGACGCCGCCGCCGTCGCTCCACGCGCCGGCGCGCGGGCCGGGTGGGGGCAGCGGCAGGCCGAGCGCGCCGACGGTCGCCTCGCCGGCGCGATGCAGCGCGTCGGCGAGCGCGAGCAGCGCGCGATCGGAATGGGTCGGACCAATCAGGGTGACGCCGGCCGGCCGGCCGCTCGCGCCGAAGCCGGCGGGAACCGCCACTGCGGCGAGGTCGAGCAGATTGACGAAGTTGGTGTAGCGGCCGAGGTTGGCGTTGAGCTTCAGCGGATCGGCGCGCACGGCCTCGACCGTGTAGGCGGTCGGCGTCGTCGGCGCGAGCAGCACGTCGATCTGGCGCCAGGCGGATTCGCATTCGCGCCTGAGCGCCTCGAGCCGGTGCAGCGCGTCGAACGCCGCCGGCGCCAAGACCTCGCGGCCCTTCAAGATGATGCCGGCGACGGTCGGATCGCCGGCGTCCGGGTGGGCGACGAGGAATTCGCCGACTGCGGCGGTGCGCTCGGCCACCCATGGTCCGTCGTAGAGCAGGCGCGCGACGGCGAAGAACGGCGCGAGGTCGATCTCGACCGCTTCGCCGCCGAGGCGCGCGAGCCGTTCGGCCGCCTTGCGGAACAGCGACTCGACTTCCGCGTCGCCGAAGAACGTGAGGTCGGCGGCGCGCGGCAGGCCGAAGCGGAAGCGCTTCGGCGCCGGCGGCAGCGGGCCGTCGATCGGCGTTAGCGGCGCGCGGCTATAGGGGTCGGCCGGGTCGAAGCCCGCCGCCGCCGACAGCGCCGCAGCCGCGTCGTCGGCATTGGTGGCGAAGATCGAGACGCAGTCGAGCGACTGGCAGGCCGGCACGACGCCGGCGGCGCTGATCAAGCCGCGGCTCGGCTTGAGGCCGATCAGATTGCAGAACGCCGCCGGGACGCGGCCCGAACCGGCGGTGTCGGTGCCGAGCGCGAAATTGACCAGGCCGCGCGACACCGCGACCGCCGAACCGGAACTCGAGCCGCCGGAGACGTAGCGCATATCGAACGGGCTGCGCGGCGCGCCGTAGGGCGAACGCACGCCGACGAGGCCGGTGGCGAACTGGTCGAGATTGGTCTTGCCGACGAGCAGCGCGCCGGCCGCGCGCAGCCGCTCGACCGCGGTCGCCGAACGCTCGGGGCGATAAGCGAAGGCGGGGCAGGCGGCGGTGGTCGGCAGTCCGGCGGCGTCGATATTGTCTTTGACCGCAAATGGAACGCCGAACAGGGGCAGGCCCGCGGGCCCCTTGGCGTCGAGCGCCGCCGCCTCGGCGAGCAGCTGTTCGGCTGCGACGCGCGCGATCCAGATCGCCGGATCGATCGCCTCGGCCGCCGCGGCGCGGACCAGCGCCGCTTCGGCGACGGCTTTCACGCTCCAACGCCCCTCGGCGTATCCCTTGCGCAAGGCGGCGATCGAATGGACGGGAATGTCCAAGGCGGCTCTCCTGACGCTCGCGCTAGGCGCTGAGCTGATGGGTCTGAATGGCGACGTATTCGGCCGCCGCGCCGCTCACCGTCGCCAAGTGTTCGCGCATCGCCCGCGCCGCGCCGTCGCCGTCGCCGCGCAGGATCGCTTCGACGACGGCGTCGTGCTCGCGCCACGAGGCGGCGAGACGGCCGCGCAGATTGAACTGCGCGCGTCGGAACGGCGCCAGGCGCGCGCGGGTCGCGTTGAGCAGCTCGCGCAGATAGCCGTTGTGGCAGCCGGCGTAGAGGCGCGAATGAAAGTCCTGATTGAAGCGTTCGTATTCGTCGATGCGGCCGTCCCGCACCGCGGCCTGCGACGCGCGGTGGAGGGCCTCGAGATCCTGGCGCTCTTCGGGCGTCATCGCCGTAGCGGCGAGTCGCGAGGCGGAAGCCTCGAGTTCGGCCATGACGACGAACATTTCCTGCAGCCGCTGCGGCGAGACCACGGCGACCGTCACGCCGCGACGCGGTCGGTGCTCGACGAGGCCGGTCGCCGCGAGCTGGCCGAGCGCTTCGCGCACCGGCGTGCGCGAGACCCCGAAGCGCTGGGCGAGCTCCTGCTCGTCGAGCCGCTGGCCTGGAGCGAGGCGGCTGCGTAGGATTTCGTCGGCGAGGGCCGCGGCGAGTTCGGTGGCGCGCGTCTGGCGCTGTGGGTTCGCCGCTCCTGCGCCGAGTCGCGAAAGAAACGGCAGATTCGCAACGTGCATGCAAGATCGTATGCGCATTGACCGAACCCGTGTCAACCTAATATCTTCAATACACGGGTGATTTTTGGCAACTCGATTTTTTGCGACCCCGCCGCGACGATCGACGGCGGGAATATGAGCACTTATTGTGCATTGCCTAGGATTTGGACGCAAATAATAAGCATCAAGCACCGAACGCTACTCGTAAAATGCGGCGACATTTCATATACTATGTTGATATTTATATCATATTGTCAATTTTAGAATGGCTGGCACGCAATTTGTTTCTTGTATGCAAGAGGCGGGCGCCGTCCGACGCATTCAATCGCCGTCCCGCAGCCAAGGAAAGGCTCCAGCATGACCCAGGATTATCGGATCTCGCGCCGCGCCGTCCTCGCCGGCGTGTCCGCCGGCGCCGTCTTTTCCGCCTTGCCGCTCGGCTCGGCGCGCGCGGCCGGCTCGCTGACGGTCGGTTTCATCTACGTCGGCCCGAAGGACGACTACGGCTACAACCAGGCGCACGCCGCCGGCGCCGCCGCGGTCAAGGCGATGGGGGTCAAGGTCGTCGAGGAAGAGCGGGTGCCCGAGACCATCGACGTCGAAAAGACCATGGAGTCGATGATCAACCTCGACGGCGCGACGCTGCTCTTTCCGACCTCGTTCGGCTATTTCGATCCGCATATCCTCAAGGAAGCGAAGAAGTATCCGAACGTCACTTTCCTCCATTGCGGCGGGCTGTGGCACGAAGGCCTGCCGGACAATGTCCACAGCTATTTCGGTTACATCGACGAAGCCGAGTATCTCTCCGGCATCGTCGCCGCCCACGTCACCAAGAGCAAGAAGTTCGGCTTCGTCGCCGCCAAGCCGATCCCGCAGGTGCTGCGCAACATCAACGCCTTCACCCTCGGCGCGCGGTCGATCGACCCGACCATCACCACCCAGGTGATCTTCACCGGCGACTGGTCGATGCCGGTCAAGGAGGCGGAGGCGACCAACAGCCTCGCCGATCAGGGCGTCGACGTCGTCACCTGCCACGTCGACAGCCCCAAGGTGGTGATCGAGACGGCCGAGAAGCGCGGCCTGTTCACCTGCGGCTATCACGCCAGCCAGGCGGCGCTCGCGCCCAAGGGCTACCTCACTGGCGCCGAGTGGAACTGGGAGGCGCTCTATCCGTCGCTGGTCAACGACTTCAAGGCCGGCAAGACCATCCCGGGGTTGATCCGCGGCGGTCTCAAGGCCGGCATCGTCAAGACCTCGCCCTATTCGGCGATCGTGCCAGACGCCGCCAAGGTCGCGGCCGACGCGGTCAAGGCCAAGTTCATGGGCGACGGCTTCGTCATCTTCGCCGGCCCGATCAAGGACAACAAGGGCGCGACCGTCATCGCCGCCGGCACGATGCGCGGCCAGACCGACATCGAGCTCGAGAAAATGGGCTATCTCGTCGAAGGCGTCATCGGCTCGACCAGCTAAGGGACGCCGGGCGTGGACGCCGAGCCGCCGCCCCGCACCGCTCTGGCCGCCGTCCTTGACCCGCTCGCCGCGCCGCTCGCGGCGGGGGCGGCCACCATCGTGCTGTTCGGCCTGTTCGTCGCCGCGGCGGGAAAGAATCCGCTCGAAGTCTACCAGCTGATGGGGGTCGGGGCCTTCGGCTCCTGGTTCTCCTGGCAGAATACGCTGTTGCGGGCCTCGCCGCTGCTGCTCACCGCCCTGTGCACTGCGCTGCCGGCGCAGATGGGACTGGTGATCATCGGCGGCGAAGGCGCGTTTGTCCTCGGCGGCCTCGCGGCGATGGCGGCGGGCCTGCCGCTCGCCGACCACGGCGCGCCGGCGATCGTCGTGCAAGTCGTGATGGCGATCGCCGGAATGGCCGCGGGCGGCGCGCTGATCGCGCTCGCCGGCGCGCTCAGGCACTGGCGCGGCGTCAACGAAACCATTTCCTCGCTGCTGCTGTCGTCGATCGCCATCGCGGTGATGAACCAGGTGGTGGAGGGGCCGATGCGGGACCCCGCCAGCCTCAACAAGCCGTCGACGCGGCCGCTGCCCGACGCCGACCTGATCGGCAATCTGCCGGGCATGGACGTCCACTGGGGCCTCGCGATCGGTCTGATCGCCTGCGTCCTCGCCTGGCTGCTGATGCGCCGCACCACCTTCGGCTTCGCCGCCCGCATCGTCGGCGGCAATCCGCGCGCCGCTCGCATGGCCGGACTGCCGGTCGGCCGCATGACGGTGATCGTCACCGCGCTCGCCGGCGCCGCCGCCGGCCTCGCCGGCATGGTCGAGGTCGGCGCGGTGCAGGGCAGCGCCAACGCCAACATCGCCGCCGGCTACGGCTTGGCCGGCATTCTCGTCGCTTTCCTCGCGCGCCAACACCCGCTGGCGGTCATTCCGGTCGCAATCCTGCTCGGCGGCATCGGCGCGAGCGGCGGCCTGTTGCAGCGCCGCCTCGATTTGCCCGACGCCGCCGTGCTGGTGCTGCAAGGCATCCTGTTCGTCGCGCTGCTCGCCGGCGAGGGCCTGCCGCCGCTCAGAGAATGGAAAGCGAGGATCGGCCGATGACCGCCGCCAGCCTCGGCCTGTGGACCGTGCCGATCGCGGTTCTCGGCGGCGCGATCCGCGTTTCGACGCCATTCCTGTTCGTCAGTCTCGGCGAGCTGGTGACCGAGAAGAGCGGCCGCATCAATCTCGGCCTAGAAGGCACGTTGATCATGGGGGCGATGAGCGGCTTCGGCGTCGCCTATCTGACCGGCTCCCCGTGGCTGGGCGTATTGGCGGCGGGCGTGGTCGGCATGGCGCTCGGCGCGCTGCACGCCGGCGTCTGCTCGCTGCCGCGCGTCAACGACATCGCGGTCGGCATCGCGCTGATGCTGTTCGGCACCGGCCTCGCCTTCTATCTCGGCAAGCCGCTGGTGCAACCCAGGGCGCCGACGCTGCCGGCGCTGCCGCTCGGCTTCTGGAGCGACATCCCGCAGGTGCGCGCGGCGTTGGAGGTCAACGGCCTGTTCATCGTCGGCCTCGTGATGACGCCCGCGCTGCGCTGGGCGCTCGCCAATACCCGCTGGGGGCTGATCGTGCGCATGGTCGGCGATTCAGCCGAGGCGGCGCGCGCGCTCGGCTATTCGCCGATCGCCGTGCGCCTCTACGCCACCTGCTTCGGCGGCTTCATGGCCGGCGTCGGCGGCTCGTTCCTGTCGCTCTACTATCCTGGCAGTTGGAACGAAGGCCTGTCGAGCGGCCAGGGCATCACCGCGGTCGCGCTCGTCATCTTCGCGCGCTGGAACCCGATCGCCTGCTTCGGCGCCTCGCTGCTGTTCGGCGGCGCTGGGGCGCTCGGGCCCGCGCTGCAGGCGGTTGGCGTCACGTCCGGCACCTATCTGCTCAACGCCGCGCCCTATATCCTGACGCTCGTCATCCTGGTTCTGTCGTCGTCGTCGCGCCGTCGCATCGCTGGCGCGCCCGGCGAGCTCAGCGTCACCAAGTAGCCGATCGCACCAAAGGAACGCGCCATGTCCTTCGTCGCCGCCGATCCCTATCCCTGGCCGTTCGACGGCCGTTGGAGCGCCGCCGACACCGCGCTGATCATCATCGACATGCAGACCGATTTCTGCGGCGTCGGCGGCTATGTCGACAAGATGGGTTACGACTTGTCGCTGACCCGCGCGCCGATCGAGCCGATCAAGCGCGCGCTCGCCGCCTTCCGCGCCAAGGGCTACCACGTCATCCACACCCGCGAGGGCCACCGGCCCGACCTCGCCGACCTGCCGGACAACAAGCGCTGGCGCTCACAGCGCATTGGCGCCGGCATCGGCGACGCCGGCCCGTGCGGCCGCATCCTGGTGCGCGGCGAGCCCGGCTGGGAGATCATTTCCGACCTCGCGCCGGCCGCCGGCGAGCCGATCATCGACAAACCGGGCAAGGGCTCGTTCTGCGCCACCGACCTCGAGTTGATCCTGCGCGCGCGCGGCATCCGCAACATCGTGCTGACCGGCATCACCACCGACGTCTGCGTCCACACCACCATGCGCGAGGCCAACGACCGCGGCTTCGAATGTCTGCTGCTCGAGGACTGCTGCGGCGCGACCGACCGCGGCAACCACGACGCCGCGATCAAGATGATCAAGATGCAGGGCGGCGTGTTCGGCGCGGTCTCCAACGCCGACGGCGTCGTCGCCGCGTTGCCATGACGGGCGCCTTCTCCCTCGAAGCGGCGGGGATGTCGAAGCGGTTCGGCGCGCTGGCGGCGCTCGACGACGTTTCGATGCGGGTCGACGCCGGCAGCGTCCACGCGTTGCTCGGCGAGAACGGCGCCGGCAAGTCGACGCTGGTCAAATGCATCATGGGCTTCTACCACGCCGACGAGGGCTCGCTGCTGCTCGACAGCCGCGAGGTCGACGTCCGCAATCCGCGCGACGCGGCGCGCCTCGGCCTGGGCATGGTCTACCAGCACTTCACTCTGGTGCCGTCGATGACGGTGCTGGAGAATCTGGTGATGGCGCGGGCCGACACGCCGGAGGTGATCGACTGGGGGCGCGAGCGCGAACGGCTGTCGACGTTCATCGCCGGCATGCCGTTCGCTGCGCCGCTCGACACGCCGGTGCACGGGCTCGCCGCCGGCGAGAAGCAGAAGGCGGAAATTCTCAAGCAGCTCTACCTCGGCGCGCGCTTCCTCATTCTCGACGAGCCGACGTCGGTGCTGACCCCGCAGGAAGCCGACCAGATGCTGGGAACGATCCGCGACATGGCGCGCGAGCGCCAGCTGACCGCGCTGCTGATCACCCACAAGTTCCGCGAAGTGCTGGCCTACGCCGACGCGGTGACGGTGCTGCGCAAGGGCAAGCTCGCCGGGACCGGCAAGGTCGCCGAGCTCACCGTCGACAAGATGGCGGCGATGATGATCGGCGAAGACCGCCCAGCCGCGCCGGTCGCGCGCGCCGAGGTCGCGCCCGGCGCGGTGCGTCTGGCGGTCGAAGATCTCAAGGCGGACGATTCCGACGGCGCTGAGGCGGTGCGCGGCGTGACGCTGGCGGTGCGCGCCGGCGAGATCGTCGGCATCGCCGGGGTGTCCGGCAACGGCCAGAGCGAACTGGTCGAAGTGCTCGCCGGCCAGCGCGACGCGACCGGCGGCCGCATGCTGGTCGAAGGCGAGGTCTACTTCGCTCGGCGCGCCGAGACGCAGCGCCACCATCTCGCGCTGTTGCCGGAGGAGCCGCTGCGCAACGCCTGCGTCGGCCGGATGAGCGTCGCCGAGAACATGGCGATGCGCATTTTCGACCGCCCGCCGATGGCGAACGGATTCTGGTTGTCGGGCCGGTCGATGCGCGAGGCCGCGCGCGGTCTGATCAAGCGCTATCGCGTCAAGACGCCGGGGCCTGACGCGCCGATCGCTTCGCTCTCCGGCGGCAACGTCCAGCGCGCGGTTCTGGCGCGCGAACTCGGCGGCGAGGTGCATATCCTCGTCGCCGCCAATCCGGTGTTCGGCCTCGACTTCGCCGCGGTCGCCGACATCCATGGTCAGATCGTCGCCGCGCGCAATCGCGGCGCGGCGGTGCTGTTGGTGAGCGAGGATCTCGACGAGCTTCTCGACCTCTCCGACCGCTTGCTCGTCATGTCGGAAGGGCGCATCGTGCTGGAGACGACCGCCGCGGCGGCCGACCGCACCGCGATCGGCCGAGCGATGGCCGGACACTGAAGACGCCAACTTGCCGAGGACGCAACGGCAGGCTATTTCCCCAAATTCAAGCAGGCGGCGCCTGCGATGGCGCCCGTGCAGGGCGGCATCGTCGGCTGGACCGCTCCAGTCGCGGCCATCCTGGAGGCGATCAACTGATCATCTGCGATCTGCTGACGGACCCGTCGGCGCTGCGTTTCGAGCCGTTCCGCGAGGGAATCGAAGCGGCGTGGCTGCATCGCGATCCCGACGGCGGGGCGGCGGCGGCGGTTTTGCGCTATCGCCCCGGCGCGCGCGCGCCGCGTCACCGCCATGCGGGCTGGGAGCGGGTGATCGTCATCAGCGGCAGCCAGGCCGACGCGCAGGGCCTGATCAAGGCGGGCGACTTCGCGCTCAACGCGCCCGGCACCGAGCACGAAGTCGTCAGCGAAGAGGGCTGCCTCGTGCTGCTCGTCTGGGAGCGCCAGCCGATCATGCTCGAATAGGTGCGGCGCCGCGTCGTTTGGACTTCACGGACGATCGCGTAGAATGAGCCCTTCGCCGAAATCGTGGAGCTCGAACATGGCGCGCCGAAACCTTCTGATCGCACTCGCCGGCCTGTTGGCCGCCGCCGCCAGCCCCGCGCTGGCCGGCCAGACCCAGGTCGCGGTCGCCGCCAACTTCACCGCGCCGGCCAAAGAGATCGCCGCGGCGTTCAAAGCGAAGACCGGCGACGAGGCGGCGCTGAGCTTTGGCGCCTCCGGCCAATTCTACGCGCAGATGCAGCAGGGCGCGCCGTATCAAGTGTTTCTGTCGGCCGACGCCGATCGGCCGAAAGCCGCGGTCGAGGCTGGCCTCGCGGTCGCCGACAGCCGCTTCACCTACGCGATCGGCAAGCTCGTTCTGTGGAGCAAGAGCCTCGACGTGACCAAGGGCGACGAGACGTTGAAGGCGAACGCCTTCGCAAAGCTGTCGATCGCCAATCCGAAGTCTGCCCCTTACGGCGCGGCGGCGGTCGAGGCGATGACTAAGCTCGGCGTCTACGACGCGATTCAGCCGAAGATCGTCCAGGGCAACAGCATCGCCCAGGCGTTCGAATTCGTCGACACCGGCAACGCTGAGCTCGGCTTCGTCGCTTTGTCGCAACTGGCGAGCGTCACTGCGGGATCACGTTGGGTCGTGCCGCAGGACCTTTACGCGCCGATCCGCCAGGACGCGGTGCTGCTGAAGACCGGCGCCGACGACGAGGCGTCCAAGGCCTTCCTCGCCTTCCTCAAGGGCCCGGAGGCGCGCGCGATCATCGAGAAGTACGGCTACAGCCTCGAGTGAACCGGAACCGCCGCGCTTGACGTCCGGCCCGCTGCAATCCGTCGCGCTGACGATCGAACTCGCGACCGTTGCGACGATCGCGCTCGTCATCATCGCCACCCCGCTCGCCTGGTGGCTCGCGCGCTCGCGCGCGTGGTGGAAGGAGGCGATCGCGGCGGTCGTGTCGCTGCCGATCGTGCTGCCGCCGACCGTACTCGGCTTCTACCTGTTGGTCGCCCTCGGCCCGCACGGGCCGGGCGGCGCGATCGCCAGGCTGTGGGGCGCGTCGACTCTCGCCTTCACCTTCGGCGGTCTCGTCGTCGGCTCGGTCGTCTATTCGCTGCCGTTCGTCGTCCAGCCGATCCGCAACGCCTTCGCCGCCGTCGGCGACAGGCCGCTCGAAGTCGCCGCCACGTTGCGCGCTTCGCCGTCGCGCGCGTTCTTCGCCGTTGCGCTGCCGCTCGCCAGCCCCGGCCTGCTGACCGGCGCGGTGCTCGGCTTCGCCCACACCGTCGGCGAGTTCGGCGTCGTGCTGATGATCGGCGGCGCGATCCCGGGCCGCACCGCAGTCGTGTCGACGACGATCTTCGACTACGTCGAAACAGGCGAGTGGGGCAAGGCCAACGCGCTCGCCGGCGGCATGGTCGTGTTCGCCTTCGTCGTCATCCTGGCGATGATCGCGATCGAGAAGCGCTTCGCGCGCGGGCGGCCATGAGCGCGGGCGCCGGCATCGACGCGCGCTTCGCCGGCCGGCTCGGCGCGTTCGCGTTCGACTTCGCGCTCGATGCGCCGCCCAGCGGCGTGACGGCGCTCTATGGTCCCTCCGGTTGCGGCAAGACCACGCTGCTGCGCTGCATCGCCGGACTGACGCGCGTCCGCGACGGCCATTGCCGCGTCAACGGCGAGTTGTGGCAGGATGGCGCGCGCCTGTTCGCGCCGACCCATCGCCGCGCGCTCGGTTACGTGTTCCAGGAGGCGAGTCTCTTTCCCCATCTGTCGGTCAAGGCCAATCTACGCTTCGGCGCGCCGCCGGCCGGCGCGGGGCCGGCGCCGGCGGTCGGCTGGGACGAAGTGGTCGACCTCTGTGGCCTCGCGCCGCTTCTCGACCGCGCGCCGCGCGATCTCTCCGGCGGCGAGCGCCAGCGCGCTGCGCTCGGCCGCGCGCTGTTGTCGCAGCCGCGGCTGCTGCTGATGGACGAGCCGCTGTCGGCGCTCGACGACGCCGCCAAGGCCGACATCCTGCCGTTCCTCGAGCGACTTCACGACCGCCTGTCGCTGCCGGCGCTCTACGTCACCCACGACATGGCTGAGGTCGAGCGGCTCGCCGACCATCTCGCGCTGATCGATCGCGGCCGCGTCGTCGCCGCGGGGCCGCTCGGCAAGTTGCAGAGCGATCCGGCGCTGCCGCTCGCCGCGGCGCGCGGAGCCGCGGTGACGCTCACGGGAACGATCACGGCGATCGACGATTCTTACGGCCTGACGACGGTCGCGGTCGGCGGCGGCGCGTTCGTCGCGCCGGGCCGGCTCGGTCCAGTCGGCGCGCGGCGGCGGCTGCGCGTTCTTGCCGGCGACGTCAGCCTCGCGCCGGCGCCGCCCGGCCCAAGCTCGATCCTCAACGTTCTGCCGGCGCGCGTGCTGTCGATCAAGACGGTCGCCGCCGACGAACTCGTCGTCGTTCTCGGCCTCGGCGCCGACGGCGCCGGCGACCGCATCCTGGCGCGCGTCACGCGCCGCTCATGGGAACGCCTCGGCCTCAGCGAAGGGGTGAGCGTCCACGCGCAGGTCAAGGGCGTCGCGCTGTCGCGCGACCGCGCCACCGAAGCTTAAGCGCCGCCGCCTCAGCCGGCGAACAGGCTGCGGATGTCGTTGAAGGTCACGAACAGCATCAGCGCGACGACCAGCGCCGCGCCGAGCCGCAAGCCGAACGCCTGCGCGGCTTGGCTCAGCGGCCGCCCGCGCGCCGCCTCGATGGCGTAGAACAGCAGGTGGCCGCCGTCGAGCATCGGGATCGGC
>NZ_JBEKVH010000077.1:0-17349 GCF_049514155.1 Roseiarcus sp. | reverse complement strand
ATACAAAGGATATAACAGTTGAACTTCTTGATCGAGTGAGGCAGGAAATTCCGAAAAAGGCTATTCTCGATACGAGGCAATTACCGAAGGAAGTTGACCATTCTCGGGTTTTCATTGTTCACGGCCGAGATGAAGCGGCAAAAAATGAGACTGCCAGGTTTGTAGAGAATCTTGGTTTGATTGCGGTAATACTTCACGAGCAGGTTAACGCTGGTGATACGATAATTGACAAGCTGGAGAAGCATACAAACGTTGGATTTGGTATAATACTATATACTCCATGCGATGTTGGTGGTCTTTCCGGAGATCCAGCTCAGAAGAAAAGGGCGCGCCAAAATGTTATCTTTGAGCACGGGTACCTGATTGCAAAACTCGGCCGCAAAAATGTCTGTGCGCTTGTGACGGATGACGTCGAAATACCCAACGATATTAATGGAATCGTGTATGTTCAACTAGACCGCCATGGGGCTTGGCGGCTCGCAATTGCAAGAGAGCTGCGAAACGCTGGTTACCTAATCGATATGAACAAGATTCTCTGATGGGCGGCCGCGACACAGACCTATTGTTCGATGTGGAAATGGCCCCAATTTCGGAGCTTCTCCAAGAGTTCTTCGTTTATGTCGCGACTGGCTCGACATACGCCAGCGGCGGTGTGCGCGCGGCTGGCCGACCAATCGTCGCGGGATCGACATGCGCGTCGGCCCACGCCTTGAGGGCGGCGATCACCGGCTCGAGCCTGCGCCCGCGCGCCGTCAAGCTGTACTCCACCTTCGGCGGCACCTCGGCGTGCGACAATCGCGCATTCTTGTGGAGTTGCGCACCGGTCGCCAATTCCCGCCCGAACGCCAACGCCAGGAGGATGCTTTGCGCGCCGTCGGCTACCAGAAGTCGCTTCCCATCGACGACCCGAATTCGCTGGTCGACATCGATCTGCCCAAGCCCGAACCCAAAGGTCGCGACCTGCTGGTCGAGGTGCGGGCGATCTCGGTCAATCCGGTCGACACAAAAGTGCGCCGGCGCGCCCAGCCCGAGCCGGGCGGGTGGAAAGTGCTTGGCTGGGACGTCGCCGGGACGGTCGTCGCCGTCGGCCCGGAGGCCAAGGCGTTCAAACCGGGCGACGCGGTGTTCTACGCCGGCGCGATTGTCCGCCCGGGCGCCAATGCCGAATTCCATCTCGTCGACGAACGGATTGTCGGCCGCAAGCCGACCACGCTCGACTGGATCGAGGCGGCGGCGCTGCCGCTGACTTCGATTACCGCCTGGGAGATGCTGTTCGACCGTCTCGACATCCGCAAGCCGGTCCCCGGCGCGCCGAACCTGCTGCTCGTCGTCGGCGGGGCGGGCGGCGTCGGCTCGATGACGATCCAGCTCGCGCGCAGCCTGACCGACGCGACGGTGATCGCCACCGCCTCGCGGCCCGAGACGCGCGAATGGGCGCTCGCGCTCGGCGCGCACCACGTCGTCGACCATTTCAAGCCCCTTGCGGCGGAAGTCGCGGCGCTGAATGTCGGCGCGCCGGCGTTCGTCTTCTCGACCACCAACACCGACAAGCACGTCGCCGAGATCGTCAAGCTGATCGCGCCGCAGGGCCGCTTCGGCCTGATCGACGATCCGCCCGCGCTCGACGCCATGCCGTTCAAGGGGAAGAGCGTTTCGATCCATTGGGAGCTGATGTTCACCCGCTCGACCTTCGACACCGCCGACGTCGCCCAGCAGGGCGCCTTGCTCAACGAGGTGTCGCGCCTCGTCGACGCCGGCGCGATCCGCACCACGCTCGCCGAGCGTTTCGGCGCGATCAACGCCGCCAACCTCCGGCGGGCCCACGCGCTGCTCGAGAGCGGCCGCGCCAAAGGCAAGATCTGTCTCGAAGGTTTCGCCGCGGCGTGAGGAACTCCGCTCACCCGACCTCGAACCAGCCACTGAGGCCCGCGGTGCGGGCGGCTGGCGACGCGGAAGCGATCGGCCACTTGCCTGGATTGTCGGCGACGAAGGCGAGGCGGACGGTTCGGCCCGGCGGGACGATGAAGACGTCGCGCCAATAAGGCTCCCAGCCGTCGTCGAGCGCGTGCAGCAGGCGCGCGACGTGGCCGCCGAGCCGCATCGTCCGGGTTGTCGCGGTCGCATTGATCAGAGCGAGCGTGACCGCCGCGCCGCGCCGAACGGCGAATTGCGGCTTGGCGCTCCAGTCGGCGAGCGTCTCGCCGTTGATCGCCAGCGCCGCGCCGTCGTCGCCCGATAGCGTCAGCGCGAAGCGCCGCGCGCCGGCGAGGTCGATCTCCTTCGGCAGCAACGGATTCGCCGGCAGCCCTTGGAAAGCAGGGCGCTCCGGCTTCGGCGCGCCGGCGCGGGCGAAGACGACCAGCGGCTGGTCGGGGTCGCTTGCGGCGTCGTCGCGCAGCGAAAACGCGACCGCTGCGTCGGCCACGTCGAAGACGAGTTCGAAGCGCGCGCCCGCGCCCATGGGAAAGACGCCGCGCAGCGGCGCGAACGGCGCGCTCGGTTGGCCGTCGACGGCGACGATCAGCGGCGCTGCGCCGGCGACGGCGATCGTCATCGCCCGCGTCGCCGAGGCGTTGGCGAGGCGCAGACGAACGCGCGCGCCCGGCGGAGCGGCGAACCGTTGCGGCGCGGGCGCCGCGCCGGCGGCGACGAGGGCCCCGGCCGGCCCGGAATCGTCTCGCAAGCGGCCCGTTTCGTCGAGTCGCCAATCGCCGAGAACGACGATCGCCTCGAGATCGACGGCAGGCGGCGAGGGCTCTTCGACGACGACCGGGCCGAACAGACCCGAGGCGAGCTGGCGCGCGGTCGCCGCGCCGGCGTCGGGCAGGTAGAGGTTGAAGCCGGCGTCAGGCGGCGTGAAGCGAATCTCGGCCTCGCCGCCGGGTTCGATCGGCGCCTGGGTGAGGCCGGCGATGCCGGCGAGGGCGTTGGCGATTCTCAATCCCGGAAAGCTCAGCGTCGTCGGCGCGTCGAGGCGGTTGGCCAGGCTGAGCGCCAGCTCTTCGCCGCGCTTGAGCCGGAGGAGCGGTCCAGGAACGGTTCCGTCGTAAGCGAGCAGGGGGGTCGGCGCAGCGGGCGGGGGCGCAAGCGCGAGCGAAGCGGGGGCGGCGGTTAACCGGCGCGCCGGCGCCGGCGCAGCGGCGTCGGCCGCGCCGCGCCAGGCCCAAATCGACGCGGCGACGCCGCCGAGGAGGACGGCGCGGCGATCGAGCCGCAGCGGCGCGCGCATGGTCAGGCTCCGCCCTGCCTCAATTCGGGACAGCCGCCTTGGCGCGGCGCTTGCGGGCCGAGCGGTCTCTGAGCGTCCCGGCGCCGGGACGGGACAGGAACACGGAGCCTCGCCATGGGCCGATTCACCGGACGCCTCCGCATCGCCGCCGGACTGGCGGCGTTCGGCGTCTTGGCCGCCGCGGCGCCATTCATAGACCACGGACCGGGCCGCGCAACCGCCCTGGCGCTCGCCGGCGGACTGTTCACCGTCGCGCTCGCCGTCGTCGTGCGCGACTGACCGATCTATCGTCACGGCGCTGACGCATTTTTCGCTGGCGCGGACGGCCCAAGCTGCTATAGAGCGCGCCCGAAGCAGACCAGCCTCTCCTGCGGAGCGCGCGGGATGCGGGCGTGGCGGAACTGGTAGACGCGCCGGATTTAGGTTCCGGTGACCTTATAAGTCGTGGGGGTTCGAGCCCCTCCGCCCGCACCAGTTCCGTTCGGCCGCTTCGTGGCCATCCGCTTCGATGATTTTCGCCGTTCGACCGGCGCGCGGAGGGCGCGACGGGCGAATGGTCGCAGGTTGCGAGGGCGTTTGAAATGCAGGTCACCGAGACGCTGAGCCAAGGGCTGAAGCGCGAATACGCCATCGTCGTGCCGGCGAGCGATCTCGCCTCGCGCCTGGAAGCGCAACTCGCCGACATGAAGACCAAGGTGCGGATCAACGGCTTCCGTCCCGGCAAGGTGCCGGTTGCGCATCTCAAGCGCGTCTATGGCCGCTCGGTGATGGCCGATCTCGTTCAGGAGACGATCACCGAGGCCAACAAGCAGATCGTCGACGAACACGGCCTCAAGCTCGCGCGCGAGCCGCGGGTCGAGCTGCCCGGCGACAAGGACGCGCTCGAGGCGGCGCTCGACGCGCGCGGCGACCTCGCCTTCACCGTCGCGCTGGAAGTGCTACCGAAGTTCGAGGTCGGCGAATTCACCGACATCGCCTTCGAGCGTCCGTTCGCCGAGGTCGAGGAGAGCGAGGTCGAAGACGGGCTGATGCGGCTCGCTCAGGATCGGCGCGTCTACGTCGATCGGCCGGAAGGCGGCAAGGCGGAGCGTTTCGACCGGGTCACCGTCGACTTCGTCGGCACGATCGACGGCGAGGCGTTCGAGGGCGGTTCGAGCGAGAACATCGAGGTGGTGATCGGCAGCAACGCCTTCATCCCCGGCTTCGAGGAGCAGCTGCTCGGCGTCGCCGCCGGCGAGAAGCGCGATGTCGAGGCGACCTTCCCCGAGGCCTATGCGGCGCGCAAGCTCGCCGGCCGCAAGGCGAAATTCGACGTGTCGGTCAAGGCGGTCGCCGCGCCCGAGCCGCTCGCCATCGACGACGAATTCGCCAAGAGCTACGGCGCCGACGATCTCGCGCAGCTCAAGGATCGCATTCGCGAGCGCATCGCCGCCGAGTACGCGCGCGCCTCGCGCGAGAAGGTCAAGCGCAAGCTGCTCGACGCGCTCGCGGCGCGCTACACGTTCGAAGTGCCGGAAGGGTTGGTCGAGCAGGAGTTCGCTTCGATCTGGGCGCAGGTCGAGCGTGAGCAGCAGGCTTCCGGCCGCAGCTTCGCCGATGAAAACACCACCGAGGAGGCCGCGCGCGCCGAATATCGCTCGATCGCCGAGCGACGCGTGCGCCTCGGCCTGCTGCTGGCCGAGATCGGCGCCAAGGTCGGGGTTTCGATCAGCGACGAGGAAATGACCCAGGCTCTGGTCGCCCGCGCCCGCGCCTTCCCCGGGCAGGAGAAGCAGGTCTGGGACTTCTACCGCACCAACCAGAGCGCGCTCGCCGAACTGCGCGCGCCGATCTACGAGGAGAAGGTCGTCGACCACATCCTGTCGGTCGCCAAGGTCGAAGACCGCAAGGTGACCGCCAAGGAGCTGCTGGCCGACGACGACGAGCCGGCCCCCGCCGCGCCGGCGGCCTGACTCGGCTGATTTGGGGCCGGCCGTTCGGCCGGCTCGGCCCGCCCCTTCACAACGCCGCCGCGCGACCTATGTTACGGGTCGGCGACGCCGTTTGATTCCCCTGGAAGCGAGGCCCATGCGCGACATTGTCGACACCTACAACAATCAGCTCGTGCCGATCGTCATCGAGCAGTCGGCGCGCGGCGAGCGCTCCTTCGACATCTTCTCGCGCCTGCTGCGCGAGCGAATCATCTTCGTCATCGGGCCGATCGACGACGGCTCGGCGTCGCTGGTCGTCGCCCAGCTGTTGTTCCTCGAGGCCGACAACCCGAAGAAAGAAGTCGCCATGTACATCAACTCGCCGGGCGGGGTGGTGACGGCGGGGCTGTCGATCTACGACACGATGCAGTTCATCCGCCCCAAGGTGACGACGATGTGCGTCGGCCAGGCGGCCTCGATGGGCTCGCTGCTGCTCGCCGCCGGCGAGAAGGGTATGCGCTACACGCTGCCGAATTCGCGCATCATGGTTCATCAGCCCTCCGGCGGCTTCCAGGGCCAGGCGTCCGACGTCCAGCGCCACGCCGAGGACATCCTCAAGGTCAAGCGCCGGCTCAACGAGATCTACGTCGAGCACACCGGGCAATCTTACGAAATCATTGAGCGCACGCTCGACCGCGACCATTTCATGTCGGCGGAAGAGGCCAAGGCGTTCGGCCTCGTCGACGAGGTCACGACAAAGCGGTCGGTCGAGGCGGAAGAGCCAAAGCCGAGCTGATTTCGGGCCGCCGGGCGAATTGAACGGACAGCCCCTGGTCTTTGTGGACCGTCCGGGCTTGATTTCGCGCGCCGTTGCGTGGTTGCTTGTCGGGAGGGAGGGCGTCCGGGCCGGGGACGGCCCGAAGAAGGGCGCGTGATTGCGCGCCGGGCGTCGGGGCGGCGGAAGCCGCGACGCTACGGTTTGTTAGGATGCAGCATCTAGGCTGACCTGTCGGGGCGTCCGCTGAATCGCACCGACGGAAGCGGCCGGAACGGAGAAAAACGATGGCCAAGGCCGAAGGCGACGCCAAGAGCACGCTCTACTGCTCTTTCTGCGGCAAGAGCCAGCATGAGGTGCGCAAGCTCATCGCCGGGCCGACCGTGTTCATCTGCGACGAATGCGTCGAGCTGTGCATGGACATCATCCGCGAGGAGAGCAAGACCGCCTTGGTCAAGAGCAAGGACGGCATTCCGACTCCGCGCGAGATCTGCAAGGTGCTCGACGACTACGTCATCGGCCAGCCGCAGGCCAAGCGCGTCCTCTCCGTGGCGGTGCACAACCACTACAAGCGGCTCAACCACGCCACCAAGCACAGCGACGTCGAGCTCGCCAAGTCGAACATCCTGCTGATCGGGCCGACCGGATCGGGCAAGACGCTGCTCGCCCAGACGCTGGCGCGCATCCTCGACGTGCCCTTCACCATGGCCGACGCGACGACGCTGACGGAAGCCGGCTACGTCGGCGAGGATGTCGAGAACATCATTCTCAAGCTGCTGCAGGCCTCCGACTACAACGTCGAGCGGGCGCAGCGCGGCATCGTCTACATCGACGAGATCGACAAGATCAGCCGCAAGTCGGACAACCCGTCGATCACCCGCGACGTGTCGGGCGAGGGCGTCCAGCAGGCGCTGCTGAAGATCATGGAAGGCACGATCGCCAGCGTGCCGCCGCAGGGCGGCCGCAAGCATCCGCAGCAGGAATTCCTCCAGGTCGACACGACCAACATCCTGTTCATTTGCGGCGGCGCCTTCTCCGGGCTCGAGCGCATCATCTCGGCGCGCGGCAAGGGCACCTCGATCGGCTTCGGCGCCAAGGTCCAGGCCCCCGACGATCGGCGCACCGGCGAGGTGTTCCGGCAGGTCGAGCCCGAGGATCTTTTGAAGTTCGGCCTCATCCCCGAATTCGTCGGCCGCCTGCCGGTTATCGCCACGCTCGAGGATCTCGACGAAGACGCGCTCAAGCGCATCCTCACCGAGCCGAAGAACGCGTTGGTCAAGCAGTATCAGCGGTTGTTCGAGATGGAGAACGTCGACCTCACCTTCCAGGACGATTCGCTCGTCGTCGTCGCCAAGAAGGCGATCGAGCGGCGCACCGGCGCGCGCGGTTTGCGCTCGATCATGGAAGGAATCCTGCTCGACACTATGTTCGATCTGCCTGGCCTCGACGGCGTCGAACAGGTCGTGATCGGGCCCGAGGTGGTCGAGGGCAAGGCGCGGCCGCTCTACATCTATGCCGAGCGCGCCGAGAAAGCCGGCTGACGGCAGGGACCTGGGGAGCGGGCGGCGATTCGCCGCGCCCGCGGCTTGAAACCGGACCGCCCAGCCGCCATCTTCGCGTCAAACGGTTCGTGCATCGTTGTTTGTTGCAGGCTCCGTGGCGCCGAAGCGTAGGCGCGGGAATTGCATCCTGCGTGAGCGTAGCGGCGGCGTGAACCGGAGCCCGAACGAATCGGGGCTGGGGCGCGTCGGCCGGTCGGCGTCTTTTCAAGCCCGAGGCGGTTTCCCGCCGCGCTCGGGCCAAGAGAAACAGGACCGCGAATGACCAGCTCTCGCAAGATTCCCGCGCCCGGCGCCTTCGACGTCTATCCCGTGCTGCCGCTGCGCGACATCGTCGTGTTCCCGCACATGATCGTGCCGCTGTTCGTCGGCCGCGAGAAGTCGATTCGCGCCCTCGAGGAAGTGATGAAGGCGGACAAGCCGATCTTGCTGGCGACGCAGATGAACGCCGCCGACGACGATCCGGCGACCGACGCGATCTTCTCCACCGGCACGCTCGCCAAGGTGCTGCAGCTGCTCAAGCTGCCCGACGGCACCGTCAAGGTGCTGGTCGAGGGCCAGTCGCGCGCGCACGTGCGCGCCTATCTGCCGACCGAGGGTTACTATCAGGCCGAAGCCGAGGCCGTCGCCGACGACCCGATCGATCCGATCGAGGCCGAGGCGCTGTCGCGTTCGGTCGTCTCGGAGTTCGAAAACTACGTCAAGCTCAACAAGAAGATCTCGCCGGAAGTGGTCGCCGCGGTGACGCAGATCGACGACTACGGCAAGCTCGCCGACACGGTGGCTTCGCATCTTGCAGTCAAGCTCGCCGACAAGCAGGCGATCCTCGAGATCCATTCGATCGCCAAGCGCTTCGAGAAGTGCCTCGCCCTGATGGAGAGCGAAATCTCGGTGCTGCAGGTCGAGAAGCGCATCCGCACGCGCGTCAAGCGCCAGATGGAGAAGACGCAGCGCGAGTACTATCTCAACGAGCAGATGAAGGCGATCCAGAAGGAACTCGGCGACGAGGAAGGTCGCGACGAGATGTCCGAGCTCGAGGACCGCATCAAGAAGACCAAGCTGACCAAGGAAGCGCGCGACAAGGCGCTCGGCGAGCTGAAGAAGCTGAGGCAGATGTCGCCGATGTCGGCCGAGGCGACGGTGGTGCGCAACTACCTCGATTGGCTGCTGTCGATTCCGTGGCAGAAGAAGTCGAAGATCAAGAAGGACCTGCCGGCCGCGCAGGCGCTGCTCGACGCCGACCACTACGGGCTCGACAAGGTCAAGGAGCGCATCGTCGAGTACCTCGCCGTGCAGCAGCGCGCCAACAAGTTGACCGGCCCGATCCTCTGCCTCGTCGGCCCGCCCGGCGTCGGCAAGACCTCGCTCGGCAAGTCGATCGCCAAGGCGACCGGCCGCGAGTTCGTGCGCATGTCGCTCGGCGGCGTGCGCGACGAAGCGGAGATCCGCGGCCACCGCCGCACCTACATCGGATCGATGCCCGGCAAGGTCATCCAGTCGATGCGCAAGGCGAAGACCTCCAATCCGCTGTTCCTGCTCGACGAGATCGACAAGATGGGCATGGACTTCCGCGGCGATCCGTCGTCGGCGCTGCTCGAGGTGCTCGACCCCGAGCAGAACGCGACCTTCAACGACCACTACCTCGAGGTCGATTACGACCTGTCGGGCGTGATGTTCGTCACCACCGCCAATACGCTCAACATCCCGCCGGCGCTGATGGACCGCATGGAGATCATCCGCATCGCCGGCTACACCGAGGATGAGAAGGTCGAGATCGCCAAGCAGCACCTGCTGCCCAACGCGATGGTCAAGCACGGCCTCGACGCGAAGGAATGGGTGGTCGAGGACAGCGCCTTGATGGAGCTCGTGCGCCGCTACACGCGCGAGGCCGGGGTGCGCAATCTCGAGCGCGAGATCTCCAATCTCGCGCGCAAGGCGGTCAAGGACATCCTCACCAGCAAGAAGAAAAAGATCGTCGTCGACGCCGCCGCTGTCGCCGACTATCTCGGCCCGCCGAAGTTCCGCTTCGGCGAGATCGAGGCCGAGGACCAGGTCGGCCTGGTCACCGGGCTCGCGTGGACCGAAGTCGGCGGCGAGCTGCTGACGATCGAAGGCGTGATGATGCCCGGCAAGGGCCGCATGACCGTGACCGGCAACCTCAAGGACGTGATGAAGGAGTCGATCTCGGCTGCGGCTTCTTACGTGCGCTCGCGCGCGGTCGACTTCGGCATCGAGCCGACGTCGTTCGACAAGCGCGACGTCCACGTCCACGTGCCGGAGGGCGCGACGCCGAAGGACGGACCTTCGGCCGGCGTGGCGATGGCGACGGTCATCGTCTCGATGCTGACCGGCATTGCGGTGCGCCACGACGTGGCGATGACCGGCGAAGTCACGCTGCGCGGCCGCGTTCTGCCGATCGGCGGGCTAAAGGAAAAGCTGCTCGCGGCTTTGCGCGGCGGGATCAAGAAGGTCCTCATCCCCGAGGACAACGCCAAGGATCTCGTCGACTTGCCGAACTCGGTGAAGAGCGGGCTGGAGATCGTGCCGGTTGCGCGCATGGAGGAAGTCCTTGCCCATGCGCTGGTGCGCCAGCCGCAGCCGATCGTCTGGGACGAGACGGCCCAGCAGGCGACGCCGTCGATCGCCGGCGACGACGAAGGCGCGGGGATGGTCGCGCACTGATCGCCGACGCGGCAGCACAACTGACGCAAAATGGGGCCGCGAATCCGCCGGATTCGCGGCCCCTTCGCGTTTAAGGGCCGCGAATCCCCCGGAAGACCTACAATATTGTGGGTTTGACGCCCGCTGAGCCTTGATTTCGCGCGGCCAATTGGCGAGCAATGGGCTCACCTCGGGCGTCGATTCGCCGGGGCGGGCGAGGGCCGGCTTCGGACCGACGGCGGCGGAAACGCGTGCGGCGTCGCAGTAACGTCGAAACTGGCAAAGGAGAGGCCAAATGAACAAACTCGAGCTCGTCGAGCACATCGCGAAAGAAGCGGACTTGACGAAGGTGGCCGCGGCTGCGGCATTGGAAGCGGCGCTCGACGGCGTGGGCAAGTCGCTCAAGAAGGGCGAAGAAGTCCGCCTCGTCGGCTTCGGCACTTTCTCGGTTCGCGAGCGCGCCGCCGGCAAGGGGCGCAATCCGGCGACCGGCAAGGAGATCAAGATCGCCGCGTCGAAGAACGCGCGCTTCAAGGCCGGCGCCGCGCTCAAGGCGGCGCTGAACAAGAAGGCGCCCGCCAAGAAGTGAACGGATCGCAGCGCGGCCGAAACAGGCCGCCACGCGACGAATTCGAGGGCGGCCCTAGGCCGCCCTTTTTGTCGCCGGCTTCCTGATCGGGCTTGGCCTCGCTGGCGCAAGTCATGTAGTTTGCCCCGGCGAAGTCGACGCGCAGCGGCAATCCAGGGCGGTTAGCTCAGTTGGTAGAGCATCTCGCTTACACCGAGAGGGTCGGCGGTTCGAGCCCGTCACCGCCCACCAGCCCGCTCGGCGCGTTGGTCCGCGGTCGCGCGGCGCTTGCCGCGTTTTGCGCCGCGGCGGCCTGCGTTTGTCTCCTGGCCGCGGCGCCGGCGGCGGCCGAGCAGGCGCCGATGACCTTTCGCTCGGTCAATTTCGACTCGAACGATTGCGGCGCCAATTGCCCGCAAGTCATCGTCGCCGACGGCGTCATCGAGGCCGAGACGCCGCAGGCCTTCGTCGATTTCGCCAAACAGGCGTCGCAATCCCAGCGGCTGCGCAGCGTCATCTTCATGAACTCGCCGGGCGGCAACGTCGTTGCGTCGATGGAGCTCGGCGCCGCCTTCCGCCGGCTGCGCGCCGCGGTGGTGGTCGCCGGCTTCGCTTCGGTCGGGGCCCGCTCGGGACCGGTCGCCGGTCAGTGCCTGTCGGCCTGCGTCTACGCGCTGATGGGCGCGACCCAGCGGGTGGCGCCGCCGGAAAGCCGGCTCGGGCTGCACCGGATGTCGCTGGAGGCGCCGGGCGAGAGCGGCGGCGGACTCGCCGATAAACGGCTGGTCGCGATCCTCGCCCGATATGCGGCGCAGATGGGGGTCAGCCCCGCGCTGGTCTGGCACGCCGAGTCGCAAACGCCCGGCACGTTGCACATCCTTTCTCCGGCCGAAATCGTCCGCTGGCGGCTCGCTTCGACCCGGTTCTGACGGCGGCGCCGCAAGACCGCATCATGCTTGACTTGGCGGCGGCCGTGGCTTATCGGCTCCGCACCCTTGCGGGGGAGTAGCTCAGTTGGTTAGAGCGCCGGCCTGTCACGCCGGAGGTCGCGGGTTCGAGTCCCGTCTCTCTCGCCATATTCCTTGCCGAAGCGATGGAATCGGCGCTTGCGCCGGCGCCCACGGATTGGCCATCTTCGGACGACAATTTGCGCGATTGGACAGCGCCCGGAGCGGGTTTCGTCTTGCGCGTCTCGCTGCGCTGCGATAGGCCTGCCGAAGCTCGCGACGCGAGCCTGGCGGGGCCGGCCGCCGGGCGTGACGGGGGCGCTCGGCGGGTCGCCGCCGCTCGTGAAATCCCAGCGGAGGCCAGGTGCCCAGTCTGATCGCCGACTACCTGCCGCTCGTCGTTTTCATCTGCCTCAGCGCGCTCATCGGCGGCGCCCTGCTGGTGGCGCCGTTCATCGTCGCCTACAAGAATCCCGATCCTGAGAAGCTGTCGGCCTACGAGTGCGGCTTCAACCCGTTCGACGACGCGCGGATGAAGTTCGACGCGCGCTTCTACCTCGTCTCGCTGCTGTTCATCATCTTCGACCTCGAAGTGGCCTATCTCTTCCCCTGGGCGGTCGCGTTCCACGACATCGGCGCCTTCGGCTTCTGGTCGATGATCCTGTTCCTGGCGGTGCTGACGATCGGCTTCGTCTACGAGTGGAACAAGGGGGCCCTCGAATGGGATTGACGGCGGGCCCCATCGTCGCGCCGGCGCCGCGCGGAATCCTCGATCCGTCGACCGGCAAGCCGTTCGGCGCCGACGACCGTTTCTTCGGCGAAGTCGACGCCAACCTCGCCGACAAGGGCTTTCTGGTCACCTCGACCGACGAGCTGATCCAATGGGCGCGCGCCGGCTCGTTGATGTGGATGACCTTCGGCCTCGCCTGCTGCGCGGTCGAAATGATGCAATTGTCGATGCCGCGCTACGACGTCGAACGCTTCGGTTTCGCGCCGCGCGGCAGCCCGCGCCAGTCGGACGTGATGATCGTCGCCGGCACGCTGACCAACAAGATGGCCCCGGCGCTGCGCAAGGTCTACGACCAGATGCCGGAGCCGCGCTACGTCATTTCGATGGGCTCGTGCGCCAACGGCGGCGGTTACTATCACTATTCATACTCGGTGGTGCGCGGCTGTGATCGCGTCGTGCCGGTCGACATCTACGTTCCCGGTTGCCCGCCGACTGCGGAAGCGCTGCTCTACGGCGTGCTGATGCTGCAGAAGAAAATCCGTCGCACGGGAACGATCGAACGATAATAACGACGGCTCGCCGGGCGCGGGCCGCGGGGGGCTTCAATGACGCGGGCCCGCTTCCTTTGCGGTGGGAGGCGCGCGGCCGCTGAATCGGACGGGGACGATGGACGACGGGTTGAAAGCGATCGGCGACAAAGCGCTGGCGAGCCTGCCCGGCGCCGTGCTCGCGGCCCACGACGCGTATGGCGAGCTGACGCTCGAGGTCGAGACGGCGCGCATCGTCGAGGCGCTGACCTTCCTGCGCGACGATCCCGATTGTCAGTTCATCTGCTTCACCGACTTGAGCGGCGTCGACTACCCGCAGCGCGAGAAACGGTTCGACGTCGTCTACCTGCTGCTGTCGCCCAAGCTCAATCGCCGCATTCGGGTCAAGATCGCGACCGACGAGGCGACGCCGGCGCCATCGATCGTATCGGTATTTCCCGCCGCCGACTGGTACGAGCGCGAAGCCTACGACCTGTTCGGCATCCTGTTCGACGGCCATCCCGATCTTCGCCGCATCCTCACCGACTACGGCTTCGACGGCCATCCGCTGCGCAAGGACTTCCCGATGACCGGCTTCGTCGAAGTGCGCTACGACGACGAAGAGAAGCGGGTGCGCTACGAGCCGGTCAAGCTCACCCAGGAATTCCGCCAGTTCGATTTCCTCAGCCCATGGGAAGGCGCGCCGCTGCCTGGGGACGAGAAGGCGAGGTAGGAGAGAACGGCGAATGGCGAGTAGCGAGGGGTGAATTGGGTGAGATCTTGGCAGGCGTGCGGATCAATTCGTATCGGGATTTGCGGGTTTGGCAGGAAGCCATGGCCGTTGCGTCAGCCTGCTACGTCTTGACCAAAGCGTTTCCCAGAGAAGAAATCTATGGGATGACCGCGCAAATTCGGCGCGCCGCGGTTTCGATTGCCGCGAACGTCGCTGAAGGTCATGGCCGAGAAAGCACGGGATCGTTCGTACAGTTCTTGCGTGTGGCGCAGGGATCGTTGAAAGAGTTGGAGACGCACTTGTTGCTGGCGGGACAGGTCCAGGTTGCGGAAGCCTCGACGGTGGAGCCGATTCTCGCTCGATGCGATTCGCTGGGCCGAATGCTGCGCCGTTTGATTCGTTCGTTGCAGGAAAAGTCCGGCGGACCTGATGAAGAGGCCGCGTCATGAAGATGAGCCACGCACTATTCGCCACTCGCCATTCGCCCCGCCGCAGGCGTTCCGCCTCGCACTCGGGAGCGCGCCCATGACCGAACATTCCCTCCGCAACTTCTCGATCAACTTCGGACCGCAGCATCCGGCGGCGCACGGCGTGCTGCGCTTGGTGCTGGAGCTCGACGGCGAGGTGGTCGAGCGCGTCGATCCGCATATCGGCCTGCTGCATCGCGGCACCGAGAAGCTGATGGAGGCGCGCACCTATCTGCAGAACGTCCCCTATCTCGACCGGCTCGACTATGTCGCGCCGATGAACCAGGAGCACGCCTACGCGCTGGCGGTCGAAAGGCTGCTCGGCGTCACCGTGCCGCGCCGCGCCCAGCTGATCCGCGTGCTCTACAGCGAGATCGGCCGGCTGCTGTCGCATCTGCTCAACGTCACCACCCAGGCGATGGACGTCGGCGCGCTGACGCCGCCGCTGTGGGGCTTCGAAGAGCGCGAGAAGCTGATGGTGTTCTACGAGCGCGCCAGCGGCGCGCGCATGCACTCGGCCTATTTCCGCCCCGGCGGCGTTCACCAGGACCTGCCGCCGCAGCTCGTCGACGACATCTACGCGTTCTGCGATCCGTTCCTCAAAGTCTGCGACGACCTCGAGACGCTGCTGACCGGCAACCGCATCTTCAAGCAGCGCAACGTCGATATCGCCGTCGTCACGCTCGATCAGGCGTGGGCGTGGGGCTTCTCGGGCGTGATGGTGCGCGGCTCGGGCGCGGCGTGGGACCTGCGCAAGGCGCAGCCCTACGAGTGCTACGAGGAGATGGATTTCGACATCCCCGTCGGCAAGAACGGCGACTGCTACGACCGCTACCTCATCCGCATGGAGGAGATGCGCCAGTCGGTGAAGATCATGAGGCAGTGTTGCGACAAGCTGCAGTCGGCCGACGGGCAGGGGCCGGTGGTCACCGACGACGGCAAGGTCGCGCCGCCCAAGCGCGGCGAGATGAAGCGCTCGATGGAAGCGCTCATCCATCACTTCAAGCTCTACACCGAGGGCTACAAGGTTCCCGCCGGCGAGGTCTATGCGGCGGTCGAGGCGCCGAAGGGCGAGTTCGGCGTCTACATCGTCTCCGACGGCTCCAACAAGCCCTATCGGGTCAAGCTGCGCGCGCCGGGCTTCGCCCATCTGCAGGCGATGGATTTCCTCTGCCGTAAGCACATGTTGGCCGACGTCAGCGCGATCCTCGGCTCGATCGACATCGTTTTCGGCGACGTCGACCGATGAGCGTGCTCGAATCCCTCAAGCGCCGCGCGCGCTTTCTCGTCGCCGGCTTCCTGTCGTTTCTGGTCGTGCTGGCGGCGATCCGCTGGTCGGGCGGCGAACCTCTGTTGCAGCCGGCCGGCGACATCGGGTTGATCATCGGGTTCGTTTTCGTCGCTGGTTTCTTCGTCGTCAGCGACACCTACCGCGGCCCAAGCGGAGGCGCGCCATGATCGCCGCCCTCCGAGAGCGACGCATGAACAGAATTGGGGTCGAGTAAGCATGTCCGTCCGCCGTCTCGCCGAGGTTCAGCCCGAAAGCTTCGCCTTCACGCCGGAAAACCAGGCGTGGGCGGAGCGGGAAATCGCCAAATATCCGCCCGGCCGCCAGGCCTCGGCGATCATCTCGCTGTTGTGGCGCGCCCAGGCGCAGCACGATTACTGGCTGCCCAAGCCGGCGATCGAGACCGTCGCCGACATGCTCGCCATGCCCTACATCCGCGCGCTCGAGGTCGCGACCTTCTACACCATGTTCAACCTCGAGCCGGTCGGCCGCCATCACGTCCAGGTCTGCGGCACCACGCCTTGCGTTCTGCGCGGCGCCGAGGACATCAAGCGGATGTGCCGCAACCGCATCGGGCCGGAAGGGACGGTCAGCGGCGACGGCAAGCTGTCGTGGGTCGAGACCGAGTGCCTGGGCGCCTGCAGCAATGCGCCGGCGGTGCAGATCAACGACGATTATTACGAGGACCTGACGACGGCGAACTTCGCCAGGCTGCTCGACGACCTCGCCGCCGGCAGGCCGGTCAAGACCGGCTCGCAGACGGGGCGGGTCTCCTCCGAGCCGCAGGGCGGGTCGCTGACGGCGCTGACGACGCTTTACGGCGCCGACGGCAGAAGCGGGCCGGCTTCGGTCAAAGGGTGAAGGCGGGAACTGCCAGCGATGCTTGAGGACAAAGACCGGATCTTCACCAACCTCTACGGCTTCGGCGACCGCAGCCTGAAGGGGGCGCGCGCGCGCGGCCAGTGGGACGGCGCCAAGGCGCTCATCGACAAGGGCCGCGATTGGATCGTCGCCGAGATGAAGGCCTCGGGTCTGCGCGGCCGCGGCGGCGCCGGCTTCCCGACCGGCTTGAAATGGTCGTTCATGCCCAAGGTGGTCGACCCCAAGCGGCCGCATTACCTCGTCGTCAACGCCGACGAATCCGAGCCGGGCACCTGCAAGGACCGCGAGATCCTGCGCAACGATCCGCATACGCTGGTCGAAGGCTGCTTCGTCGCCGGCTTCGCCATGGGCTGCAACGCCGCCTACATCTACGTGCGCGGCGAATACATCCTCGAGCGCAAGCGGCTGCAGGCGGCGGTCGACGAGGCCTACGAGGCCAAGCTGATCGGCAAGGACAACGTCCACGGCTGGCCGTTCGACATCTACGTCCATCACGGCGCCGGCGCCTACATCTGCGGCGAAGAGACCGCGATGCTCGAGTCGCTCGAGGGCAAGAAGGGCATGCCGCGGATGAAGCCGCCGTTCCCCGCCGCCATGGGGCTCTACGGCTGCCCGACCACGGTCAACAATGTCGAGTCGATCGCCGTCGCGCCGACCATCCTGCGGCGCGGCGCGGCGTGGTTTTCGAGCTTCGGCGCGCCCAACAACAGCGGCACCAAGGTTTTCTGCATTTCCGGCCACGTCAACAAGCCGTGCAACGTCGAAGAGGCGATGTCGATCCCGTTCCGCGAACTGATCGACAAGCACGCCGGCGGCGTGCGCGGCGGCTGGGACAATCTGCTCGCCGTCATTCCCGGCGGCTCGTCGGTGCGCATGGTGCCGGCGGCGCAGATCATCGATACGCCGATGGACTTCGACTCGCTCGGCAAGCTCAAGTCCGGCCTTGGCACCGCGGCGGTGATCGTCATGGACAAGTCGACCGACCTGATCAAGGCGATCGCGCGGCTGTCCTATTTCTACAAGCACGAGAGCTGCGGCCAGTGCACGCCGTGCCGCGAAGGCGCCGGCTGGAT
>NZ_JBEKVH010000076.1:0-34090 GCF_049514155.1 Roseiarcus sp. | reverse complement strand
GCGATCATGCGGCCCTTGACCTCGCGCGCCGCGGCCATCGCCGCCATGCCGTTGACGTCGGTGCCCGACGAGGCCGCGGTCGGCGAGGCGTTGGGCACCTTGGCGGTGTTGGTCGCCGTGATGCGCACCCAGTCGAGCGGCACGCCGAACTCTTCGGCGACGATCTGCGCGACCTTGGTGAACAGCCCCTGCCCCATCTCGGTGCCGCCGTGATTGAGGTGGATCGAGCCGTCGGTATAGACATGCACCAGCGCGCCGGCCTGGTTGAGATGGATGAGCGTGAACGAGATGCCGAACATCACCGGCGTCAGGGCGATGCCGCGCTTGAGGATCGGGCTCCCGGCGTTGAAGGCGCGGATCGCGGCGCGCCGCGCGCGATAGTCGCTCGAAGCCTCGAGCTCCTCGATCATCGCCGGCAGCGTCGCGCAATCCTCGACCGTCTGGCCGTAGGGCGTGACGTCGCCGCCGGCGCGGAAGACATTGGCCTTGCGCACGTCGAGCGGATCGAGGCCGCGCTCGCGCGCGATCGCATCCATCACCCGCTCGATCGCCAGCATGCCCTGCGGGCCGCCGAAGCCGCGGAAGGCGGTGTTGGAGACGGTATTGGTCTTCAGCCGCCGCGAATGGATGTGGACGTCGGGCAGCCAGTAGCAATTGCCGGCGTGGAACATCGCGCGGTCGACGACGCCGGGCGACAGGTCGGCCGAGCAGCCGCAGCGCGCGTTGAGGACGACGTCATAGGCGCCGACGCGGCCGTGGTCGTCGTAGCCGACCGCCCAGTCGGCGCGGAAATCGTGGCGCTTGCCGGTGAGAACGAAATCGTCGTCGCGGTCGAGCCTCAGCTTGCATGGGCGTCCGGTCAGGCGCGCGGCGAGCGCGGCGAGCGCCGCCCAGGCGCAGGCCTGGCTCTCCTTGCCGCCGAAGCCGCCGCCCATCCGCCGCGTTTCGACGGTGACGAAGGAATCCGGCAGGCCGAGAATGCGCGCCACCATGTGCTGGACCTCGGTCGGGTCCTGGGTCGAGGTGTAGAGCGTCATCTCGCCGCCCTCGCCCGGCACGGCGAGCGAGGCCTGTCCTTCGAGATAGAAATGCTCCTGGCCGCCGATGGCGAGCGCGCCGTCGAGCCGGCGCGGCGCGGCGGCGAGCGCGCGCTTGGCGTCGCCGCGGCCGTAGGCGTAATCGGCCTGCACGCGCGCCCCGGTCGCGAGCGCGTCGGCGACGGTCAGCGCCGGCTTCCTTTCCTCGATGTCGATCTTGGCCAGGCGCACGGCGCGGCGCGCCGCGTCGCGGGTCGTCGCCGCGACGGCGAACAGCGCCTGGCCGTGGAACAGGATCTCGCTGTGGGCGAGCAAGGGTTCGTCGGCGAAGACCGGCGCGATGTCGTTCTTGCCGGGAATGTCGGCGGCGGTCAGCGCCACGACGACGCCCTCGGCGGCGCGCACCGCGGAGAGATCGAGGCCGCGCAGCATCCCATGCGCCTTGTCGGCCATGCCGACGGCGAGATGCAATGTGCCCTGCGGCTCGCGGATGTCGTCGACGTAGGCGGCGGCGCCGCTGACGTGGAGGCGCGCCGAATCGTGGGGATGCGGCTTGTGGACGACCGCGGTGGGCTCGCGCGGCTCGTAGACCGGAACGGCGGGCTGTCTAGAGCGCGGCAAGGACGTCTCCGATGCGGGTCGGCGCCGCGTCGCCGGCGACCTCGATCAGCGCCTTCTTCAGCAAGTTGGCGGCGACCTCGGCGCGATAGGCGGCGGAGGCGCGCATGTCGGCGATCGGGGTGAAATCGCGCTTCAGCGCCTCGAGCGCCGTCGCCCATGAGGCCCGATCGTCGAGCCGAGCGCCGACGAGCGCCGCCTCGACGTTCGCGGCGCGCTTCGGCGTCGCCGCCATGCCGCCATAGGCGACGCGCGCGCTGGCGATCCGCCGCCCGTCGAGCGTGAAGCGGAACGCGCCCATCACGGCGGAAATGTCCTCGTCGACCCGCTTGGTCACCTTGAAGGCGCGATAGGCCTCGTTGGCGCCGAGCCGCGGCGCGACGACGGCGCTGACGTATTCGCCCTCGCCGCGATCCTGCTTGCCGTAGGCGAGGAAGAAGTCCTCGAGCGGCAGCGCGCGCGTCGCGCCGCCGTGTTTGAGTTCGAGCCGCGCGTCGAGCGCGATCAGCGCCGGCGCGAGATCGCCGATCGGCGAACCGTTGGCGATGTTGCCGCCGACCGTGCCGCTCTCGCGCACCTGGCGCGAGCCGAAGCGCCGCATCAATTCGCCGAGATCGGGATGGAGCTGGGCGAGATGCGGCGCGGCGCCTTGAAGCGTCGCGCGCGCGCCGATGCGCAGGGCGTCCCCACCCTCTTCGATCGCGTCGAGCCCGGCGACGCGGCCGAGCCAGATGATCGCTCTGAGGTCGCGCAGCTGCTTGGTGATCCACAGGCCGACGTCGGTCGCGCCGCCGACCAGCACGGCGCGGGGAAAGCGGGCGTAAAGCGCGGCGAGCGAGGTTTCGCTCGCCGGCGCGGCGAAGAAGGCGTGGTCGTCGCCGACGAACAGGTCGCGGCCGTCGGCGAGCTTCGCCAGCGCCGCGGCGCGCTCGGCGGTCGCGGCGGCGAAACGGTCGGCGGGCTTGCCGTCGCAGGTCTCGAGCGCCGCGTCGATGATCGGCCGATAGCCGGTGCAGCGGCAGAGGTTGCCGGCGAGCGCGTCGCACACGCCGGCGTAGGTCGCCGGCTCGCGCTGGTGATAGAGCGCGAACAGGCTCATGACGATGCCCGGCGTGCAGAAGCCGCATTGCGAGCCGTGATGGTCGACCATCGCCTGCTGCACCGGATGGAGGCGCTCGCCATCGGCGAGGTCTTCGACCGTCAGCACTTCGGCCCCGTCGACCTGGCCGAGCAGCAGGATGCAGGCGTTGACCGGCTCGTAGCTCAACGCGCCGTCAGGTTTCAGCCGCGACAGGATGACCGTGCAGGCGCCGCAGTCGCCCTCGCCGCAGCCCTCTTTCGTCCCCTTGGCGCCGGCCTCCTCGCGCAGCCAGTCGAGCAGAGTCGTGCGCGGCGCGAAGCGGTCGAGGGCGACGGTTCGCCCGCGAAAGCGGAAGGTCAAACTGCCGCGGGGTCCCGCTCCTTTGTCGCTCGCCGCCATTCCCGCCTCGTTTGCGCGTTCAGGCATCATGGCCTCGTTTGCGCGGCGACGGAAGCTCGATTCCGCGGCAGTTGCGGCGCGTGTTTTGCTGAAATATTGGCGCGGTGGCGCGAGCGCATGGGCGTCAGCCGCGCATCGCCGGTTCGATCAGCCGGCGGCAGACGAGGCGGATCGCGCCCTCGGTCGCTTCCACGCCGCCGAGCGCGCGCGCGACGCCGCCCGCCGCGCCAATGACGACGCGCGCCAGAGCGTCAGGCGCGGTTACGCCCGCCTTGGCGAGCGCATCGACGATTTCGCTCTCCACGCGCTGGTCGAACGCCGCGACACGCGGCGCGTAGCGATGATGCGCGTCGAGGATTTCGCCCGCGTGCGGCGAGCCTTCGATCGCGCGCGCGACGACGCCGTATTTGCCGGCGAGCGCCGCGCCGATCCGCTCGGCGACGGCGCCCTCGCTGCGCATGCCGCGATCGAAGGCCGCCGCGAGCTCGACCAGCAGATCGGCGACGACGCCGTCGAAGACCGCGTCCTTGTCGGGGAAATGGGCGTAGAGCGTGCCTTTGGCGACGCCCGCCTCGCGCGCCAGCGCTTCCATCGTCGCGGCGCGCAGCCCGTTCCTCAGCGCCAATCGCCAGGCCGCCTCGATGATGCGCCGCCGTTTCTCGTTCGCCCGTGGATCGGCGGTCGTCTCCGTCACCCGAGATTCCTATTGAACGAAATGATCGAAAATCGTATAGTTCGTTCATTCTATCAGGAAAGGCTCCCCCATGCCAGACCGCGTCCTTCTTACCGGCGTCTCCGGATTCCTCGGCGGCCATGTCGCAAGCGCGCTGCTGGCGGCGGGCTACCAGGTGCGCGGCAGCGTGCGAAATCTCGTCAAGGCCGACAAGGTGCGCGAGACCTTGACCAAGGCCGGCGCCGACGTCAGCCGGCTCGAGTTCGTCGCCCTCGACCTGCTGAAGGACGACGGCTGGGATGCGGCGGCCGAGGGCTGCCGGTTTCTCCTCCACACCGCCTCGCCATTTGTATTGCAGATGCCGGCCGACAAGATGGAGCTGATCCGGCCGGCCACCGAGGGAACGCAGCGGGCGCTCAACGCGGGCTTGAAGGCGGGCGTCGAACGCATCGTCCTGACATCCTCGATGGCGGCGATCGCCTACGGCCATGACCGCGGCCGCGCCGCGCCGTTCACCGCCGCCGACTGGACCAATCTCGAGGGTCGCGGCGTCACCGCCTACGTCGAGTCGAAGACGCGCGCCGAGCGCCGCGCGTGGGAGATCATGAAGGCGGCCGGCCGCACAGACGGCCTCACGACGATCAACCCGAGCGGCATTTTCGGGCCGCTGCTTGACGAGGATCCCGGCACCTCGGCGCAAATAGTCATTCGCCTTCTGAACGGAGGCATGCCGGCCGTGCCGCGCTTCAACTTCGCGATCATCGACGTGCGCGACGTCGCCGCAGCCCATGTCGCGGCGCTGACCGCCGCGAGCGCCGGCGGACAGCGCTTCCCGATGGGCGAACAGAATCTGTCGCTCAGGCAATGCGCCGAAATCCTGCGCCGCCGCTTCCCCGCTTACGCCCGGAAACTTCCCCGTTTCGAACTGCCCGACTGGTTCGTGCGGGTCTACGCGCTATTCGACGCCGACCTGCGCGGCAACCTCGGCGAACTCGGAGTCGTACGGCGGATGATCTCGTCCGACGCCGTAGCCCTGCTCGGCCGCCCGCTGATCCCCGCTGAGGATGCGATCGTCGCCACCGCCGAGAGCCTGATCGCGTTCAAGCTCGTCTGAGGATCGCGGCGCGGCGGGCCTCAGCGCGCGTCCTTGCCGCGCCTCCACACCCGCTCGCCGACGCGCAGCGATTCGACGACCAACCCGCCCTTCGGCTCGAACAGGTGATCGGCGACGTTCACTTGCCCGTCGACCATGGATAGGCCGAGCAGCGCATAGGCGGCCGACATCATCCGCGCCGCCGAGCCGGTGTACCACGACCAGCCGCCACGCCCGCCGTGGCCGTAGCCGTCATAGATGTCGGCCGGTTGCTGGATCGGGATCAGCCCGTAGGCGGCGATCCGGTCGGGATCGGTCTTTTTCAACGGCGAAATTTTCTCGAATATCTCGAAGGCGCGCGCGGCGAGCTTGCGCGCCGCGTGAGCGTCGCCGTGGTCGCGCGCTTCCTCGGCGAGCTTGACGAAACCGTCGACGATCCAGGTCGCGCCGTGGCTGTACTGGCCGCCGTTTTCGCGCACGCCCGGCGGGTAGTCGGCGATGCGGCCGGGATAGGGTTGGCTGTGCTCGAAGAACGGCGTCGCGGTGAGCAGCACGCGGGCCGGGCGCTCGATCGCGCTGAGGCCGCCCTCGAGCGCGATCAGCGCGCGCTGGAATTCGAGCGCGCCCGAATAGGCGGCCCAGCCGGTGGTCATCGCGTTGGCGACGTCGACGGCGCGGCCGTCGTCGGCGAAGTCGAGCGCGTAATGATCGCCCCACCAGGCGCTTTCGAGCGCCACGCGCACGTCCTCGCGCGCGGTCGCGCAGGTCTCGACGAAGACCTCGTCGCCCTTCAGCCGCGCGAGCGGAATGAAGCCGTCGAGGACGTTGTAGAAGAAGAAACCCATCCACACGCTGGTGCCGCGGCCCTTGCCGCCGAGCCCATCGATGCCGTCGTTCCAGTCGCCCGCCTCGAGCAGCGGCAGGCCGTTCTCGCCGCGGCGAAGCAAGGTGTATTCGATCGCGCGTCGGGCGTGCTCGTAGACGTCGCCGACCTCGCGCGACGGCCGCGGCATGACCAGCGCCGTGTCCTGGCCGACCGGCACCGCCGGCCCTTCGAGATAGGCGGCGACCTCGTCGAGCACGCTGGCGTCGCCGGTCTGGCGGACGTAGCGCGCGAGCACATAGGGCAGCCACAAATGCGGGTCGCTGGCGCGCGTGCGCTGGGCGACGCCCGTGCCGCCGCCCGGCGCGCGGTGCCACCACTTGAGCACGTCGCCCTCGGGGAACTGCTGGCCGGCATGCAGCACGATCTGCGCCCGCGCCAAGCGCGGCTCGGTGAAGATCAACGGCAGCACGTCCTGAAGCTGATCGCGGAAGCCTATGGCGCCGCCGCGCTGGTTGGGGCCGATGCGGCCGAACAGGCGCGAGGCGTAGAGCTGGTAGGGAAGCCAAGTGTTCACCAGGCGATCGAAATCGGGCCGATTGGTCTTGACCTCGATCCGCCCGAGCCGCTGCGCCCAGGCGGCGCGGGTCGCCGCGAGCTCGCGCTCGACCGTCTCGACCTCGGCCGCCGCGGCGGCGGCGAGCGCCGTTGCGCGGTCGCGCGCCTGCCCGAAGACGATGGCGATTTTCGCTTCCGCGCCCGGCGCGAGTTCGACTTCGGCGGCGAAGGCGGCGACGCGCCGGCCGTCGTCGCGCTGGGAACCGTCGGCGCGCCCTGTCTCGACCAGCGCCGGCGTGCGGATGTCGCGCTCGGCCCCGCCGAAGAAGCGCGTCCGCACCGTCTCGGTCGTCGGACGGACGAGGCTGACGGCGGCGAACGCCGTGCCGCGCTGGAAATCGTTGCGCGGGTTTTCGAACAGCAGCGTCGCGCCGACGGTCTCGGCCTTCAACTTGCCGAGGCTTTCGTTGGCGCCTTCGTCGAGCGCGATGTCGAAGAACGGCGCGACGCGCAGGCTGAGATGGCGACGGCCGAGATTGCGCAGCGTGACGAGCCGCATGTCGCCGGGATAATCGGTCGGGACGAAGACGTCGCAATCCATCGCCAGATCGCCGCGCCGCTTGGAGAAGCGCGCGACGCCGGGCTCGTAGGTCACGGCGTATTCAGCGTCCTCGCGCTGGAACGGCGCGAAGCCGATCGCGTCGGTCTCGCCGACGTCGATGTCGCGGACATAGACGATCTGGGCGGGCAGCGTCGTCGTCGCGCTTTCGAAGCGGAATGGCGTCAGGCCGTTGTGACGCGAATTTCCCATCGCCGAATAGACTTCGCCGTCGTTGCCGACCACCGTCGAAGCGCCAAGTTCGTTGGCCATCACCAGCGCCCACGGCCTCGGCGTGCGATGCGTGAGCAGCAGCGACCGGCCGTCGGACGAAAAGGCGAACGGCCAGCGGTCGGGCAGCGCCGGCGTCGGCTCGACTGCGCGCGTCTCGTAGAAGCGCTGCTCGAGATCGACTTCCTCGATCGGCGGCAGGCCGAGACGTTTGGCGACCAGCTCGGCCGCCCATACGGCGTTGTCGGAGCGGCCAATGATAAATTCGGCCTCCGCCACGCCGTGAGCGGCGAGCTCGACTTCGAGCGTGAAGCTGGCGGCGGGATCGAAGGTCCACAGCTTGCCTTCGTCATCGGTCTTTCGCGCGCGCCACCGCTCGCAGCCGGTCGGCCGGGCGAGCGAGCCTTCGCCGAGGAAACGCGTGCGCGAATCTTCGTAACCCGTCAGTCGGCAGCCGGCGCCGGGCTTCACCGCGAAGAACGAGGTCTCGCCGCGATCGGCGCGCGCCGAGCGCAGCAACCGATTGCGGGCGAAAATGGCGTTGAGCGCGCGCACGAACATCGTCTCGACGTGCATGCCGGCGAAGTCGAGGTCGCGCGCGTAGGCGCCGACCTCGTGGCCGGCGATTTCGCAGAAGCTGACGAGCCGCAGCGCGCGCGCCCGACCGGCGTGGTTCTCCAGCTTGATGCGCCAGTTCAGGACCGCCCCTTGCGGATCGGGGCCGAGCTCCATCGTCGCGCGCAGGCCGTTGACGGTATTGCTGATGCGGAAGCGGTTGAGGCTGATCCGTTCGACTTCGTAGTCGCCGGCGCGGCGCGCCGGAGACCAGCCGATCGACCACGGCGCGTCGCCGTCCTCGCACAGGTAGAAGAAGTGGCCGCGCTGCTGCAACGGGTCGAGCGGTCGGCGGATGAGGTCGATCGGAAAGCCGCCGCGCTCGTCGCCGGCGACATAGGCGGCGCCGCGTCCATCGCGCGTCAACGCGACGGCGACCGAGCCGTTGCGGCCGGCAAGGACTTGCGGCCGGCCGATGAGCGCCGCCGGCGCGCCTGGCGGCGGCGGAACCGGCGTCCCAGAGCCCGACGCCTCGCGCGCGCGCAGCGCCAGCGCGAGCGCCGTCGCGCTCGCGGCGACGCCGGCGACGCTGTAGGCGACGACCAGCGTCTTGACCGCGCCCGGCGTTGCGCCGCCGTGCGACAGAGCCTCGGCGCCGGTCCACGCCTTGTCCCACGCCACACCGCGCGGAATGTAGAAAGGGATGAGCAGCGGCGCCCAAGTGCCGAACCGGCGGATGCCTTCGGGAACGGCGCGGGTGCGCGCGCCGTGGCCGATGAAGCGCGCCGCCGCCTCGTCGAGCCGGTCGCCGCCGAGGAAGGAGAGATTGACCAGCGTCGCGACCCTGAGGCCCATGTGGTCGAACCAGATCAGCACGCGCAGCCAGTCGTAGGCGAGCAGCCCCAAGAACATGGTCAGGCTGAAATCGACGAAGCCGTCGTGCGGCATGCCGATGTCGGCGCCGATCGCCACCAGCGAGCGCACGGCGCCGTCCTGGTTGTACCAGGACGGATCGGCCGACTGGCGCAGGAAGGTGTTGATGATCGGGGCCATCCACAGACCCCAGCGCATCACCCTGACCGCCAGCTCGACCAGCCCTTGCGCGCCCGCGCCGGAGAACAGGCCGCGGATCGGCCTCAGACTGCGGTCGAGGATCGCGGTCAGGAAGATCGCGTTGATCGCGAACAGCGGCGCGGCGAACGACCAGTTGATGACGCCCGAAAGCGACTCGGCGTAGAGCAGCCGCACGCCGCCGGCGACCTCGCCGAGGTTGACCATGCCGTATTTGTTGAAGATCGGATAGGTGACGAAATCGCCGAGCGCGCGGCCGGTGAGGCGGTAGTTGGCGTCCGAATACGCCCAGAACTTGTTCCACACCACCGCGACCTGCGCCGCGTCGAAATACCAGCCGAGCGCGCCGGCGACGAAACCGCCGAGCAGCACGCCGAGCCAGTAGACGCGTGCGCTCTGCATGCGCCGGCGCCTGCCCTCGACCATCCGCGCCAGGTCGAACAGCGCGTCGATTCCGGCGTAAGCGAAGGCGCCGATGACGAAGGCCCAACAGAAACGCGACAGCGGATCGGCATGGACGAGATCGTCGACATAGGCCCACCAGCAGCCGCCGCCGATGACGATTCCGCGCGCCCATGCGCGCAAATCGCCATAAGCCGCGCGCAGGCGGCTGAAGAACGGCGCCGTGCCGTCGGCCGAGCCGATCAGCGTCTGCGCCAGGGGGAAGGCGATCGCGCCGGCGATCAGCGCGACGACGCGCGCGTGGGCGAGCGTGAAGGCGACCACGCCGCTGACGCGCAGCGGCGACGACACGGCGAGAATGAGCAGCATGAAGACGCCGCCGTAGATCGCGCCGCGGGTCGCGCCGCCCCTGAAATTGGCGCGCACGCCGGCGAGCGACGGCGGCCGCCCACTGAGCGAGTCGAGCGCGAGGCCGGTGACGAAATAGACGACGCCCCACAGTCCCGCCTCGGCCAGCGCCGCGAACAGCGCGCCAAAAATGACTCTTCCGACCGGCGAGGCGCCGATCTGGGCGAAATTGGCCAGCAGCGGCGTCAATGCGGCGAAGGCCGAAAGCGCGAAGATGAGCGCGTGCAGCGACGGCCGCCGCGCCAGCCGACCGACGCCGATCAGAGTCAGCAGTTGCAGCGCCGCCTCGTTCATGACGAACAGCACGACGACGCGGCCGACGAACACTTTCGCCGGAAACGCCGTCAGCAAGGGAACCAGGCCGCCGATCTCGGCCATATGCCAATCGGCGCCGAGCACGACGACGAGCTTGAACAGGAACGGCACGGCGGCGAGGCCGAGCGCCTCGATCGGCCGCAGCGGGCGCGCGTCGCCGAGCAGCGTCGCCAGCGATCCGCCGAGATAGACGCAATAGGCGACCGAAGCGTCGGCGACGTCGAGGCGCAGCGCGTCGCCCCACGATCCGGCCAATTGCCAGAACGCGAGCGAGTCGTTGCGCTGATAGGCGAACAGCGCGAAGGCGGCGGCGTCGATCAGCAGAGGCGCCGTCGGCACGGTTCCGAGAAACGCCCGCCGCCACAGCGCCAGCCCCGCCGCGCCGGCGAGGCCGGCGAACACCCATTCGCGGGCGGCCAGCGACGCATAGATCGCCGCGGCGATCAGCGCCGCGCCGGCCGCCGCCGCGGCCAGAGAAGCGCGCTGCGGACCGCCGTCCGCGCCGACATTCGTCACCGTGTCCGTCTCTGCGGAAATTTTCGTTCTTCCTTTTTCAAGCTTGGCCTGGCCGGTCGAGAGTCGCAACCGAGCGAGCGCGCGTCAATCCGCAACGAATTGGGATTGCCGCCCGGGGCGCCAAGTCGTAGTTTTGCCTCCGAATAATACGCGGAGGTCGCGTGAAGCTTACGTTCGCCCTGACGATCGGGATCGCCGCGCTGCTCGCGCCGCAAGCCGCGACCGCCGCCGAATTGCCATCGCGCCAGGCGCAGCCCGCGCCGGCGGCGACGAAGTGCCGCATCGACGGCCAGGAAGGAATCATCCTTCCCGGCTCGGGGACTTGCATGCGCGTCAGCGGTTACGTCAACGCGCAGGCGGCGTTCGGCACGGTCAGCGGGTCGCGGAAGATCGGCGCGCCGTGAAGCGCGCCGCCGCCGCTAGAGCTTCCCTTGCCGCGCCATCAGCCGTTGCACCGCGCTCAGCGTCGCCTTGAGCGACGCCATCACGATGCTCGGGTCGATGCCGACCCCGTGCAGGAGGCGACCTTCCGAATCCTGGATCTCGACGTAGCAGGCGGCGGTGGCGTTGGCGCCGCGCCCGACCGCATGCTCGTGATAGTCGAGGAATGAGAAGTCGATCGCGAACGCGCGCTTGAGCGCGTCGACGAAGGCGTCGATCGGGCCGTTGCCTTCGCCTTGAATCGTCAGGGTCGAGCCGTCGGGACGTCGCAGGGTCGCTGCCAGCTCGCGATTGTCGGGCGAGGTCGGGATCATCTGCTGCTTGATCAGCGTCAGCGGCGCGTCGGCGAGAAGATAGGCGTGCTGGAACAGGCCCCACAACTCGGGCGAGGTCAGCTCCTTGCCTTCGCGGTCCATCAGCTCCTGCGCGACCTTGGAGAACTCGACCTGCAGATTGCGCGGCAGATCGAGGCCGTGATCGGCTTTCAGCACGTAAGCGATGCCGCCCTTGCCCGACTGACTGTTGATGCGGATCACCGCTTCGTAGTCGCGGCCGACGTCCTTCGGGTCGATCGGCAGATAGGGCACCTGGAACACCGGCTCGTTGCGCTTCTCCTGAGCCTCGAAGCCCTTCTTGATCGCGTCCTGGTGCGAGCCGGAGAATGCGGTGTAGACGAGCTCGCCGACGTAAGGATGGCGCTGGTGAACCGGCAACTGGGTGCAGAACTCGGCCACTTCGCGGATCGCGTTGACGTCGTTGAGATCGAGCCCAGGGTCGACGCCCTGGGTGAACAGATTGAGCGCCATGGTGACGATGTCGACGTTGCCGGTGCGCTCGCCGTTGCCGAACAAAGTGCCCTCGACGCGGTCGGCGCCGGCCATCAGCGCGAGCTCGGCCGCCGCCACCGCAGTGCCGCGATCGTTGTGGGGATGGACGGAGAGGATGACGCTGTCGCGGTCGGAAATATGGCGGCCGAACCATTCGAACTGGTCGGCGTAGGTGTTCGGCGTCGCCATCTCGACCGTCGCCGGCAGGTTGAGGATCAGCCGCTTCTGCCGCGTCGGACGCAGCTCCGCCTTCACCGCTTCGCAGACATCGAGCGCGAAATCGAGCTCGGTCCCGGTGAAGCTCTCCGGCGAATATTCGAAGATGAATTCCGTCTCCGGCGCCGTGTCGGCGAGCGCCTTGACCTGCTTGGCGGCGGCGACGGCGATCGCGCGCACGCCGGCGCGGTCGGCGCGGAATACGACTTCGCGTTGCAGCGTCGAGGTCGAATTGTAGAAATGCAGAATGACCTTCTTGGCGCCTTTGACCGCCGCGAAGGTGCGCTCGATCAGCTCCGACCGACACTGGGTCAGCACCTGGATCGCGACGCCGTCGGGGATGCGGCCGTTGTCGATGATCGAGCGGACGAAGTCGAAGTCGGTCTGCGAGGCGGCGGGAAAGGCGACTTCGATCTCCTTGAACCCCATGCCGGTGAGCAGGTCGAACATGCGGTTCTTGCGATCGATCCCCATCGGCTCGATCAGCGCCTGGTTGCCGTCGCGCAGATCGACGGAGCACCAGATCGGGGCCTTGTCGATGAGGCGCGACGGCCATTGGCGGTCGGGCAAGACGATCGGCGCGAAGGCGCGGTACTTATGAATGGGCATGTTGGTCATGACAGACCCTTGCGACGGCTGCGCGGACGCTCGGCCCCGCTTCGGGGGTCCGGCGCGCGCGATTGAGTTGTACGTGGGCGAAAGCGGACTCGTCTCCCGGCGCGATCAGTGCGCCGGGCGAGTAAGTCGCAGGGTCGACGGCAGAATCTGGGGCCGGATTCGCATCGCGCGCAAATAAGCCGAGCGGCGCCAAAAATCAACCGCGAATTTGGCTTCTGAGCTGGGGCGCGCGCCTTGGTCGCGCCCCGTTGCCACCCATTAGCTGGCATGTTAGCGTCCTGACGGCTGTCGCAGCCAGCGCCCAATTCGGCGCCAAAACCAGGCGCCATTGTGCGCCATGCGTCGCTTCCCGGGAGGATACCAAGATGTTGAAACAATTGCTTTGCGCTAGCGCCATTGTATCGGTCGCCGCGCTCGCTGGCCCCAGCTTCGCCGCCGATAAACCGACCATCCCGATCATCGTCAAAGACACCACCTCGGCCTACTGGCAGATCGTCTTCGCCGGCGCTCGCGCCGCGGCCAAGGATCTCAACGTCAACGTGCCCGAACTCGGCGCACAGTCCGAATCCGACATCAGCGGCGAGATTTCGATTCTCGAAAACGCCGTCGCCGAGAAGCCGGCGGCGGTGGTCATCGCGCCGACCGAGTTCAAGGCGCTTGGCAAGCCGATCGACGAAGCGGCCAAGAAAGTGCCGATCATCGGCATCGACTCGGCGGCCGACTCGAAGGCGTTCACCTCGTTCTTGACCACCGACAACGTCCAGGGCGGACGCATCGCCGCCGACGGCATGGCCGCGGCGATCGCCGCCAAGTACGGCAAGGCCGAAGGCGACGTCGCGCTCATCACGCATCTGCCCGGCGTCGGGTCGCTCGAGGCCCGGAACAAGGGCTACAAGGAAGAGCTGGCGGCCAAATATCCCGGCCTGAAGCTGGTGGCGGACAAGGTCTCGGACGGCAACGCCACGACCGGCCTCAACATCATGACCGACCTCATCACCGCCAACCCGAACCTGCGTGGCGTATTCGCCGACAATCTCATCCAGTGCCAGGGCGCGAGCCAGGCGATCGCCGAGAACAAGAAGGGCGACACGATCAAGCTCGTGTGCTTCGACGCCGACGACAAACTGATCGGCTATCTCAAAGACGGCACGATCGCCGCTCTGTTGCTGCAGGACCCCTATCGCATGGGTTACGACGGCATCAAGACCGGGCTGGCCGCCTCCAAGGGCGAGAAAGTCGAAGCCTTCGTCGACACCGGCGCCAATCTCGTCACCAAGGCCAACATGGACGGCGAAAAAGAGCACGCTCTGTTGTACCCGAAGGTCAAGTAATCGCATGACGACGGCGCTCCGCTCGCTCCTTTCGCGGGCGTGCGGCGCGCCGCCCGTCGGCCCGCGGTCCGACCGGCGCGCGGCGTCTTTTTGGGCCTGCGGCGTCGCTTGCGCTGGGTCGCCGCCTGGCGGATGATGGAACCAATCAGAACTGCGGGTGGGACGCTCAATGTCGGAGACTCTCGAAGGCGCGTCGGTCGCAACGACGGATCGCGAGCCGCTCCTAGTCTTGAAGCAGCTCGACAAGAGTTTCGGCGCCACCCACGCGCTCAGGGCGGTGGATCTGACGTTCGAAGAGGGCGAGATCCACGCCATTGTCGGCGAGAACGGGGCGGGCAAGTCGACGCTGATCAAGCTGTTGACCGGCGTCTACCCTCGGACGTCGGGCGAAGTTTACTGGCGCGGCGCGTCGGTTCCGCTGGTCAATCCGCACGAGGCGATCGGCCTCGGCATCAATGCGGTCCACCAGGAAGTCGTGCTCTGCCCGCACCTGACGGTGGCGGCCAACATCTTCCTCGGCGACGAGATCACCCGCGGCGGCATGCTCAGCCACAAGGCGATGGTGCGCGAAGGGCAGAAGCTGCTCGACGATCTCGGTTTCAACTTGCCGGCCGGCGTCGTTCTGTCGTCGCTGACGATCGGCCAGCAGCAGTTGATCGCCACCGCGCGCGCCGAGCGGCGCGGCGCCAAGTTTCTCATTTTCGACGAGCCGACCGCCTATTTGACGCGCCAGGAAGTGTCGGCCCTGTTCAAGCTGATCCGCCGGCTCAAGGCCAACGGCGTGACGATCGTCTATATCAGCCACCGGCTCGAGGAAGTGTTCGAGCTGTGCGACCGCGTCTCGGTGTTGCGCGACGGCGCGCTGGTGGGGACGCGGCGCGTCGCGGAAACCAACGAGGCCGATCTCATTGCGCTGATGATCAATCGCACGATCGATCAGATCTATCACAAGGACAGCGTGCCGATCGGCGCGACGATCTTCGAGACCGATAGGCTCAGCGGTCCCGGCTTCCACGACGTCTCGATCACGGTGCGCGAGGGCGAAATCGTCGGTCTTTACGGCCTGATCGGCGCCGGCCGCAGCGAGTTCGTGCAGAGCGTCTTCGGACGGCAGCCCGCCTCCAGCGGTCGGATCGTCTGGCGCGGCAAGGACGTCAGAATTCGCAACGAACGGCAGGCGATGGACCTCGGCATCGCCCTGTCGCCGGAGAGCCGCCGCGACCAGGGCCTGTGCCTGCATCTCGGCGTCGACCTCAACATCAACCTGCCGATCTTCAAGAGATTGAGCATCGGCCCGTTCATCAACCTCAAGCGCGAAGCCAACGCCGCCGATCGCCAGATTCGCAACGTCCAAATCAAGACCGCCGCGCGCAGCGCGCCGGTCACCAGCCTTTCGGGCGGCAACCAACAGAAAGTCGTGATCGGCAAGTGGCTCAACCACGGCGCCAAGCTCTTCATTTTCGACGAACCGACGGTCGGCGTCGACGTCGGCACCAAGGCCGAAATCTATCGCCTGCTCGCCTCGCTGCTGCAGCAGGGCGCCGGCGTCATCATGGTGTCCTCCTACCTGCCGGAGGTCTACGAACTCGCCGATACGCTGCACGTCTTTCGGGGCGGCACGATCGTCGCAACCCACGGATTCAAGGGGGCCTCGCACGAGGCGATCCTGACCGAAGCGATCGGCGTTTGAACTCGAAGTGAGGATGGTTGGGGGATGAGCGATCAGAATGCTTCGAACGCCCGACGCAGCGGGGCCGGGCTCAACTTGCTGTTGGGGCTGACGCTGCTCCTGCTCTTGATGGCGATGTGGTTTGCGCTGTCGATCGAGACGACCACGTTCTGGACCTCCAACAACATGGCCAACCTGCTGCGGCAGGGCGCCATGATCGCCATCCTGGCCATCGGCGAGACCTTTGTCATCATCACCGGCGGCATCGACCTTTCAGTCGGCGCGGTCGCCGGCGTCATCTCGATGGCGGTGGCCTGGCTGCTGACCCACGATCTCGGCTTCGCCTCCTCGATCGCCGGAGCGATTTCCATTTCGCTGGTCATCGGCGTCTTCATCGGCCTCTTCCACGCCTTCGGCGTGGTCCAGATGGGTCTGCCGCCTTTCATCATGACTTTGGCGACGATGTACGCCTTGCGCGGCATCGGCCTGCTGATCACCAATGGCGCGACGATCTCGATCACCAACGACTCCTTCACCGGTTTCTCGCGCGCGAGCTTCCTCGGTTTTCCCTGGACCGACGGTTCGTGGTTCGCGGTGCCGATGTTGTTCTGGATGGTGATCGTGGTCGCCGTGCCTGCCTACCTGTTGCTGAGTCAGAGCCGCTGGGGTCGCTATCTCTTCGCCATCGGCTCCAACAAGGAGGCGGCGCGGCTCTCCGGCGTCAACGTCAAGGCCGTGACCTACATGGCCTATATCGTCTCGGCCTTCTGCGCGGCGTTCGTCGGCATCTTGCTCGCCATGCGCATCGGCATCGGCAACCCGACCCAGGGCGACGGCTGGGAGTTGCAGGCGATCGCCTCGTCGGTCATCGGCGGCACCAGCCTGTTCGGCGCCGTCGGCTCGGTGCACGGGCCGATCCTGACGACGATCAACAACGGCGCGAACCTGCTCAACCTCAATCCGTTCTGGCAGCGGATCATCACCGGGCTGCTGATCATTCTCGTCGTCTATTTCGACACGTTGCGCACCCGCAAGCGCTGAGCGTTCCGATCTGACCGACGCCCTCGCCTGCCGCGACCTGCTCGCCCAACGCCGCTACGCCTACGCGCAAGCCGCGGCGGCGGGGGACGACTGGCGCGCCGCCGCCGAGATGCTCGAACAGGCGCTGGAACGGGCGCCGGACTGGCCGCCAGCGTTGTTCGCGCTCGGTGAGGCGCGCACGAAGCTCGGCGACGCCGACGGCGCGGTCGAAGCGTTCCGCGCCGCGCTCGCCGCCGATTCGGCCGACGCGCTGGGCGCGGCGGGGCGGCTGGCGCTGCTCGGCCGAGGCGAGCCGCCCCACGACTTGCCGCGGGCCTATGTCGCTCGGCTGTTCGACGACTACGCCCAGCGCTTCGATCGCCATCTCGTCGGCGACCTCGCCTACCGTGGTCCGGCCTTGATCGCCGCCGCGATCGACGCTGCCGCGCCGGGCCGCCGGTTCGCCCGCGGGCTCGATCTCGGCTGCGGCACCGGCCTCGCCGGCGCGCCGTTGCGGGCGCGGGTCGAGCGTCTGGAGGGAGTCGATCTCTCCCCCGCGATGCTGGCCAAAGCGCGCGAGCGCGGCCTCTACGACGCGCTCGAAGCCGCCGACATCGTCGACCATCTGCGACGTTTCGGCGCGGCGTTCGACTTGATCGTCGCCGCCGACGCGCTCGCCTATTGCGGCGACCTGCAGCCGCTCTTCGCCGCGGCGGCGGCGGCGCTTGCGCCCGGCGGATTGTTCGCGTTCACCGTCGAGACGTTCGCCGGCGAAGGCTATCGCCTCGGCGAGACGATGCGCTTCGCCCATGCGCCCGCCTATGTCGAGGCCAGCGCCGCCGCGGCGGCCTTGAGCCGGCTGTTTGTCGAAGCGGCGGCGGCGCGCCGAGAAAAGGGCGCGGACGTCGCCGGCCTGACGGCGGTCTACGCCCGCTGAGCGCCGCGGCGTTCCGCCTGCGGGCCGGACGTCAAGGCGCGGGCGCGGCCCGGCGGAGGCGCCGCCCTTCGCGCGCGCGCATGATCGCCGCGTTGAGCGCGCCGCCGAACACGAAGATGGCGGCGAGCGTGTAGAGGAACGCCAGCGCGATCATCACCGAGGCGAGGCCGGCGTAGGTCGAGACATAATTGCGCGCGAACTGGCTCAAGTAGAGGCCGAAGATTTCGCCAAAGACAATGCTGCTGACGAAGCTCGCCACGACGCCCGGCGCGATGTCGACCAGGCTCAGCCGGGCCGCCGGCAGCCAGCGATGGGCGAAGAACATCGCCGCCGCAAGCAGCACCGTGGCGACGCCGAGCCGGACGACGGTCACCGTACCCTGCATCGGCGCCAGCGCCGGGACGAAGCCGACCGCCGTCGCCCAGATCAGCGGCCCCAGCACGACCAGGAACGCCAGGCCGAGCAGCGCCGCGGCGCCGACGATCATGAAGGCGAGCGACTGCAGTCGCAGCAGCCACCATGGCCGAGTTTCGGGGCAGGCGTAGGCGCGGTCGAGCCCGACCCGCAGCGCCTCGATGGCGTTGGAGGAGAAATAGAGCGCCAGCGCCGCGCCGACGGTGAGCAGGCCGCCGCGCGGCGCGGTCAGCACATCGCGAACTTCGGCCGCGATCGGCCCGGCGACCGCCGCCGGCCAAGCGGAGAAGATCAGCCGCGCGACCTCGTCGGCGAGATCCTTCGAGCCGAGGAAGCCGGCGATCGCGGTGACGAAGATGAGGAAGGGGAAGAGCGACATCAGCGCCGACAGCGCGATGTGGCTGGCGATCGCCCAGCCGTCCTCGGCGAGAAAATGATTGATGGCGTCGAAAGCGATCGACCAAACCCTGCGCACCATCTCGTACCCTACCCGCCCCGCTTCGATCGGCATTCGTCGGCGTCACTCTACCGGCAGCGGCGCGTGAACGCACGGCGCGGCGGCGACCGTTCAGGAGCGCGGCCCCTTCGCCGAAAGGGGCATTGCCTCGGGTCATGCGCCGACGCATTGTGCAATGCAACATTCCGCCTGCGGGAGCAAATCGTGTCGCCCGACGACCTTGCCTTTGAAGCCTTGCGCGCCGTCGAGGACCTGCTCGCCCGCGCCGCTCGGCGGCTACGGCCGCGCGTGAGCGAAGACGGCGTTCTCAACGCGGGAAAACTCGAGCGCGAACAACATGCCGCGCACGGGCTCGCCTGGCTGGCGACTTATGTCGAGGCGATCCGCGAGATGGCGGGCTACGCCCGCCGCATGCAAGCCGAAGGGCGCTACGGCGAGACCGAGGCGCTGCTGACCCAGATCGGGCTCGGCGAATACCTCGCCCAGATTTTCGGCGGCATCGCCATGAACCAGGGCGAGATCGTCCGCCTCGCCGATTTCGGCCTCTCCGGGTCGGAGATCGCGGCGACCCGCACGGAGGCGGTCGAAACCCTGATCGCCGAGGGAAGCGCGCTCGACTCGCGGGCGCGGCTGGCGGCGCTGATCGCCGCAGCGCACGAGGGGGCGATCGGCGATCCCGGCCTCGACGAGACTTTCGAAGCGATCCGCGCCGAGATGCGCCGCTTCGCCGACGCCGAAGTCGTCCCCCACGCGCAGGACTGGCACCGCGCCAACGCCTATATCCCGCTCGAGGTGATCGGCGGCCTCGCCGAGCTCGGCGTCTTCGGCCTCACCATCCCCGAGGAGTACGGCGGCCTCGGGCTCGGCAAGGTGGCGATGTGCGTCGTCTCCGAGGAGCTGTCGCGCGGCTATATCGGCGTCGGCTCGCTCGGCACGCGCTCGGAGATCGCCGCCGAGCTGATTCTGGTGGGCGGCACCGAGGCGCAAAAGCGCCGCTTGCTGCCCAAGATCGCCAGCGGCGAGGTCCTGCCGACCGCGGTCTTCACCGAACCCAACACCGGCTCCGACCTCGCCGCGTTGCGCACGCGCGCGACCCGCGATGGCGATTCCTACGTCGTCAACGGCGCCAAGACTTGGATCACCCATCCGGTGCGCGCCGACCTGATGACGCTGCTGGCGCGCACCAATCCCGACGCGCCTGGCTACAGAGGCCTGTCGATGCTGCTGGCCGAAAAGCCGCGCGGCGACGATTCCAACCCGTTTCCGGCCTCTGGCATGTCGGGCGGCGAGATCGAGGTGCTCGGCTACCGCGGCATGAAGGAATACGAAATCGCTTTCGACAATTTCCGCGTGCCGGCCGAAAGCCTGCTCGGCGGCGTCGAGGGCCAGGGCTTCAAGCAGTTGATGGCGACTTTCGAGTCGGCGCGCATCCAGACCGCGGCGCGCGCCGTCGGCGTCGCCCAATGCGCGTTCGAGCTCGGTCTGCGCTACGCCAAGGAGCGCGTGCAGTTCGGCAAGCCGATCATCGCCTTCCCGCGCGTCGCCGACAAACTGGCGATGATGGCGGTCGAGATCCACATCGCCCGCCAGCTCACTTACTTCGCCGGCCGCGCCAAGGACGCCGGGCGGCGATGCGACCTCGAGGCCGGCATGGCCAAGCTGCTCGCCGCCCGCGTCGCCTGGGCGGCGGCCGACAACGCGCTGCAGATCCACGGCGGCAACGGCTTCGCGCTCGAATATCCGATCTCGCGCGTGCTGTGCGACGCGCGCATCCTCAGCATTTTCGAGGGCGCGGCGGAAATCCAGGCGCAGGTGATCGCCCGAAGGTTGCTGGAAGGCGAAAACTAGAACGCGCCGCGCTCGAGCCGCTTACAGCTTCTGCAGCCGCACGTGCGCGACGCCGGCTTGGCGCATGCCGAGCACGTCGGCGGCGACGGTGGAAACGTCGATGATGCGGCCGCGGGCGAACGGGCCGCGGTCGACGATGGTGACCACCGTGTTGCGGCCATTGTCGAGATTGGTGACACGCACATGCGAGCCGAAGGGCAGCGTAGGATGGGCGGCGATCAGGCCGCCATGCGACGGATTGCGATAGTAGGTCGCCAATCCGTATTCGTCGGCTTTGGCTTTGGCGCCGGCGGCGCCAGTGAGCGCTACGGAAGCAACGAGAATATGTTTGATCACAGATGCCTCAATTTGTTCAGCGTTAGCCTCCCCAGACTTCACCCGAACCGCCACTTCGCTTTAGAATTTGTCTAATTCGTGACCGTCGCGCTTTTGACTTATTTTCTTCACGAAATTCTGCGCTGCTCGGCGCCTCCTGGGTCCGCGGCGAGTCCGCGGAGGACGAAAAGGGTCGGACAATGCGCATCCTGGTCACCGGCGCGGCAGGCATGATCGGTCGGAAACTTTGCGTCAGGCTGGCGGCCGACGGCGCAATCGCCGGCCGGCCGATCGAAACCGCTCATCTCGTCGACGTCGTCGTTCCCGCCCCGCCCGCCGGCGCCCGCTTCACGACGCTGTGCGAGGCGCTCGACGTCGCCGCGCCGTCGACCGCGGCGAAGGCGATCGCGGCGCGCCCCGACGTCGTGTTTCACCTTGCAGCGGTGGTGTCGGGCGAAGCGGAAAGCGATTTCGACAAAGGCTACGCGGTCAATCTCGACGCGACGCGACGCCTGTTCGAGGCGATCCGCCGCGAACGCGAGCGCTCCGGCGGCGCCTATCGCCCGCGGCTGATCTACGCCTCATCGATCGCCGTGTTCGGCGCGCCCTTCCCCGAGACGATCGACGACGATTTCCTCGTCGCGCCGCTGACCAGCTACGGCGCGCAGAAGGCGATCGTCGAACTGCTCATCGCCGACTATTCGCGCCGCGCAGTCTTCGACGGGATCGCGCTGCGCCTGCCGACGGTCGTCGTCAGGCCGGGACCGGCCAACCGCGCCGCCTCCGGCTTCTTTTCGTCGATCATCCGCGAACCCCTCTCGGGACGCGAAGCGATCCTGCCGACGCCCGAGACGATGCAGCTCTGGTGCGCCTCGCCGCGCGCGGCGGTCGGCTTCTTCCTCCATGCCGCGGCGCTCGACCTCGGGCGGCTGGGTCCGCGGCGCAGCTTGACGATGCCCGGCTTTTCGACGACGGTCGGCGAGCAGATCGAGGCGTTGCGCCGTATCGGCGGCGACGCTGCGGTCCGGCTGATCCGTCGCCAGGCCGACGAGTCGAGCGCCGCCATCGTTTCCGGTTGGCCAGGCCGTTTCGACGCTCGGCGCGCTCAGGCGCTCGGCTTTGCCGCTGAGTCGAGTTTCGACGAGATCATTCGCGTCTATCTGGAGGACGACCATGTCCCTGCTGTCGCCTGAGCAGGCGGCCGCCAGACAATCGCCGACGGCGCTGGTCGACGCGTCCGACGATGCGCTTGGCGCGGGCGCGGCCGCCCCGCTGCGCCGCCGCTCGATCGGCATCGCAGGCCGACTTCTTCTGCTGACGGTCGGCTTCGTGTTGGTGGCGATGGGCCTCTTCTACGCCTCGCGCCTGACCGCCTATCGCGAGAACTGGCTGCGCGACCGATTGATGGTCGCCCATACGGCGATGATGTTGTTCGGCGAGACCGGCAAGGAGCCGGCGCCGCCGGAACTCGCCGACAAGATCCTCGACACGGTCAACGCCAAGTCGATCGTCGTCACCCTGCCGGTTGGGCGACGGCTGGCCGCCGAGCCCGACAAACCGCCAGGCGCCGTCGTCGAGACGGACGAGATGGGCGATTCCTCCTCATCGACGCCCATGCTCAGCCAAGCGGCTTTCCGCACGCTGTTCGCCCAGCCCGGCTCGCTGGTGCGGGTGATCGGGCGGTCGCAGGGCGACGGCGCGACGATCGACGTGACCCTCGACGAATCGCCGCTGATCGAGGCGATGTGGCGCATTTCCCGCAACTTCCTCGTCCTGTCGCTGATCATTTCCGCCGTGGTGACCTGCGTGCTGTGGGCGGCGCTGTGGTCGTTGGTGATCCGGCCGGTGCGCCGGCTGACGTCGAGCATCATCGCCTTCGGCGAGCGGCCGCAGGAAAGCGCGCGCGTCATCGCGCCGAGCGGCCGAGACGACGAGATCGGCCGCGCCGAGGCGGCGCTGGCGACGATGCAGAGTTCGCTCGCCCACGAACTCAGGCAGCGCAAGCGGCTTGCCGAGCTCGGCATGGCGGTGGCGCGCATCAACCACGATCTGCGCAACATGCTGTCGGCGGCGCAGCTCATTTCCGATCGTCTGAGCACAATCCCCGACCCGCTCGCCCAGCGCCTCGCGCCGCGGCTGGTGGCGACGCTCGACCGCGCAATCGTGTTCTGCCAGTCGACCCTCACTTACGGCGGCGGACGCGAGCAGGCGCCGTCGCCGCGGCGCTTCGATTTGCGCGAGCTGGTGCGTCAGGTGGTCGAGACCGCCGAGGCCGAACGCGCCGGGGCGGTCGTTTACGCGATCGACATCCCACCGAAGTTCGAGCTGCTCGCCGACGCCGACCACATCCAGCGGGTGATCGAGAACCTCTGCCGCAACGCCGCCCAGGTTTTGTGCACCCGCGGAGCGCAAAACGGTCGGCCGACCGCGATCCGCCTCGCGGCGATTCGCACCGACAATGTCGCGCTGATCGAGATCAGCGACACCGGGCCCGGTTTCGCCTCCGAACAGACTGCGCACATTTTCGAACCGTTCCATCTGACCACCCGTGAGGGTGGGACGGGTCTCGGCCTCGCCATCGCCGCCGACCTCGTCGCGCGCAACGGCGGCTCGATCAGCCTCGCCGAAGCCAAGAGCGACGATTTCTATTGCGGCGCGCGTTTCCTCATCACCCTGCCGACGCCCGACGCGGTCGGCCGGCGCGGCCGCGCGCCCGCGCCGGCCCGATCCTCGGTTTAAGCCTCGAACCCGCGGCGACTTCGCCGTGGCGGGCATGGAGTTTACGCAAGCGCGCCGTTCCTCTATTCCTCGCTGCGGCGAAGAGGGGCCGGCATGAGCGCGCAAGAGTCCGTCGAGGAGAAACACCAGGCGATCTGCTTCGTTTCTTCCACCGCGCCGGACGCCGAGGCGGCGCGCCTGAAGCTCATCGACCGCTATGGCGACATTCCGTTCGAGGAGGCCGACGTCATTGTCGCCCTGGGCGGCGACGGCACGATGCTGCAGACCCTGCATCGGACGATGTCGGCGCCCAAGCCGGTCTACGGCATGAATCGCGGCTCTCTCGGCTTTCTGATGAACGACTTTTCCGAGCGCGGCCTGCGCGCCCGCCTGGCGGTCGCGCAGCCTTCGATCATCCATCCGCTGCTGATGCGCACGCGCGACGTGCACGACCAGGAAATGACCGCACGGGCGATCAACGAAGTGTCGTTGTGGCGGCAGAAGTACCAGGCGGCCAAGATCGAGATCCTGGTCGACGACAGGGTGCGGGTCGCGGAGCTGGTCGCCGATGGCGTGCTGGTGGCGACGCCGGCCGGCTCGACCGCTTACAATCTTTCCGCCAGCGGCCCGATTCTGCCATGGGGATCGCGGCTGATGGCGCTGACGCCGATCTGCGTCTTCCGGCCGCGGCGCTGGCGCGGCGCCTTGCTGCCCGAAGGGGCGAAGGTTGCGTTCGAGATCCTGGAGCACGACAAGCGGCCGGTCGCCGCGGCCGCCGACCACATCGAAATCCGCGACGTCATGCGCGTCGCCGTCGAAACCGACTTCGCCACATCGCTGATCCTGCTGCACGACGCTGGCCATCCGTTCGATGAACGGACGTTGCGTGAGCAGTTCGGCGTCTGACGCGGTTTAAGCGACGCGGCCAACCGCAAACGGGAGCCACAGGCGATGGCCAAGAGCGTGCGCGTGATCGCTGAGCGGACGCTGGCGAACGAGCGCTTCCGCCTCACCCGCACCCGCGCCGAGGTCGAGGAGGCGGACGGCTCGCGACGCGTGCTCGACCACGAGATCTACCATCACGGCCCCGCCGCCGCGGTGCTGCTCTACGACCCGGCGCGCGGCGTCGTGATGCTGGTCAGGCAGTTCCGCCTCGCCGCTTATCTCGCCGACGGGACGCCGGAAATGATCGAGGCCTGCGCCGGCATGCTTGACGGCGACGATCCTGAGACCTGCGCGCGGCGCGAAGCATTGGAAGAGACCGGCGTCCGGATCGCCGAGGCGCGCCATGCCTTCGACGCCTTCACCAGCCCTGGCGCGCTCACCGAGACAGTCGGCTGTTTCGTCGCCCCTTATAGCGCGAGTGACCGCGTCGGCGCCGGCGGCGGCGTCGACGCCGACGAACGCATCGAAGTTGTCGAGGTCGGATACGCGGAAGCCGAGGCGATGATCGCCTCGGGCGTCATCCGCGACGCCAAGACGATCGCCCTCGTCTATTACGCGAAGGCGACCGGCCTCATCGGCTAGAGCGGCTCAATCCTGCGGCAGGGCGAGCGGCTGGGCGGGAATGGCGGAGGCAAGCGGGCCGGGTCCGGACCCGTCGCGCTGATAGATGTCGGGGCGGAACTGCACGATCCCGTCCGGCGTCGCCCAGGCGGTGACGTAGACCCAGTAGACCGGCACCGGCGTCGTCAGCTTGACGTCGACGCGGTCGCCGGAGCGGATCACCTCGTCGATCTGATCGCGGCCCCAGCCGGGATTGTCCTCCAGCAGCCAGGCGACATAGTCGCGCACGTCCTGCACGCGCACGCAGCCCGACGAGACGAAGCGGAAGTCGTCGCCGAATACGCCCTTCGACGGCGTGTCGTGCATGTAGACGCCGTAAGGGTTGGGGATGTTGATGCGAACGAAGCCGAGCGAGTTGAGGTCGGCGCCCTGATCCTGGCGATACTTGTAGTGGGTCGCTTCGTCGCTGTTCCAGTTGATCGACTGCGGCGAAACCTCCTGGCCCTCCTTGTTGAAGACGCGGATCTTCTCGTCGGTCAGATAGGTCGGGTCGGCCTGCATCTTGGGGATGAGGTCTTTCTTGATCAGCGACGGCGGCACAGTCCAGAATGGATTGAAATTCACCTCGGTCGCCTTGGTCTGCATGATCGGCGACTGGCGATCGATCTTGCCGACGCCGGCGGCGTGGTGGGAATGAACGGCGCCGTCCTCCACCGTCTCGACTGCGGCGGAGGGAATGTTGACCATGACGAACCGACGGCCGAGGTCGCCCGAATAGGCGCGCAAGCGGACGATGTTGGTCTGCAATTGCTGCAGGCGCGCTTCGGCCGGCACGTTGAGTTCGGCGAGGGTCGCGTCGTTGACGTCGCCGGTCGGATTGAGCCCGTGGCGGACCTGGAAGCGCTTGACCGCCGCGTCGACGAAGGAATCAAACACCGGGCCCATGCCGGCTTCCTGGTCGAGATCGCCGGAGGCGACCAGGCGCTGACGCAAAGCCTGCACCGCCTTGGACTTCGAACCGATCTTCAACTCGACGGCGGGAACCGCGTTCCAGCCGCCGCGAGAAACAAGGCTCTGATAGAGCTCGATCGCCTTTTCGGTGGCGTCGACCGTCGCCGGCGACAGCGTCGGCGTGCTCTCGCGGCCGATCGAAACGCGATCGGAAGTCTCGTAGCTCTGACGCCACTCGGCCTGGTCGTCGTCGGCCTGCTGCGCGCGGGCCGCCAAGGGGACGAAGGTCGCGCCGGCGAGGGCGCAGACCGCGACGCCAGAAAGAAAGGCGCGTCGATCGACGCGCGCAAACCGAGATCCCGTCATGAACAGGCCAAGCCCCTTGATGATACGCGCGAAACGCCGCTCTCAGTCGTGGCCCCCCGCGCCGCATTCGCGATTGGGGCCGGCCCGCGATTCGATCGCGACGACCCTGCCCTTCCGGTAACTCGCCGACCCTTCGGGCGAATTTATGGCCGGGCGCAGCTCGCACGCAAGCGTGAACGCGCGCAACAAAAAAGGGCGCCCGCAGAGGGCGCCCTTGCCGATTCCATCGCGCGACCGGGACAGATCAACCGCAACGCGTTTGGGGCCTTGAGCCCGGCCGCGTCACAGGCGGTATTTGATCTGATCGGTCCAAAAGCGCTCGAGTCGCGCCAGCGACACGTTCATGCGGGCGAAGTCGTCGGCCATGACGCCGCCGATCTGCTCGACCGTGGTCGCGTGCTTCTCGTAGAGCCCGGTGATGATGCGATGCACCTCCTCGCCCTTTTCGGTCAGACTGATGCGGACCGAGCGGCGGTCGATGCGCGAGCGGGCGTGATGGAGATAGCCCATCTCGACCAGCTTCTTGACGTTGTAGGAGACGTTCGAGCCGAGGTAGTAGCCGCGCGTGCGCAGCTCGCCGGCGGTCAGCTCCTTGTCGCCGATGTTGAATAGCAGCAGCGCCTGTACGGCGTTGACGTCGGAGCGGCCGCGCCGATCGAACTCGTCCTTGATGACGTCGAGAAGGCGGCGATGCAGCCGCTCGACCATCGTCAGGGTCTCAAGATACGCAGGGCGAACGGTAGAAATTCGCGCCGATCGCGAGACGTTTTCCTCTGTCTTCGCAAGATTGGTCATGTCACACCCGACTGTTCGACTGTCCCAGGCCGAGATTATTATTCGGTCCTTTGATGACGTCGACAGTAGCCTAGGCCCATGAAGACGAGTTTAAGAGTCAGGCTGAATCCAAGGTTTACTGGAGACGGTAAACTTGAACTAAATCAAATGGTTTGTTGACCTTTGCAGACCGTTAAGAGCGGCGCGCGAAGCCGCTTACGTCCGCTCCTGACCGGCCCGCCAGGTGAGGAAGAAATAGACCGCGACCAGCACGACGTTCAGTCCGACGCCGAGCACGCCGGTCGCCCCGCCGCGCACGCCGAGCGCCGGCGAAACCGTCTCGATCGACACGCACAGAAGCCACAGCACGCCGCCCCACGGCGCGGCGAGCCACAGGCCGACCGCCGCGAGCAGATCGACTGCGGCGAAGAACACGATCGAGCCCTGCAGCGAACGCGACAGCACCGAGAAGTCGCCGTAACGGGAGAATGCGCCGAGCACCAGGCCCCAGTTGAACAGCCCCTTGGCGACCCACAGCCAGGCGATGGCGCGCATGAACCAGACCAGCGCGTCGCTCCAGTGGAACTTCGCCCGCAGGCCGGCGGCTGCGCCATAAGCGCCGGGCGACGCCCGTTCGACGATCTGCGTCACGCCATCGACGCTCTGGCGCATGGTCGTCTTCACCGCCGGGCGGGCTCCGGAAAGGTCAGCTCCTCGGCCGGCGGCAGCGGCGCGAAATAGGCATCGATCGCCGCCTCGGCGATCGGCTCGCTCGGCCCCGGGCGCCAGCGCGGTACGCCGCGCTTGTCGATGATCGTCGCCCGCACGCCCTCGTATAGGTCTTCGCCGCGGCAGATGCGCGAAGCGATGCGGAAATCGACCCGAAGCGTTTCCTCAAGGCTGAGGTCGGAGGCGAGCGCAATCTGGCGCAAGGCGATCGCCTGGGTCGTCGGCGAAGTCGCGCGCATCGCCGTCAGCGCCGCCGCGGCGAGTTCGGCGCCGGGCGCCGCCTTGGCCAGCGCCGCCAAGACCGCGGGACGGTCGAGCCGGGCGAACCAGGTTTGGATCGCCGCGCCCTCGGCGGCGAGTTTGCCCAGCGGCGGCGGCGCGGCGAAGCGATCGAGAACGGCGTCAAGCGGCGCGGCTTCGGCGAGCGCGTCTGTCAGCGCGGGCAGATCCGAGCTCGGAACGAAGGTTTGCGCGATGGCGAGTTCGACGACGTCGCCAGCCTCGATCCGCTTGCCGGTCGCGGCGAGCAAGGCGCCGATGCGGCTCGGCAGGCGCGCCAGCAGGTGGGCGGCGCCGATGTCGGGGAAGAAGCCGATGCCGACTTCGGGCATGGCGAACACGCAGCGCTCGCTGACGACGCGACGGGAAGCGTAGGCGAACAGACCCACCCCGCCGCCCATGACGATGCCGTCGACCAACGCAGCGCACGGCTTGGAATAACGCGCGATGCGGCGGTTCAGCCGGTATTCCTCGCGAAAGAAGTCGAGCTGGGCGGCGTGATCGCCCGCTTGCCCCAGTTCGTAAGTCGAGCGCAGGTCGGCGCCGGAGGAGAAGGCGCGGCCGCCGGCGCTGGCGACGACGACCCGGGCGACGCGCGCGTCGCGTTCGAAATCGTCGAGCGCGGCGGCGATTGCGCGCAGCATCGGCAGCGTCAGCGCGTTGAGCGCGCGCAGTCGATCGAGGATGATGAAGCCGGCCGCGCCGCGGCGTTCGGCGCGAACCGCCGAATCGTCGCGCGCCGCGGCGGCGTTTGTCATTCTACCTTCGCCAACGCCGCGTCGATGGCGGCGGCGACGTCGGCGACCGCGGCCATGCCGTCGACTCCATGCAACGCGCCCTTGGCGGCGTAGTAGGGCGTCACCGCCGCCGTGTCGCGAAAGTAAGCGGCGAGCCTGGTCTTGAAAATCTCCGAATCGTCGTCCTTGCGCACCGGCTTGCCGGCGGCCTTGGCCTCGGCGGCGCGATTGACGATGCGCGAAACGAGCTTCTCGGCGTCGACCTTCAGCTCGATCGCCGCGTCGAGCTTGAGCCCCTTGCGGGCGAGCATCGCGTCGAGCGCCTCGGCCTGGGCCAGCGTGCGCGGAAAGCCGTCGAGAATGAATCCCTTCTTCGCATCGGGCTGATCGAGGCGCTCGTCGATGATGCCGGCGACGATGTCGTCGGAAACCAGGGCGCCCGATTCCATTACCGCCTTGGCCTTGAGGCCGATCGGCGTTCCCGCCGCCACCGCGGCGCGCAGCATGTCGCCGGTCGAAAGTTGCGGAATGCCGAATTTCTCCACCAGTCGAGTCGCCTGCGTCCCTTTGCCGGCGCCAGGCGGCCCGAGCAGGATCAACCTCATCTCTTCTTCCCCCTCAACTTGGACTTGCGGATCAGGCCCTCGTACTGGTGGGCCTGCAGATGGCCATGGATCTGCGCCACCGTATCCATCGTCACGCTGACGACGATCAGCAGCGAAGTGCCGCCGAAATAGAGTTGGACCGACGAGTAGGAAGTCAGCAGCTCCGGCAGGACGCAGATGATCGCGAGATAGGCGGCGCCGACCACGGTGATGCGGGTGAGGATGCCGTCTATGTATTGGGCGGTGCGCTCGCCCGGTCGGACGCCAGGCACGAAACCGCCGTGCTTCTTGAGATTGTCCGCGGTGTCGGCGGGGTTGAACACCGTCGCGGTATAGAAGAAGGCGAAGAAGACGATCAGCGAGACATACAGGATGAGGTAGAGCGGGCCGCCGCGGCCGAGCAAGGCGGTGATGGTCGACAGGATGCCGTTCGACGCCGAGCCTTGGGCGAAATTGGCGACGGTCGTGGGCAGCAGCAGCAGCGACGAAGCAAAAATCGGCGGAATGACGCCTGAAGTGTTGAGCTTGAGCGGCAGGAACGAACTCTGCCCCTCGTACATCTTGTTGCCGACCTGGCGGCGCGGATAGGTGATCGGCACACGCCGCTGCGCGCGCTCCATGAAGACGATGAAGGCGACGACGACGAACACCATCACGATGACGGCAAGCACCATGCCGGTCGAGATCGAACCCTGGCGGCCGAGTTCGAACAGTTGCACCACCGCCTGCGGCAATCGCGCGACGATGCCGGAGAAGATGATCAGCGACGAGCCGTTGCCGACGCCGCGCGACGTGATCTGCTCGCCCAGCCAAACGAGGAACATCGTCCCGCCGGTCAACGTGATCATGGTCGAGAAGCGGAATAGGAATCCGGGGTCCGCGACGACGCCCCCTCGCCCCTCGAGGCCGATGGCGATGCCGTAGGCCTGAAACAGAGCCAGCACGACGGTGAGATAGCGGGTGTACTGGTTGAGGACCTTGCGGCCCGCCTCGCCCTCTTTCTTGATCGCTTCGAGCGACGGCAGCACCGAGCTCAGCAACTGGATGATGATCGAGGCCGAGATGTACGGCATGATGTTCAACGCGAACACCGCCATGCGCTGCACGGCGCCGCCCGAGAACATGTTGAACATGTCGAGCACGCCCTGCTTCTGGCCGAGGAAGGACTGCTCGAAGGCGGCGGGATCGATTCCCGGCAGCGGGATGTAGGTGCCGAGGCGATAGATGATCAGCGCGCCGAGGGTGAACCAGATGCGCTTCTTGAGCTCTTCCGCCTTGGAGAAAGCGGACCAATTGATGTTGGCGGCAAGTTGTTCGGCGGCCGATGCCATCGTTTACGCGCTCCGTCAGTACCGCGGCGCGGGTCACGCGCCCCTCGAGCGCCCGGCCTGGCTGCGGTCCGCCGCGGCAGGCTATAGACGCAATTTGAACGGCGGCCCATGCGGAGCGCCGTTCAAATCATATGGCCCTCCCGCGACGAAACGCCACCCCTTCGGGCGGCCCTTCGTCAGCCGGCCGCGACCGCCTCGGCCTTCAGCGTCTTGACGCTGCCGCCGGCCTTTTCGACCGCCTCGACCGCGCTCTTCGACGCGCCGTAGACCTCGAACTTGGCCTTGGCCTTGAATTCGCCGTTGCCGAGCAGCTTCACGCCGTCGCGCGCCCGCGCCACCACGCCAGCGGCGATGAGCGCCTCGACCGTGATCGGCTTGCCGGCGTCGAGCTTGCCGGCGTCGATCGCGCTCTGCACGCGGCCGAGATTGACTTCGTTGAGGTCGAGCGGCGACGGCGGATTGAAGCCGCGCTTGGCCAGGCGGCGATGCAGCGGCATCTGGCCGCCCTCGAAACCCTTGATGCGCACGCCGGAGCGCGCGGTCTGGCCCTTGCCGCCGCGCCCCGCCTGCTTGCCCTTGCCCGAGCCGATGCCGCGGCCGACGCGAATGCGCGACTTTGTCGCGCCCGCATTGTCCTTGATCTGGTTGAGTTTCATGGTCGCGTCCTCAATGGCCGTCGACGACGCGCACCAGGTGCGCAACCTTGGCGATCATGCCGCGCGTTTCCGGCGTGTCTGCGACGCTGGCGCGACGGCCGATCTTGTTGAGGCCCAGACCTTTGAGCGTCTCACGCTGCGCGTGCGGACGCCCGATCGGGCTGCCGATCTGTTCGATCGTGACTTTCTTCGCCGTGGTCATGGTCGGCCTCGCGCTCAGGAGTCTGCGGCGTCGGCTTCGACGCCCTGGCGGCGCGACTGGAGGGTCGACACCTTGATGTTGCGACGCTGCGCCACCGAACGCGGGCTGTCTTCGCGCGACAGCGCGTCGAAGGTGGCGCGGATCATGTTGTAGGGGTTCGACGAGCCCTGGCTCTTGGCGACGACGTCGTGGACGCCGAGCGACTCGAACACGGCGCGCATCGGGCCGCCGGCGATGATGCCGGTGCCGGCCGGAGCGGCGCGCAGCACGACGCGACCGGCGCCGTGGCGTCCATGGACGTCGTGATGCAGGGTGCGCCCTTCGCGCAGCGGCACGCGAACCAGGCCACGCTTGGCCGATTCGGTCGCCTTGCGGATCGCCTCGGGCACTTCGCGCGCCTTGCCGTGGCCGAAGCCGACCCGACCCTTCTGGTCGCCGACGACGACCAGCGCCGCGAAGCCGAAGCGACGCCCGCCCTTGACCACTTTCGCCACGCGGTTGATGTGGACGAGGCGGTCGACGAACTCGCTGTCGCGATCCTCTCGGCCATGATCGCGGCCGCGGCCGCCTTCTCCTTCACGCGCCATGTTGATTTTCCGTCACTTGAACGCGGTCGCCGCGCCTGCGGCGCCGCTCGCTTGAGGTTGAACTTAGAACTCGAGGCCGCCCTCGCGAGCGCCCTCTGCGAGCGCCTTGACGCGCCCGTGATACATGTAGCCGCCACGATCGAACACGACCTTGGCGACGCCCGCCTTCTTCGCCCGCTCGGCGATCTCGAGGCCGATGCGCTTGGCCGCAGCGACGTTGGCGCCGGTCTTGAGTTCCTCGCGGATCGCCTTCTCCAAAGTCGACGCGGCGGCGACGGTCACGCCCTTTTCGTCGTCGATGATCTGCGCCGAGATCTGCTTGGACGAGCGGAACACGGAGAGGCGCGGCCGCAGACGGCCCGCGTGAGCGGCGATCGCGCGGCGGACGCGCGCCTTGCGCCGATCGTTGGACTTGTTGGAATTGGCCATGACGGCGCCCCTTACTTCTTCTTGCCTTCCTTGCGGAAGATGAACTCGTCGGCGTATTTCACGCCCTTGCCCTTGTAGGGCTCGGGGCCGCGAAAGGCGCGGATCTCGGCGGCGACCTGCCCGACCTGGCGCTTGTCGATGCCGGCGATGTTGATCTCGGTCGGCTTCGGCGTGGCGATGGTGACGCCGGCGGGAATCGGGAAGACCACGTCGTGGCTGTAGCCGAGCGACAGTTGCAGGTTCTTGCCCGCGACCGCCGCCTTGTAGCCGACGCCGTTGATCTCGAGCTTCTTCTCGAAGCCCTTGGTCACGCCGGCGACGAGGTTCTGGATGCGGGCGCGCGCCGTTCCCCACATCGCCCGCGCGCGCTTGTCCTCGCCGTGCGGCGTGACATGGATCGCGCCGGCGTCGATGCTGACCCGCACTTCTTCGGGCGCGGTGAACGTCAACTCGCCCTTCGCGCCCTTGACGGCGATCGATTGGCCGTCGAGCCGGGCGGTGACGCCGGCCGGGATGGCCACGGGTTTCTTGCCGATACGAGACATTGCAGTGCTTCCAAATTAGCGGACGCCGACCGGGTCGGCTCGAACAGTCGACCCGTTAGAAGACCGTGCAGAGAACCTCGCCGCCGACGCGAAGCTCGCGCGCCGCGTGATCGGCCATCACGCCCTTCGGCGTCGAGATGATCGACACGCCGAGGCCGTTGGAGACCCGCGGCACCGAGTCGACGTTGGCGTAGACGCGCCGGCCAGGCTTGGAGACGCGCTCGATTTTGCGGATCACCGGCTCGTTGTCGAAGTACTTGAGCTCGATCTCGAACTCCGAGCGGCCGTTGCCGTATTCGGTGGTGGTGTAGCCGCGGATGTAACCCTCGGCCTGCAGCACGTCGAGCACCTTCTGGCGCAGCGACGAACCCGGCGTCGTGACCTTGCCGCGCTTGCGCGTCTGCGCGTTGCGGATGCGGGTGAGCATATCGCCCAACGGATCGTTCACTGCCATGATCCCCGCCTCCTCACCAGCTCGACTTCACGAGGCCGGGAATCAGGCCCTTGTTGCCCAATTCCCTGAGCGCGATGCGGCTCATCTTCATCTTGCGGTAGTAGCCGCGCGGACGGCCGGTCACCTCGCAACGGTTGCGGATGCGAACCGCCGCGCCGTTGCGCGGCAGCGCCGCCAGCTTGATGCGCGCCTCGAAGCGCTCTTCCATCGTCAGCTTCTCGTCGTTGGCGGTGTCCAGCAGCCGCTTGCGGCGCCCGGCGAATTTCTTCACCAGGCGCTGCTTGCGCTGGTTGTTCTCGATTGCACTCTTCTTTGCCATTCACTCGGCCTCCATTTTCCGCGTCTGAGCGCTCAAGGCGCTCACTGCCGGAACGGGAAGTTGAAGGCGCGCAACAGGGCGCGCGCCTCGGCGTCAGTTCTGGCGGTCGTGCACACGACGATGTCGAGACCGAGCATCGCCTCCGCCTTGTCGTAGTCGATCTCGGGAAACACGATGTGCTCCTTGATCCCGAGCGCGTAATTGCCGCGACCGTCGAACGACTTCGGGTCGAGGCCGCGGAAGTCGCGCACGCGCGGCAGCGCGACCGTCACCAGACGGTCGAGGAACTCGTACATGCGCGTCTTGCGCAGCGTCACCTTGGCGCCGATCGGCATGTTCTCGCGCACCTTGAAGGTCGAGATCGCCTTGCGGGCGCGGGTGACGATCGGCTTCTGGCCGGCGATCAGCGCGAGGTCGGCCGCCGCGGCGGT
>NZ_JBEKVH010000075.1:0-17710 GCF_049514155.1 Roseiarcus sp. | reverse complement strand
TGCATCGCAAGGATTTCACCCGCCTCAAGCAACCGCAAAGACCCTCGCCGCTCGACTCGCAGCAACTCTCGCTAAACTGGAGCCCAACATGAACCGGACAGCCGTGGGTCAAGCCCGGCCATCCACGTGGCAGTGGCGCGGAAGCGAACCCCAGGCGCATGCGAGAACGTGAGTCTGGATGGCCGGGTCAAGCCCGGCCATGACGACTGGTAAGTGGTGGAACGCGGGTGGCGCTTCTCCTTAGATCCACCCCGCCAGTTCTCGCCTGACCACCGTCTCGATGACCCGCATGCCGTCTTCGCCGTCGTTGAGGCAGGGCAGCGCGGCGAAGCGCTCGCCGCCGCCGGCCTTGAAGTAGCCGGCGTTCTCGACGCCGATCTCTTCCAGCGTCTCGAGGCAATCGGCGACGAAACCGGGCGTCAGCACGGCGACGCGTTTGACCCCTTGGCTGGCCAGCGCCTTGACCGTCTCGGCGGTGTAGGGCTTGAGCCATTCGGCGCGACCGAAACGCGACTGGAAGGTCATGCGCAGCCGCTCTTCGTCGAGCCCAAGCGCGGCGCGCAGCAGTCGCGTCGTCTTGGCGCAATGGCAATAGTAGGGATCGCCCCGGTCGAAATAGGCGCGCGGGATACCGTGGAACGACGCCAGCAGAACTTCGGGCTCGAAGTCGAGCGCGGCGAGCGACGCGCGGGTCGAGCGGGCGAGCGCGTCGATATAGGCGGGATCGTCATACCACGGCGCGGCGACGCGCAAAGTCGGCTGCCAGCGCATCGCCTGCAAGGCTTCGAACGCCTTGTCGGCGACCGTCGCCGTCGTCGCCGCGCAATATTGCGGATAGAGCGGCACAAGCAGAATGCGGTCGCAGCCCTTGGCCTGTAACGCGGCGAGGCGCGCGGCGATCGCCGGCTGGCCGTAGCGCATGCCCCAGTCGACCTCGATCCGCCCGTCGCCGGCGAGCGCCAGCGCGAGCTTCTCGGCCTGGCTGCGGGTGAAGGTCTTGAGCGGACTCTCGTTGCGCTCGCGGTTCCAGATCGAATCGTAATCGCGCCTCTTGGCGGCAGGCCGGCGCGGCAGGATGAACAGGTTGAGGATCAGCCACCACAGCCAACGCGGCGCCTCGATCACGCGCCGGTCGGAGAGAAACTCGGCGAGATAGCGCCGCATCGACCAATAGTCGGTCGCTTCCGGCGTGCCGAGGTTGACGATGAGCACGCCGACGCGGCCACTCTGGACCGGCAGATGGCCCTGGGGGCGACTTGCATGCGAGGGGCTCAGCGCGTTCATAAGCGCTTTGTCGGCGGCCCGGCCACCGGCGTCAAGGCGACGGGCGGGGATCAGGAAGCCCCCTTGTAGGCGCGATCGGCGATCGCGCCCGTTTCCTTTACGCTCGCCGTCGACCAGCAGCCGCGCTCGCCGAGCGCGGCTACACTTCACCCCTTGGGGGTGAAATTCGTCGCCACGCCGTTGATGCAATAGCGCAGGCCGGTCGGCGGCGGGCCGTCGGGAAAGACGTGGCCGAGATGCGAGCCGCAGCGCGCGCAGTGGACCTCGGTGCGCGACATGCCCCAGCTGCGGTCGGTCGTGGTCTCGACCGAACCGGCTACGGGATCGGTGAAGCTCGGCCAGCCGGTGCCGCTCTCGAACTTGGTCTGGCCCTCGAACAAGGGTTGGCCGCAGCCAGCGCAGGAGAATGCGCCCGGACGCTTCTCGTGCAGCAGCGCGCAACTGCCGGCGCGCTCGGTCCCGTGCTCGCGCATGATCGCGTACTGCTCGGGCGTCAGCAACGCGCGCCACTCGGCCTCGGTATGGGTGACGGGATAGGTCTTGGCGTCCATCGACGGTCTCCTGTTCGTGTAAGCCCCCTTCTGCCTTGGGGGGAAAGGATTCGCCGCTTAAGTCGCGCCGAACTCCGGCTTTGTTACGGCGCCGGCGCTTCCGCCTGCGGCGTGAGGAACTGTGCTTCGGCGAGGCGGGCGAAGCGGCCGCCCTTGGCGACCAGCGCCTCGAACGTCCCCGCTTCGACGATCGCCCCCGCGGCGAACACCAGAATCGTGTCGGCGCGGCGGATGGTGGCGAGACGGTGGGCGATGACGAAAGTCGTCCGGCCGCGCGTCGCGTGGTCGAGCGCCGCCTGCAGCTGCCGCTCGGTTTCGGCGTCGAGCGCGCTGGTCGCCTCGTCGAGGATCATGATCGGCGGGTCTTTCAGCAGCGCGCGGGCGACGGCGAGGCGCTGGCGCTCGCCGCCCGAGAGGTTGCGGCCGCGCTCGCCGATGATCGTCTTCAGCCCGCGGGGCTGCTGCGCGACGAAACCGGCCGCCTGAGCGCGTTCGAGCGCGAGCGCGATTTCGTCGACGCTCGCGTCGGGCTTGCCGATGCGCAGGTTCTCCTCGATCGAGCGGGCGAGGATGAACGGCTCCTGGAACACGACGCCGATGTTGTCGCGCAGCGAGCGCAAGGTCATGTCGCGAATGTCGCGCCCGTCGATGGCGATGCGCCCCTCGCTCGGGTCGTAGACGCGGTGCAGCAGCGCCAGCGCGGTCGACTTGCCCGAGCCGGTCGCGCCGACCAGCGCGATCGTCCTGCCGGCCGGCGCGTCGAAGGCGAGGTCGTGAACCGCTTCGCGTCCCGGGGCGTAAGCAAAAGAGACGCCATCGAAGCGCACATGGCCGGCGAGCCGGCCGACCGCGATCGCGTCGCGGCGATCGGCGACGCTCGAGGAGGCGTCGAGCACGGCGAAGAACTGCACGAGCTTCGGCGCCTGGGCGAAGAGGAAATTGACGAAGCCGACCATCTGCTCGAGCCGACCGATCAGCATCGTCGCCAGGCCCATGAAGGTCGCGATCTCGCCGATGGTCGTCAGCCCCTTGATGTCGAGCCAGACGCCGGCGACGAAGATCGCCAGCAGCGCCAGCGTCGCGCTGGCGCGGGTGGCGACGCTCGCCAGCGCCCACCAGGTCAGCACCGGAAACTGCGCCGCGAGCAGCCGCGCGCCGAGGCCCCTGAGCGCCTCCGCCTCCTCCTCGGCGCGGGCGAAGCTCTGCACCACCGGCAGGGCGCCGAACACGTCGGCGACGCGCTCGGCGAGATCCGTGCTCGCTTCGTCGGCGACGGTCTGCATCGCGCCGGTGCGGCGGATGACGAGGTTCATCGCTGCGCCGAAGACGACGACCAACGCGACGAGGATCGCGCCGAGCCGCCAGTTCTTCAGCAGCGTCAGCGGCAGCAGCACGAACAGCGCGACGAGGCTGGCGCAATGCTCGCGAAAGAACGAGAGCCAGACGCCGAACATCGCGTTCGAGCCCTCGATCATCACCCTCAACAGCCGCCCCGAATGGGCGCCGGCGTGAAAGCTCATCGGCAGGCTCAGCGCGCGCTCGAAATAGGCGGCCATCACGGCGACCCGCTCGCGGTGGGCGAGCCGGTCGGCGTAGAGCGCCGTCACGACGCCGGCGACGATCGAGAACAGGCCGAAGCCGGCCCAGGCGGCGAGCCACGGCGCCAGATCCGCCCACAATGGCGGCGCGGCCGCCGCCTGCGCCTGGGCGAGCCGATCGATGACGTGGCCGTAGAGCAGCGGCTCGGCGAATTGGGCGCAGGCGAGCGCGAGATTGGCGAGAGCCAGCGCGACGGCGCGCGCGCGTGCGTCGGCGAGGCGGCCGAGGACGCGGGCATAGAGGCTCAGAAAGGGCATCGCTTGGCGGTCTCGGCGGCGGCGGCCGCGCCGGAGCGCGGGATGGCGTTGCTTTTAGGCGAAGCGGCCCGCAAAATCACCGCCGATGACGCCGCCCTCCGCCCCGCCGAACCCGGCCCGACGCCGGCCGCTTCGCGCGGCGAGGCCGCTCATCGTCGCTCTTGCGGCGTTGCTCGCGCTGTATGTCGGCGTCGCTTACGAGTTCGCGCCCGCCTTTTGGCGCCATTACGAGCGCCAGCCGGCGCTGGCGGAAAAGGCGATGACGACGACGACCGCGCTCGGCCTGCCCGGCGACGCGCTCAACGTCGGCCTCGAGGGGAGTCGCGACGAGGTTCTGTGCGCGATGCGCGCCGCCGGCTGGCGGCCCGCCGATCCGATCACCTGGCGCTCCAGCCTCAGGATCGCCGACAGCGTGCTGCTGCGCCGCGCCTACCCGACCGCGCCGGTCAGCGACCTGTTCTACGACGGCCGCCGCCAGGACCTCGCGTTCGAGAAGGCGGCGGGCATCAGCCCCAAGGAGCGTCACCACGTCCGCTTCTGGCTTGCGCTGGCGCACGGCGCTTCCGGCGAGCCGCTGTGGCTCGGCTCGGCGACGTTCGACCGCAGCGTCGGCGTCAGCCATTACACCGGCCAGGTGACGCACCATATCGCGCCGGACATCGACGCCGAACGCGACCTGCTTGCCCACGACCTCGCCGCCGCCGGCATGGTCTCGGCGGCCTATGGGGTAACCGGCGTCGGCGCGACCGTGTTCGCCCGTAACGGCGGCGGCGACCCCTATTTCACCGACGGCGAAATCGCCGTCTCGCGCCTGTCGCCCGGCTGCCAGATCGTTCCGGCCGCGCCGCCGACGCTCGCCCCGCCGCCCGCCGTCGCCGTCAAGAACGCAGCTTTCGGCTGGCTGAAGGCGCTGTGGCGGCTTTTGTAACGCCGATTGTTAAATCCGGTTGATTGACGACAACCGACGCACGCCGGTTGGCGCTATGGATTCGACTCGGCGTTGGCGCTTGCGGCGCCGGCGACCCCAGGGAGGAGTCTGATGGCGACTGTGCTTTCTCTGACGAGCGTCGGGATCGGCGATGTCGAGCTGTTCGTGCCTTCGCCGCCCTGCCTCGTGGTCAACACGTTCTATGTCGACGGCGAGCCGGAAAGTTCGGTGGTCCATGTCTGGCAGGACGCGAAGACCGGCGAACTGAAGTCCGAGCTGATCTACATGCAGCCAGCGGCGTTCGAGACCGCGCTCGCCTGGGCGGAGGAGAACGCCGTGACCCGCAGCGTCGAGCGCATCCACACGCGCCACGCCGCGAAGATTGAGCCGAGGCCGGCGACCAAACGCAAGCCGGCGCGCAAAGCCACGGCGAAGCGCGAGGCCGCGCCGAAGAAAGCGGCCTCGAAGCGCAGGGCTGCGCCCAAGAAGAAGGCGGCCAAAAAGGCGCCAGTGCGAAAGGCCGCCCGTAAGGCGCCGGCCAAACGGGGCGCGGCGCGGAAGGCGAAGTCGGCGCGCTGAGCGTCAGTCGGGGAACACCACCGTCTTGGCGCCGTTGATCAGGACGCGGTCCTGGAGGTGATAGGCGAGCGCGCGGGCGAGCACCCGCCGCTCGATGTCGCGGCCCTTGCGCACCAGGTCTTCAGGCGTGTCGGCGTGGGTGATGCGCTCGACCGCTTGTTCGATGATCGGGCCTTCGTCGAGGTTGGCGGTGACGAAATGCGCGGTGGCGCCGATCAGCTTGACGCCGCGCGCATGCGCCTGGTGATAGGGCCTCGCGCCCTTGAATCCAGGCAGGAACGAGTGGTGGATGTTGATGCACCGCCCCGTGAGCTTGGCGACGAGACCCTCGGAGAGAATCTGCATGTAGCGCGCCAGCACGACGACGTCGGCCTGGGCGGCGCGGATCGTCTCCCAGACCTGGGCCTCCTGCTCCATCTTGGTCTCCTTCTCGACCGGCAGATGGTGGAACGGGATCGCGCCGAAATCGATGTTGTCGTAGGTCTCGCGCGAGTAATTGGCGATGATTGCGACCACGTCCATCTTCAGCTCGCCGCTGCGCCAGCGATAGAGCAGATCGGCGAGGCAATGGTCGAAGCGCGACACCATCAGCACGACGCGCTTGCGCTGCGCCTCGGACCTCAGCGACCAGGTCATGCCGAACGTCGCGGCAAGGTCGGCGAAAGCGCGCCTGAACGCCGCCACGTCCGCCCGCTCGCTCGCGCCGTCGAAATCGACGCGCATGAAGAAATTTCCGGTCTCGAGGTCGTCGAACTGCTGCGCCTCGAGCACATTGAAGCCGCCCTCGAACAAAGCCGCCGAGACCTTGGCGACGATTCCCGGCCGATCGGCGCACGAGAGGGTGAGGGTGTGGCGGGCGGCGGGCATCGGCTTTCCTGGGGGAGAGAGCGCGCCGGGTGGTAGCCCCTCGCCCGCGCCTTACGCAAGGCGGCGCGTGGCGCTTGGTGAACGGCGCCGCGGCGGCGGAGAGACGAAACGCCAAGCGGTCCCTTCTCCCCGCGTGCGGGGAGAAGGTTAGGATGAGGGGCTGGGAGAGGGGGCGTCAAGGCGCCGATCGTCCTACCGCTTCGCTTGCGCCAGCACGGCCTCGACCGACGGCAGGATGCCTTCGACGATCCTCTCGACGCCGTCGCGGTTCGGATGGAGGCCGTCGCTGAGCTGAAGCGACCGGACGCCGGCGACGCCTTCGAGGAAGAACGGGTAAAGCGGCACGTCGTAACGCTCTGCGAGCTCGGGATAGATCGCATCGAAGCGGCGCTTGTAGTCCGCGCCATAGTTCGGCGCGGCGACCATGCCGGCGAGCAAGGTCGCCATATGCGCGTCGTGCGCCTTGGCGAGAATATGCGACAGGGTGACTTCGGTCGCCGCCGGGTCGGCGCCGCGCAGCATGTCGTTGGCGCCGAATTCGACGATGATCGCGTTCGCGTCTTCCGGCACGCTCCAGTCGAAGCGCGCGAGGCCGTCGGCGGCGGTGTCGCCGGAGACGCCGGCGTTGACGACCTCGACCTCCCAGCCCTTCGCTTTCAACGCCCGCGCCAGCACGTCGGGAAAGGCCTGGCCCGGCGGCAGGCCGTAACCGGCGGTGAGGCTGTCGCCGAGCGCGACCAGCTTCAGCGGCTTGGCCGCCGCCGGGCCGGCGAGAACAAGCGCCGCGACGAGCGCCAGCGCCCCCGCCTGGACGGCGGCGCGAAGAATCCCATATGAGGCGTGCGCCGGCGAAAGGAATGTGATGGCCAAGGACGAACCCGCGATCGAACTTGCCGACGTCGACCTCAGCCTCGGCGAGGGCGTGGCGAGAGTTCATATCCTGCACGGCGTCTCCATGACAATCGGCCGCGGCGAAGCGGTCGGCCTCGTCGGCGCGTCGGGCTCGGGCAAATCGACGCTGCTGATGACCATCGCCGGGCTCGAACGACCCGATCGCGGCAGCGTCGTCGTCGACGGCCAGCGCATCGACGCGATGGGCGAGGACCGGCTGGCGCGCTTTCGCGGCCAGCGCATCGGCATCGTCTTCCAGTCTTTTCATCTCATTCCGACGATGACGGCGCTGGAGAACGTCGCCGCGCCGCTCGAGCTCGCTGGCGTCCGACACGCCTTCGCCCGCGCCGCGGCCGAGCTGGCGCTGGTCGGCCTTTCCGATCGCCAGCGCCATTATCCCGCCCAGCTCTCCGGCGGCGAGCAGCAGCGCGTCGCGTTGGCGCGCGCGCTCGTCCCCCGCCCGTCGGTGGTGATCGCCGACGAGCCGACCGGCAACCTCGACGAGGTGACGGGCGGCGCGATCATCGAGCTGTTGTTCGCCGCGCGCGCGCGCAGCGGCGCGACCTTGGTGCTGGTCACCCACGATGCGGCGCTGGCGGCGCGCTGCGACCGTACCTTGCGCATGCGCTCCGGCCATCTCGAAGCCGCGGCTCCGGCGCCGGCTGCGGCATGAACGCGCCCTTCGCTGCGCGCCGTCGCGCGCCAGTCGCGGCGTTGCTGCGCTTCGCGCTGCGCGACCTGCGCGGCGGCCTCGCCGGCCTGCGCATCGTCGTGCTTTGCGTCGCGCTCGGCGTGGCGGCGATCGTCGGCGTCAATTCGCTCGCGCGTTCGCTCGAAGCGGGCCTCGGCCGCGATGGCCGGACCATCCTCGGCGGCGACGCGTCGTTCTCGCTGATGCATCGCGAGCTCGCGCCCGACGAGCGCGCCTATCTGTCGTCGTACGGCGCGATTTCGACCGTCGCGACCTTGCGCGCGATGGCGCGCAACGCCGGCGGCGACGCGACGCTGGTCGAAGCCAAGGCGGTCGGCGAGACCTGGCCCGATCTCGGCGCGGCGACCTTCGATCCGGCGATGTCGGCGCAGCAGGCCCTGGCGCCCGACGGCGACGCGTTCGGCGCGGCGGTCGAACCGGCGCTGATGGACCGGCTCGGCCTCGCCGTCGGCGACCGTTTCGACATCGGCGCGGCGCATTTCGTCGTCCGTGCGCGCATCGTCGCCGAGCCCGACCGGCTGGCGACCGGGATCGGCTTCGGCCCGCGGGTGCTGATGAGCGAGGCGGCGCTCAACGCGAGCGGCCTCATCCAGCCGGGCGCGCTGATCCGCTGGACCACGCGGGTGCGGCTCGGCGCGGCGAACGCACCGCCGCCCGACGCGGCGACGGTCGACGCCTTCGTCGGTTCCGCCAAGGCGGCGTTTCCGCAGGCCGGCTGGGAAGCGCGCAGCCGCGCCAACGTCTCGCCCGACTTCGCCCGCGACCTCGATCGCTTCGGCGAGTTCCTCACCCTGGTCGGGCTGATGTCGCTGGTGGTCGGCGGGGTCGGCGTCGCCAACGCCGCCCAGAGCTTCGTCGAGCGCAAGCTGGCGACGCTGGCGATCCTCAAGGCGCTCGGGGCGAGCGGCGGCGCGGCGGTCGCGCTGGCGCTGGCCGAGTTCCTCGCCGTGACGCTGATCGGAATCGCCGCAGGCTTGGGCGTCGGCGCCGCGACGCCGTTCGTCGTCGACGCGGTATTCGCCGCCGCGCTGCCGCTGCCGCTTGCGCCGGCGATCTTTCCGCGCGAGCTCGCGCTCGGCGCGCTCTACGGCCTGCTGACCGCGCTCGCCTTCGCCGTCGCGCCGCTCGGGCGCGCCCATGACGCGCCGGTGGCGCAATTGTTCCGCTCGCTGGTTGAGAGCGGATCGACGCCGACGCGCTGGCGCTATCGGCTCGCCGCCGGCCTCGCGGCGCTGGCGCTAGCGGCGCTGGCGACTTTCGCCGGGCCGCAGCGCAGCGTCGCGCTGGTGGTCGTCGTCGCCTCCGCCGCGGCGATGGTCGCGCTGCGGCTGGTCGCATTCGCCGCGATGGCGCTGGCGCGGCGCGCGCCGCGGCCGGCGTCGGTCGTCTGGCGGCTCGCGCTCGCCAACCTGAGCCGACCGGGCGCGCCGACGCCCTCGGTGGTGCTGTCGCTCGGCCTCGGCGTCGCGGCCTTGGTCGCGCTGACGCTGGTCGATTCCAACCTGCGCGCGCAATTGGCCCGCACGTCGCCAGGCGAGACGCCGAGTTTCTATTTCCTCGACGTGCGCAGCGGCGAGGTCGACGCCTTCCGCCGCTTTCTCGCCGACCAGGCGCCGAAAGCGAAGATCGTCGAAGCGCCGATGATGCGCGGCCGCATCGTCCGCATCCGCGACACGCCCGCCGCCGCGGTCAAGGCCAAGGAGAGCGCCGCCTGGGCGCTCGAAGGCGACCGCGGCGTCACCTTCTCGGCAAGCCCGCCAGAAGGCTCGAAAGTCGTCGCCGGCGACTGGTGGAGCGCCGATTACGGCGGCCCGCCGCTGGTGTCGATGGAGGCCGGAGTCGCCGACGGGCTCGGGGTCAAGCTCGGGGACTCGGTAACGCTCAACGTGCTCGGCCGCGAGGTGACGGCGAAGGTCGCCAACCTGCGCCGGGTCGATTGGCGCAGCTTCGCGATCAACTTCGTCTTCGTCTTCTCGCCCAATACGTTCAAGGGCGCGCCTTACACCGGCCTGTTCACCGCCGCGCTGCCGCCGGGGGCCGACGACGCGGCGGCGGAGAGCGCGCTGATGAAGGCGGCGGCGCGCGACTTCCCGTCGGTCGCCGCGATCCGGGTGCGCGAGGCGCTGGCGACGATCGAGGCGCTGACCGCCAAGCTGGCGCTGGCGATCCGCGCCGCCTCCGGGGTGGCGTTGGCGAGCGCGGCGATCGTGCTGGCCGGCGCGCTGGCGGCGAGCCGGCGCGCCCGCATCGCCGACGCGGTGATCCTCAAGATTCTCGGCGCGACCCGGCCGCGGCTGATCGCGGCGTTCCTCGCCGAATACGCCCTGCTCGGCCTGTTCGCCGCCCTGTTCGGCGCGGCGGCGGGCGCGGCGGCCGCCTATGCGATCGTCGTCTGGGTGATGGGCTTCGACTTCGCCTTCGCCGCCGGTCCGGCGCTCGCCGCGGTCGCGGCGGGGCTGGCGCTGACGGTCGGGCTCGGCATGATCGGCGCCTGGCGCATCCTCGGCGAGAAGCCGGCGGCGTTCCTGCGGGAATTGTGACGGGAGGCTCGGCCCCAACCGGCCGGCGCCGTCGTCTGGCGATTTATCCGCGAATGTGGTGAACTTCCCCTATTCAGGGAGGACGAAACGCGCCATGGGGGCTTTGATGCAGAGCTATGTTCACGGCGCGAGCGGCGCGCCGCTGATCGGCGAAACCATCGGCGCCTTGCTCGAACGGGTGACGGCGGAAGCGCCCGATCGCCCGGCGTTGGTCGCGCGTCATCAGGGCGTGCGTTGGACCTACGCCGAACTCAACCGGCGCGCCGACGATCTCGCCGCCGGATTGCTTGCGCTCGGTCTCCAGCCGGCGGATCGCATCGGCATCTGGTCGCCCAACGCCAGCGAGTGGGTCGTCACCCAATTCGCCAGTGCGAAAGCCGGCCTGATCCTCGTCAACATCAATCCCGCCTACCGCAGTCACGAGGCCGAATACGCTCTCAACAAGGTCGGCTGCAAGGCGCTGATCCTCAGCCCCGGATTCAAGGGCAACGACTATTTCGCCAGCCTGCGCGCCTTGGCGCCCGAGATCGACGCCGCGACGCCTGGCGCCCTGTCGGCGGCGCGGCTGCCGCAGCTCGAGACCGTCATCCGGCTCGGCGTCGAAAAGACGGCCGGCATGCTGAATTTCGCCGACGTCGCCGCGCCGGCGACCGGCGCGCAACTTTCCGATCTCGCCGCGCTGGGCAGGTGGCTGCAATTCGACGATCCGATCAATATCCAATTCACTTCGGGCACGACGGGCGCGCCCAAAGGCGCGACGCTGACGCATCACAACATCGTCAACAACGGCTATTTCATCGGCGAGGCGATGCGGCTGAAGCCGGCGGACAGGCTTTGCATTCCGGTGCCCTATTATCATTGCTTCGGCATGGTGCTGGGCAATCTCGCCTGCGTCACCCACGGGGCCTGCATGGTCAGCCCTTCCGAGGGATTCGATCCGCTGGCGACGCTCGAAACCGTGGAGGCAGAGCGCTGCACCGGCCTGCACGGCGTGCCGACGATGTTCATCGCGATGCTCGACCATCCCGAGTTCGCGCGCTTCGATTTGAACAGCCTTCGCACCGGCATCATGGCGGGTTCGCCCTGTCCGGTCGAAGTGATGCGCCGGGTCGTCGATCAGATGCACATGAGCGAGGTGACGATCGCCTACGGCATGACCGAAACGAGCCCGGTCAGCTTCCAGAGCGCCCACGACGACCCGCTCGAGCGGCGCGTTTCGACCGTCGGCCGGGTCCAGCCTCACATCGAGGTCAAAATCGTCGATTCCGCCGGTCGCATCGTTCCGCCCGGCGCCACCGGCGAATTGTTGACGCGCGGCTACAGCGTCATGCGGGGCTATTGGGGCGACCCGGCCGGGACGGCGGCGGCGATCGACGCGGCGCGGTTCATGCACACCGGCGATCTGGCGACGATCGACGCCGAAGGCTATTGCAACATCGTCGGCCGGCTCAAGGACATGGTGATCCGCGGCGGCGAGAACGTCTATCCCCGCGAGGTCGAGGAGTTTCTCTACACCCACCCCGCCATCGCTGACGTCCAAGTATTCGGCGTCCCAGATCCTCGTTATGGCGAAGAGCTTTGCGCCTGGATCAAGCTGCGCGAGGGGGCGGTCCTCAGCGAAGACGAGGTCGTCGCCTTCTGCCGCGGGTCGATCGCCCATTACAAAGCGCCCAAATATGTGCGTTTTGTTCAGGAATTCCCGATGACTGTCACCGGAAAGGTGCAGAAATTCCTAATGCGGCAGACCATGATCGACGCCCTGGGCCTCAAGATCGAAAAGACCGCCTGACCTCGCGGACCGCAAAACGCCTGAATTGTCGTATTCATTCGATATTCAGTTTCATGCCGTTCACTTGGCAAGCGTCTTGCTCGCGCTTAAATGACGGCTTGGGACGGCCGGACCGGGCCAGAATTTCTTGGCGGCGCCGTCGATGGGAACCCGATGAACCCCAACTTTCGCAACTTCGCCCTGTGGGTGATCATCTTCCTGCTGGTGCTGGCGCTGGTGACCCTGTTCCAGAGCCCGGCGCAGAAGACCCCCAGCAGCGAGATCCAGTTCAGCCAGTTGCTTAGCGACGTCGACGCCGGCCACGTGCGCGACGTGACCATCGCCGGCAGCGACATCAGCGGCCATTACAAGGACGGCCGCGCCTTCGTCACTTACGCTCCCAACGACCCCGGCTTGGTCGACAACCTCTACAAGAAGGACGTGACGATCACCGCTCGGCCGCCGTCGGATGGCAATTCTTGGCTGCTGACCCTGCTCATCAACGGTCTGCCGCTGCTGCTGTTTCTCGGCGTGTGGATCTACATGTCGCGCCAGATGCAGGGCGGCGCCGGCAAGGCGATGGGCTTCGGCAAGTCGAAGGCCAAGCTGCTCAACGAGGCGCAAGGGCGCGTCACCTTCGAGGACGTCGCCGGCATCGACGAAGCGAAGGAAGACCTGCAGGAGATCGTCGAGTTCCTGCGCGACCCGCAGAAGTTCCAGAAGCTCGGCGGCCGCATCCCGCGCGGCGTGCTGCTGGTCGGCCCGCCCGGCACCGGCAAGACGCTGACCGCGCGCGCGGTCGCCGGCGAAGCCAACGTGCCGTTCTTCACCATCTCCGGCTCCGACTTCGTCGAGATGTTCGTCGGCGTCGGCGCGAGCCGTGTGCGCGACATGTTCGAGCAGGCCAAGAAGAACGCGCCGTGCATCATCTTCATCGACGAAATCGACGCGGTCGGCCGCCATCGCGGCGCCGGCCTCGGCGGCGGCAACGACGAGCGCGAGCAGACGCTCAACCAGTTGCTGGTCGAGATGGACGGCTTCGAGCAGAACGAAGGCATCATCATCATCGCCGCGACCAACCGGCCCGACGTGCTCGATCCGGCGCTGCTGCGCCCGGGCCGTTTCGACCGGCAGATCGTCATCTCCAACCCCGACTTCATCGGCCGCGAGAAGATCCTCAAGGTGCACGTGCGCAAGGTGCCGCTCGCCCCCGACGTCGACCTCAAAGTGGTCGCGCGCGGCACGCCGGGCTTCTCCGGCGCCGACCTGATGAACCTGGTCAACGAGTCGGCGCTGCTCGCCGCCCGGCGCGGCAAGCGCGTCGTCACCCGCGTCGAGTTCGAGGACGCGCGCGACAAGATCATGATGGGCGCCGAGCGGCGCACGATGATCATGACCGACGAAGAGAAGCGGCTGACCGCCTTCCACGAGGCGGGCCATGCGCTGGTGTCGATCGCCATGCCGGCCTCGACGCCGATCCACAAGGCGACGATCATCCCGCGCGGCCGGGCGCTCGGCATGGTGCAGTCGCTGCCCGAGCGCGACCAGATCTCACAGAGCTACGAGCAGCTCATCGCCATGCTGGCGATGTCGATGGGCGGCCGCTCGGCCGAGGAACTCGTCTTCGGCAAGGACAAGGTGACCTCCGGCGCCGCCGGCGACATCCAGCAGGTGACCCGGGTCGCGCGCGCGATGGTGACAAGGCTCGGCTTCTCCGAGAAGCTCGGCGCGGTCATGTACGGCGAGAACCAGGACGAAGTGTTCCTCGGCTATTCGCTCGGCCGCACGCAGAACATCTCCGAAGAGACCGCCAAGACGATCGACGAGGAAGTGCGCCGGCTGGTGCACGAAGCGCACGAGACCGCGACCCGCATCCTCACCGAACGGCGCGCCGATCTCGACACGCTCGCCCACGGCCTGATGGAGTTCGAGACGCTGACCGGCGACGAGATCGTCGGCCTGCTCAAGGGCGTGCGCCCGGTGCGCGACGCGGTCGACAACAAGGAGCCGCCGCCCCCGCGCGCCGCCGTGCCGGTCACCGGCAAGCCGCGCAGCCTCGGCCCCGACGCCGGCGGCCTCGAGCCGCAGCCGCAGACCTGAGACGAGCGGCTATTCTGAGACAAGCGACGGGCGCCCCAAGGGGCGCCCGTTTGGTTTCGGAGCTACGTCTGAACCGACGCTTCTGTAGACGCGCTCGCCGAGCGCGTCCGGGCGCGGCCGGCGGCCGCGCCTACAAGACTACCCTCCCGCCAGCGCCTTGATCGCCGCGCGCGCGTCGGCGGCGTCCCAGTCGACCGGGCCGGCGACGATTCCAAGCTCGCAGCCGTCCTTGTCGATCATCAGCGAGGTCGGCAGGCCGAGCGCCTTGCCGGCGAGGCGCATCGTCTCGAACGCGTCGCCGCTCGGATCGGCGTAGCGGGTCAGCGCCTTGACGCCGATCTGATTGAGAAAAGCGGCGGGACGATCGAGCCGCGCCGTGTCGACGTTGACCGCCACCACCTGGAAATCGTCGGCGCCGGCGCTCTGCTGCAGCCGGTCGAGCGCCGGCATCTCCGCCCGGCAGGGCACGCACCAGGTCGCCCAGAGGTTCAACAGCAGCGCCTTGCCGCGGAAATCGGCGAGGCTGAGCTTGGCGCCGCCCGGCCCTTCGAAGGCGATCGTCGCGGCGCGTTTGGGCGCGCGCTCGACGTTCAGAGCGGCGATGTCGCCGTGGGCGAGCGGCGCGAGCGCGGCGCTGCGGGCCGCCGCGGCCGCGGGGCAAAGGGCGTCGGCCTTGCCGACCGGCGCTCCCGTCCCGTATAGGACCGCGACCGCGGCCACGGCGGCCAGCGCGCCAACGCCGCCCCAAAACCGCCATCGGCGGGTCCGCGCCGCGTTCTCGTCCATCGTTCTAAAGGCCTCTCTAATGAGCAACACCATGTGGGGCGGGCGCTTCGCCACCGGCCCGGCCGAGATCATGGAGGAGATCAACGCCTCCATCGACTTCGACCGCAAGCTCGCCGCCCAGGACATCGCCGGCTCGCTCGCCCATGTCGCGATGCTCGCCGCCCAAGGCGTCGTCGCCCAGGCCGACGCCGACGCCATCGCCGCCGGCTTGAACCAAGTCAAGGGCGAAATCGAGGCGGGAACTTTTGCCTTCTCGCGCGCGCTCGAGGACATTCACATGAATGTCGAGAGCCGCCTCGCAGCGATCGTCGGCCCGGCGGCGGGCCGGCTGCACACTGCGCGCTCGCGCAACGATCAGATCGCCACCGACTTCAAGCTGTGGGTGCGCGACACCATCGACGCGCTCGACGGCCAAATCGCCGAGCTGCAACGGGCGCTAGCGACACGCGCGCTCGAATGCGCCGACATGGTCATGCCCGGCTTCACCCATCTGCAGTCGGCGCAGCCGGTCACCTTCGGTCACCATCTCCTCGCCTATGTCGAGATGCTGGCGCGCGACCGCGGCCGTTTCGCCGACGCGCGCGAGAGGCTCAACGAATGCCCGCTCGGCGCGGCGGCGCTCGCCGGCACCTCGTTCCCGATCGACCGCTTCATGACGGCCAAGGCGCTCGGCTTCGACCGGCCGACCGCTAATTCGCTCGACAGCGTCGCCGACCGCGACTTCGCGCTCGAGACGCTCGCCGCGGCGGCGATTGCCGCAACCCACTTGTCGCGCCTCGCCGAAGAGATCGTGCTGTGGACGACGCCGCAGTTCGGCTTCGTCAGGCTCTCCGACGCGTTCTCGACCGGCTCGTCGATCATGCCGCAGAAGCGCAACCCTGACGCGGCCGAACTGGTGCGCGGCAAGACCGGGCGCGTCGTCGGCGCGCTGGTCGGCCTGTTGACGGTGATGAAGGGCCTGCCGCTCGCCTACGCCAAGGACATGCAGGAGGACAAGGAAGGCGTGTTCGACGCGCTGCCCACGTTGTCGCTGACGCTGGCGGCGATGACCGGCATGATCCGCGACCTGACCCCCGACGCCAAGACAATGAAGGCGGCGGCGGGCGCCGGCTACGCGACCGCGACCGACCTCGCCGACTGGCTGGTGCGCGAACTGAAGCTGCCGTTCCGCGAGGCGCACCACATCACCGGCCGCATCGTCGCGCTCGCCTCGACACGCGGCGTCGCGCTGGAGAAGCTGAAGCTCGAAGAGATGCAGAGCGTCGAGCCGCGCATCAATGCCGACGTGTTCGGCGTGCTCGGCGTCGAGCGCTCGGTCAAGAGCCGCACGTCGTATGGGGGCACGGCGCCGGCGAACGTGCGCAAGCAGGCGAAGGCGTGGCTGAAGAAGCTCGGCGCGTTGTAGGCGCGGGCGTCGACCGCGTCTGCAAAGCCGCGCCGTCACTCCAATTCGAGTCTCCGCCTTCGGCGGACGAACGGCGAGTGGACCGGAGCGCCTGGAACGATGCGGCCATCCTCACCCCACTCCGACATGCGGTTGAACGGGATCACGGCGCGCTCGCCGACGCGCGGCAGCGTCGCGCGAAAATCGGCGACGATCTCCTTCAGCCGCGCTTCGACGACCGCCGGGTCGGAATAGCGCAGGCCCGCCTCGACGCCATAGGCGACGAAGGGCGCAAGCACTTCGTAGCCGACATAGGCGAGGGTGAAGTTCACCGGCCATAGCATCAGGTCGATGTCGCCCGAGCGCCCGTCGTGCTCATAGGTGCTGCGGCTGGCGCCGACCGTCACCGACAGCATAGCCCGCTTGCCGACGAAGCGGCCGTTCTCGAACCGCTTTCTGCTGGTGTAGGCCTCGCCATAGGCGAGCACGCGGTCGAACCAGCCCTTCAGCATCGCCGGCGGCAGATGCCACCACATCGGATATTGCAGCACCAGCAAGTCCGCCCGGTCCATCAGCGCCAGTTCGTCGGTCACCGCCTTCGGCAGGGCGCCGACTTCGCTGGCGTGACGCTGCTCGGACTGTGGGTCGAAGCGCGCGGGGTCGCCGCGATCGGCGAAATGTTCGGGGCGCTCGCAAGGATCGAAGCCCATGGCGTAAAGGTCGGAGGCCGAGATCGTCCAGCCCTCCGCTTCGAGCGCCGCCGATCCCGAGCGGACGAGGTGGGCATTGAAAGACTGCGGTTCGGGATGGGCGAGAACGAAATGAGCGTGCATGGCGACTTCATACGCGCCGGGACATCCAAGGACGAGAGGGGGGCGCGGCGCGACCGTTTTTGACAAACTCCGCTTCCTCCGCTATATGTCACCGTATGGTGACAATGGCCTCCAATCCGACCCGAGACTCCGAAGCGATGCGGGCGCGCATCCTGGCGGCGGTCGGCGCGCTGATCATGCGCGACGGTCTCGCCGGCGTCGGGATCAACGCCCTGGCGCGCGCGGCGGGCTGCGACAAGGTGCTGATCTACCGCTATTTCGGCGACCTCGACGGCGTCTACGCCGCCTATGCCGCCCAAGGCGATTTCTGGTGGACCGTCGACGACCTCACCGAGGGGCTCGACCCCTCGCGAACGCCGTTGACGGCGGCGCTGAAAACGATGCTGCGCCGCCACGCCGAGGCTTTGCGCGCACGGCCGATCACCTTGGCCGTTCTCGCCGCCGAACTGACCAACCGCACCGCGCTGGTGATTGCGCTCGAGGCCGTGCGCGAACGCCGCGCCCTGCAAGCCTCGGCCTGGATCGGCGAACACTATCGGCTGCCGCCCGGCCTGGATGTCGCAGCGATCAGCATGCTGATTGGCGTTGCGATCAACTATCTCGCCGTTCGCGCCCGGACGCTGAGCGTGAT
>NZ_JBEKVH010000074.1:0-18124 GCF_049514155.1 Roseiarcus sp. | reverse complement strand
GGCTCCGCCGGCCGCTAGCAGACGGTCGAGGACCAGTTCGCGGATATTGGGGAGTGGGGTCGAATCGTTGGCGTTGTCGGTTGCATCTTCTGGCTTACTAGAAACGGTCTGGTCGCCCCCTTCTTCCTCCTCCTCTTCTCCTTCCTCCTCCTCTTCGCCGCTTGCCCCAATTTCAGGCACATTTGCGCGAGCGATAGTGAAAGCGCTGTCGAAAAGTTCGGCGCCGATAGCCTCCCTCACCGCATCCCACATCTTGGGCACCTTGGGATCAAACCCGAAGGCTCGAAGCGCATCGCGGATGATTGCCTGTGCGTCGTCGGTCTCTTTGATAACCTTTATGGCGGCGTCGCGGATCGCCCTTTCTCGGGCATTGACGTCCTGCGCGCGTACCTGGCGGATCAGAAGCGCCAGAATCGCCTGTTTGTCATATTTATCCAACACGACTGATTCCTTTCGGCCCAAACCTTACAGGCAGTCTCGAAGGAAATCAACAGCCGGTATCTCGTCAAGATAGACGTCAAGTCCACCAAGGCCGATGCCCCCGATCGGCTACGAAAGCAATATTAACCAATGTCAATACGTTGAATTATGCGAAGTGCATACTCTGGAACAAAAAAAGAACTTGCGCACGAGAACAAACCATGCACATAGTGCGTCACGAGGGGGTCGCCGGGGACGCATCGCAGTTGCCTCGGAAGCGCCGACCGTGAGAGAAGGAGTCGAGCCGTGAGCCAGCCGAATCTTCGCGTCGTGGAAGGGCCGATTGTGGATAAGACCAAGGCGCTCGACGCCGCGCTGTCGCAGATCGAACGCGCCTTCGGCAAAGGCTCGATCATGCGCCTGGGCAAGAACGTCAAGGTCGCCGAGGTCGAGACGATCCCGACCGGCTCGCTCGGCCTCGACATCGCGCTCGGCGTCGGCGGCTTGCCGCGCGGCCGCGTGGTCGAGATTTACGGACCGGAATCCTCGGGCAAGACGACCCTGACCCTGCACGTCATCGCCGAGGCGCAGAAGCGCGGCGGCGTCTGCGCTTTCGTCGACGCCGAGCACGCGCTCGATCCCATTTACGCCCGCAAACTCGGCGTCAATCTCGAGGACCTGCTGATTTCCCAACCCGACACCGGCGAACAGGCGCTGGAAATCACCGACACGCTGGTGCGCTCCGGCGCGATCGACGTGCTGGTGATCGACTCGGTGGCGGCGCTGACCCCGCGCGCCGAGATCGAGGGCGAAATGGGCGATTCGCAGCCCGGCCTGCAGGCGCGCCTGATGAGCCAGGCGTTGCGCAAGCTCACCGCCTCGATCTCGCGCTCCAACACCATGGTGATCTTCATCAACCAGATCCGGATGAAGATCGGCGTCATGTACGGTTCGCCCGAGACCACCACCGGCGGCAACGCGCTCAAGTTCTACGCTTCCGTGCGGCTCGACATCCGCCGCATCGGCGCGATCAAGGACCGCGAGGAGGTCATCGGCAATCAGACCCGGGTCAAGGTAGTCAAGAACAAGGTCGCGCCGCCGTTCAAGCAGGTCGAGTTCGACATCATGTACGGCGAAGGCATTTCCAAGAACGGCGAATTGATCGACCTCGGCGTCAAGGCCGGGGTGGTGGAGAAGTCGGGCGCCTGGTTCTCCTTCGACAGCCAGCGCCTCGGCCAGGGGCGGGAGAACGCCAAGGCCTATCTGAAGGCCAATCCCGAGATGGCCGATCGCATCGAGAAGTCGATCCGCGAAAACGCCGGCCTGATCGCCGAGCGCATCCTCGACAATTCCGATCCCGCAGAAGCCGAAGCCGACGACGTCTGAACCGTCCTGTCGGACGCGCGCGTCCCCCCTGTTAACAAGCGCGTCCGACCGCCGCAGGGCGGCCTAACGCCGTCTCGGCCGGCGAGCGCGCGGCCGCGCCGTTTTCTTGCTCGGCGCGGCCGCGTCGCGACGCCGCCACAGGGGCCCATCGCCCCGGACAAGGCGCTGAATCCTCGAGTCTGCGACGAAAGGGAGGCGCATGGCGGCGCTTGGCGGGTCGCCGGCGCGTCGTGGCCATGCGCCGCTTGCGCGGGCCGCCCGCCGTCGCCCGCCGCCGCGGGGGCCGGGTTTGCCTTCGCCGCGCCATGCATTAGAAGGCTTGGGGAATTTCTCCTCGAGCCTCGGGGCCTTTGCGTAAGATGAGCGGCGTCAACGAGATCCGATCGAGCTTCCTGCAGTTCTTCGCCAGGAACGGCCACGAGATCGTCGCTTCGAGTTCGCTGGTGCCGCGCAACGATCCGACGTTGATGTTCACCAACGCCGGCATGGTGCAGTTCAAGAACGTCTTCACCGGCGTCGAGCGGCGGCCCTACAACCGCGCCGTCACCGCGCAGAAATGCGTGCGCGCCGGCGGCAAGCACAACGACCTCGACAACGTCGGCTACACCGCGCGCCATCACACCTTCTTCGAGATGCTCGGCAACTTCTCGTTCGGCGACTATTTCAAGCCGCTGGCGATCGAGCTCGCCTGGAGCCTGATCACCAAGGAATTCGGTCTGGCCAAGGACCGGCTGTGGGTGACGGTCTATCACGACGACGACGACGCGTTCTCGCTGTGGAAGCGCATCGCCGGCCTGCCGGAATCGCGCATCGTCCGCATCGCCACCAACGACAATTTCTGGGCGATGGGCGACACCGGCCCGTGCGGCCCGTGTTCGGAAATCTTCTACGACCATGGCGACAAGATCCCCGGCGGCCCGCCCGGCTCGCCCGACGCTGACGGCGACCGTTACATCGAGATCTGGAATCTCGTCTTCATGCAGTACGAGACGCTGGTCGGCGGCGAGCGCACCCATCTGCCGCGCCCGTCGATCGACACCGGCATGGGGCTCGAGCGCGTCGCCGCGGTGCTGCAGGGCAAGCACGACAACTACGACATCGACCTGATGCGGGCGCTGATCCGCGCCAGCGCCGAGGCGACTGGCGTCGATCCCGACGGGCCGCAGAAAGTCTCACACCGCGTCGTCGCCGACCATCTGCGCGCCTCCGCCTTCCTCGTCGCCGACGGCGTGCTGCCGTCGAACGAGGGGCGCGGCTATGTGTTGCGCCGGATCATGCGCCGCGCCATGCGCCACGCCCAGCTGCTGGGCGCGAAAGAGCCGCTGATGTGGCGGCTCGTCCCGGCGCTGACGCGCGAAATGGGGCAGGCCTATCCCGAGCTCTTGCGCGCAGAGACGCTGATCTCCGAAACGCTGAAGCTCGAGGAGACGCGCTTCCGTTCGACGCTGGTGCGCGGCCTGGCGATCCTGGAGGAGGAGACGCGCGCGCTCGGGCCCGGCGCCAAGCTCGCCGGCGAGGTCGCGTTCAAGCTCTACGACACCTATGGCTTCCCGCTTGATCTGACCCAGGACGCGCTGCGCGCGCGCGGCATGGGCGTCGACGACGACGGTTTCGCCGCGGCGATGGAGCGCCAGCGCGCCGAGGCGCGCAAGGCCTGGGCGGGCTCGGGCGAAGCGGCGACCGAGACGGTGTGGTTTTCTTTGCGCGAGCGGCTCGGCGCGACCGAGTTCCTCGGCTACGAGACCGAGACCGCCGAGGGCGTGGCGAGCGCGATCGTGCGCGACGGCGCCGAGGTCGGCTCGCTCGGGCGCGGCGAGCGCGGCTGGCTCGTCCTCAACCAGACGCCGTTCTACGGCGAGTCCGGCGGCCAGGTCGGCGACGTCGGGCGGATGCTCGCGCCCGGCCTGCGGCTCGCCGTGCTCGATACGAAGAAGCGGCTCGGCGACCTGATCGTCCACGAGGTCGAGGTCGAGGAGGGGACGCTGGAGGTCGGCGCGGCGCTGGCGCTGCGGGTCGACCATGCCGCGCGCTCGGCGACGCGCGCCAACCATTCGGCGACCCATCTGCTGCACGAGGCGTTGCGGCAGGTGCTCGGCGACCACGTCGCGCAGAAAGGCTCGCTGGTCTCGCCCGACCGCCTGCGCTTCGATATCGCCCATCCCAAGCCGATCACCGACGCGGAACTCGCCGCGGTCGAGGACATCGCCAATCGCGTCGTGCTCGAGAACGCGCCGGTGGTCACCCGCCTGATGGGGCTCGACGAAGCGCGCGCCTCGGGCGCGCGGGCGCTGTTCGACGAGAAATACGGCGACGAAGTGCGCGTCGTGTCGATGGGGACGATCGAGGGCGGCGACAACGGCCCGCATCCGTACTCGGTCGAATTGTGCGGCGGCACCCATGTCGCGCGCACTGGCGACATCGGCCTCGTCTCGATCGTCGGCGAAAGCGCGGTCGCCGCCGGCGTGCGCCGCATCGAGGCTCGCACGCGCGACGCGGCGCGCCATCGCCTCAACGCGGACTCGCGCGCGCTCGCCGATCTCGCCGCGCAATTGCGCGCGCCGGTCGGCGAGGTCGGCGGCCGGCTCGAAGCGCTGATCGACGAGCGCAAGAAGCTCGAGCGCGAACTCGCCGACGCGCGCCGCAAGCTGGCGATGGGCGGCGGAACCGGCGGCGGCGACGCCCCGCGCGAGGTCGCCGGCGTCAAGTTCTACGCCCGCCAGGTTTCCGGCGTCGAGATGAAGGACCTGAAGTCGCTCGCCGACGAAGCCAAGCAGAGCCTCGGCTCGGGCGTCGCGGCGATCGTCGCGACCGCCGAGGACGGCAAGGCGAGCCTGGTCGTCGGCGTCACCGGCGATCTCACCGCCCGCTTCAACGCCGTCGAACTCGTGCGCCGCGGCGCGGCGGCGCTCGGCGGCAAGGGCGGCGGCGGCCGCCCCGACATGGCGCAGGCCGGCGGCCCGGAAGGCGCGAAGGCGGCCGACGCGCTCGCCGCCGTCGAAGCCGCGATGCGCGACGCGGCGGCGTAAAGCAGCGGACGTCGCCTGCCCGAACCGTGCTCGCCGTCAAGCCTGCTTCGCTCTGACGAGCGAAGCGCCGCTGGCGCGGTCGCTCGCGCGAGGCTTGACCGCTGCGCGCGTTTCGGGCGTTTTGCATTCGAGGTCTTGCTGAAAGCCCCGGCCCATCAGGCCGGAGCTTTCAGCAAGAGCTCGGAAACCCACTGACGCATCGCGGCGGCGCAGTCACCGCGAAGCGGCCGCAGCGCGGCGGAGGAGCGGCGTCAGCCGCTTGACGGCGACGCGGCGGTGCGTCCCTTCGCGCACGGCTTGCGACGCAATTGCCCTCACCCCAGCCCTCTCCCGCGAGCGGGAGAGGGGGCGAAACCTTTCTCCCGCTTGCGGGAGAAGGTGGCGCGAAGCGCCGGATGAGGGCGCGTCCGCGCGCTTCCCCTCACACCTTCTCCAGCTTGGGGTCGTCGGGCGTGGCGAAGCAGGCGAGCTTGGCCGAACCTGGCTGCACGTCGCGCCAATGGGCGACGTCGAACTCGAGCGCCGCCAGGCTGGCGGTCGGAAATTTCGCCGAGATTCGCAGCAGGTCGAGGTCGGCGCCGTGGCCGACCAGATGGTTGGCGACGTCGGCGAGACTCGGGTTGTGGCCGACCACCATCACGCTCGCTGAGCCGTCGGGCAGGGCGCGCACGATCGCTTCGACCGTGGGGCGCGAGGCTTCGTAAAGGCGCGGCTCGACCCGCGCCTCGATCAGACGCGGCCAGACGGCGCGCGCGATCTCGGCGGTCTCTTTCGCGCGCCGCGCGCCGGAATGGACCACCAGCTCAGGCGTCAGGCCGGAAGCGGCGATGAAGGCGGCGACCCGCGCCGCGTCGCGGCGGCCGCGCTCCATCAGCGCGCGCTCGTGATCGTCGTGGCCGGCGGCGACGGCCGCTTTGGCGTGGCGGAACAGCAGCAATCGGCGCATCGGGAATTCCTTGTGGCGAAGGCGAGCCTGTCGGCGCGCCGCTAACGGCTTCGCTCGCGGCGGTCGAGAAACGCCAGCCGCTCGAACAGGTGCACGTCCTGCTCGTTCTTCAGCAGCGCGCCGTGGAGCGGCGGGATCAGCTTGCGCGGATCCTGCTCGCGCAAGGTCTCGGCGGCGACGTCGTCGCTGAGCAGCAGCTTCAGCCAGTCGAGCAGCTCCGAGGTCGACGGCTTCTTCTTCAGGCCCGGCGTTTCGCGCATGGCGAAAAAGGCGCGCAACGCGTCGCCGAGCAGGCGCGGCTTGATGCCGGGATAATGCGCCGCGACAATTGCCTGCATCGTCTCCGGGTCGGGAAAGCGGATGTAGTGGAAGAAGCAGCGGCGCAGGAACGCGTCGGGCAGCTCCTTCTCGTTGTTGGAGGTGATGACGACGATCGGCCGCCGCTCCGCCTTGATCGTCTCGCCGGTCTCGTAGACGTGGAACTCCATCCGGTCGAGCTCCAGCAGCAGGTCGTTGGGGAATTCGATGTCGGCCTTGTCGATCTCGTCGATCAGCAGCACCGGCCGCTGCGGCGCCGCAAACGCCTCCCACAGCCGGCCGCGGCGGATGTAGTTGCGGATGTCGGAGACGCGCGCTTCGCCGAGCTGCGAATCGCGCAGGCGCGCGACCGCGTCGTATTCGTAGAGCCCCTGCTGGGCGCGGGTGGTCGACTTGATGTGCCAGGCGATCAGCGGCGCGCCGATCACGTCGGCGATCTCCTGGGCGAGCAGCGTCTTGCCCGTCCCCGGCTCGCCCTTGATCAGCAGCGGCCGCTCGAGGCGGATCGCCGCATTGACCGCCGTCTTCAGTTCGTCGCTGGCGACATAGGTCGCCGTGCCCTCAAAACGCATCGGGATCTCGCTTCGCGTCGCCGGGTTCGCCGCCTCCCCCGGTCGCCCACCCTCAACTCATCGCGCTCTTCACCGTTTCAATCAACTGCTTGAGCGTGAAAGGCTTGGGCAGGAAAAGGAACTCCTGGCCTTCGGGGAGGTTGCGGGCGAAGGCGTCGTCGGCGTAGCCGGAGACGAAGATGATCTTGACGTTGAGGCCGCGCCGCCTGAGCTCGGTGAGCATGGTCGGCCCGTCCATCTCCGGCATGATGACGTCGGAGACGATCAGATCGATCGCGGCTGCGCCCTCGACGACCCTGAGCGCCTCGACGCCGGTCGCCGCCTCGAGCACCGTGTAGCCGCGCGAGGCCAGCGCGCGCGCGGCGAAAGCGCGCACCGCCTCCTCGTCCTCGACCAGCAGGATCGCGCCGCGGCCGGTGAGATCGGCGGCCGGCTTGGCCGGCTCCTTCTTCGCCGGCTCGACGCCCGCCTCGGGTATGAAGCGCGGCAGCAGGATGCGGAAGACGGCGCCGGCCCCTTCCTCGCTGTCGCAGAACACGTAGCCGCCGGTCTGCTTGACGATGCCGTAGACCATCGACAGGCCGAGCCCGGTGCCCTTGCCGACTTCCTTGGTGGTGAAGAACGGCTCGAAGATCTTGTCGCGCACGTGGGCTGGAATGCCGTGGCCCTCGTCCTCGACCTCGACCAACACGTAGTCGGCGGGAATCAGCGACTTCTCGTTGAAGCTGGCGCATTCGGCGGCGGGCACGTTGCGCGTGCGCAGCGTGATCTTGCCGCCGTCCTTCATCGCGTCGCGCGCGTTGACGACCAGATTGACGATCACCTGCTCGAACTGGTTGAGGTCGGCCTTGACCAGCCACAGGTCGCGCCCGAGCACGACGTCGAGCTCGATCGTCTCGCCGACCAGCCGGCGCAGCAGCATCTGCAGGTCGGACAGCACTTCGCCGAGCTGCAGCGTCTGCGGCCGCAGCGTCTGGCGGCGCGAGAAGGCGAGCAGCTGCCGCACCAGGCCGGCGGCCCGGTTGGCGTTCTGCTTGATCTGCATGATGTCCTGGAAGGACGGATCGGTCGCGCGGTGGTTGGCGAGCAGCAGGTCGGAATAGCCGATGATCGCAGTCAGGACGTTGTTGAAGTCGTGGGCGATGCCGCCGGCGAGCTGGCCGATGGCCTGCATCTTCTGGCTCTGGACGAAGCTCTCCTGCAGCGCCCGCTGCTCGGTGGTGTCGAGGGCGAAGACGGTCGCGTTCGCGCCTTCGTCGCCCTGGGGATCGGCGGCCGCCGAGACGAAGAACCGCGCCGAGCGCGGCGGCTCGCCCGAGAGGGCGAGATCGACCGGAGCGACGTCGCCCTTGCCGGAGCTCGCCGCGGCGAGCGCTTCCCTGAGCGCGGAATGGTCGCGTTCGGCGACGCCGGCATAGAGCGAGGGCCGCGCTTCGCCCACCGGCGGCTTCAGCGCCGCCGGCGCGAGCCGGGCAAAAGCGCCGTTGGCGCGCAGCACGCCGCCGTCGGCCGCGACCGACGCGATCGCCATCGGCGTCGCGTTGAAAAAGCGGGCGAAGCGCACTTCGGCGGCGCGCAGGTCGTTCCCATCGTCCTCGCCGGGAGCCCGGTTGAGCGCCAGCGTGCGCGACGGGCCGGGCAGGCCGGCGCTGGAGAAGGCGACGCGGTGCAGCAGCCTCACCGGCAGAAACTGGCCGCCGCGGCGCTTGAGGTCGACGTCGAACCGCTCCGTCGTCACCTCGCCGGGATGGCCGGAGACGACGCTGAGCAGCGCCGCGCCGTCGGCGGCGACGATGTCGGCGAGTTTGAGCTGGCCGGCGGCGAACTGGGCGATGTCGTAGTCGAGCCAGTTGGCGAGCGTCGCGTTCATGTGGACGATCGAGCCGTCCGGATCGGCGGAGAAGAAGCCCGCCGGCGCATGGTCGAGATAGTCGATCGCGTGCTGCAGGTCCTGGAAGAAGCTCTCGTGGCGCTCGCGCTCGCGGGTGATGTCGCTGACCGTCCACAGCGTCGCGCCGCGCCGCGAGACGCCGTCGAGCGGGCGGACGCGGATGCGGTACCAGGCCGCCGCGCCGTCGCCCGAAAGCGGCGGCGCCATGCGCAGTTCTTCGACCGCGCTCTTGCCGCCGCGCGCCGCCTGCGCCAGCCGGTAGACCGCCTCGGAGACTTCCGGCGCGCCGGTGAACAGCCGCTCGACCAGTTTGAGGTCGGCCGCGCCTTTGGCGCCGGAAAAGACGCGGTAGGCGTCGTTGGCGTAGACGATGCGCGAGTCGGCGTCGGTGACGATCAGCCCGTCGCTGTTGCCGTCGGCGATCGCCTTGGTGACGTCGAAGCGGCTCGCGCGGCCGGCGAACTGCAGCTGGCCGAAGGCGTAGAGCAGGATCGAAAAGACGCCGAAGATCGCCAGCAGCGCGATTGTCAGCGAGATCGCCTTGACCCCGAGTTCGGCCGGCAACAGCAGGAACGCCGCCACGGCGCAGCACAGGATGAGTGCGAGCGCCAGCAGCAGCGCCGGGTTGGCGGCGCGCTCGACCCGGTCGACCGTCGGAGGCGAATTGGCGCTCATGGCGAACCCATCTCTCCCTCGCCGGTCCGGCCAGAGCGGTCGCAAGGCGTTGCGGCCGCGCCGGCTGCCGATCGCGACGCCGCCCGCGGCGGGCGGGGACGAGCCCCGCCTTCGGCCAACCGTCCGGGCGTATCACGAACCGCGCCTGTTTTCATGATCCCCATGATCTGATAGGAACGCCGATCCCGGAGCGAGTCGCATAATTGCGCTCAGTCTGATAGTGACATTTTTTCATCGCCCTTGGCGACAGGGACGAACCCGGGAAATGCGCACGGTCGCCGCGGACTGGATATCGCATGTCATCGATTAGCAATTTGTTTTCGTCCGACAGCGGCAACTTCCTCAAGATCGCCATCGTCGCGGCGGTGGTCGTCGCCGCCGCGCTGATCCTCGCCGTCGTCTATCGCCTCGTTTTCGGTCATCGTCTGCGGGTGCCTGGCGCGAGCCGCGCCCGCCAGCCGCGGCTCGGCCTGGTCGACGCCTTCTCGCTCGACGGTCAGCGCCAGCTGGTGCTGGTGCGCCGCGACAATGTCGAGCATCTGATCATGATCGGCGGCCCCAACGACGTGCTGCTGGAATCGCAAATCGTGCGCGCCGTCGCCGCCCAGCCCCGCGAGCCGAGCCTCAAGCCGCCGGTCGCCGTCGTCGAGCCGCCGCATGCGCCGGTCGACGGCGCGCCGCCGCGCGTCGAAGCGCCGATCCTGCGCCGGGTCGAGCCCGCCCCGCCGCGCCCTGCCGCCCGCCAGGCGCCGCCAGCCGCCCGTGAGCCGCCGCCAGCCGTCCGTGAGCCGCCGCCAGCCGCCCGTGAGCCGCCGCCAGCCGTCCGCGAGCCGCCGCCGCGCGTCGAGCCGCCGCCGCGCGTCGAGCCGGTCGTGGCCAGGGTTGAGCCGCCGCCGTCGCGCCCTGAGCCGGCGCCCGCGCTGGTGCGCCCCCTGACCGCCGCCCGGCCGGAGCCGGCGCGCGTCGGCCCGCCGCCGCCCGCCGCCCCGCCGCCGCTCGCCCCGCCGCCGATCGCCGCCGTTCCGCCGCGCCCGGCGGCGCCGGCGCGGGGAGGCCTGCCGCCGCCGATCGGCACGCCGCCGACCATCCGCGGCCGCGCCCCGCCGCTGCCGACGCCGCACGAGGGACCCGCCGTCGTCGCGCCGCCGCCAGCCGCGCCGCCCGCGCCGCCGTCGGGCGAAGCCGCGGGCGCCGGAAAGCCGAAGGGCGACGATCCCTTCGCCGATCTGGAATCGCTGGAAGCGGAAATGGCCCGCCTGCTCGGGCGCGGCGGCTGAGCGTCTTTATTCGTCGCGGTAGATTCGCTCGCGCCGCTCGTGGCGTTCCTGCGCCTCGACCGACAGCGTCGCGATCGGCCGCGCGTCGAGCCTTCTCAGCGAGATCGGGTCGCCGGTTTCGACGCAGAAACCGTAGCTGCCGTCGTCGATGCGCGTCAGCGCCGCCTCGATCTTGGCGATCAGCTTGCGCTGGCGGTCGCGCGCCCGAAGCTCGATCGCGCGGTCGGTTTCCGACGACGCGCGGTCGGCGATGTCAGGATGATTTTCGCTTTCGTTCTGCAATGCGGCAAGCGTCTCCTTGCTTTCCGCCAGGATCGATTCGCGCCATGCGATCAGCTTGCGCCGGAAATACTCCTTTTGCCGTTCGTTCATGAACGGCTCTTCATCGGAGGGTCGGTAGTTGTCTTCGATAACGCCGACAATGCCCATGGTTCTCGGTTCCCCGGTGAACTCGGCGCCCTTATAGCGATGTCGTCGCCGGGGAACAACGGTTTGTCGTCCCCTCCACAGGGGCCGGAAGCGCGCTGGCCCGCCGCATTGCCGCGCCGCGCGCAAACAGCCTAATCTCGCGCCGCCGGCGTCGGCCGTCCCGAGGAGGAAACCATGTTCCATCGGATCATTCTCGCCGTCGATCTCGCCGATCCCACTGTCCACCCCAAAGGCCTCGACCAGGCGCTCGAGCTCGCGACGCAGAGCGGCGGCGACCTGCGCCTGGTCAACGTGCAGCCTCTGCTGCCCGCCACCTTTATGGAGTACGTGCCCGCCGACTTCGACGAGGAGCAGGAAAAACGCGCCGAGGCGGCGCTCGACGCGATCGCCGCCAAGCTCACTCTGCCGAAAGAGCGGGTGACGACGGCGGCGCTGGGCGGCGGCGTCTATCACGAACTCCTGCGCGACGCGACCGAGTGGGGCGCCGACCTCATCGTGGTGGGTTCGCACCGGCCAGTGATGTCGGACTATCTGCTCGGCTCGAACGCCAAGACCATCGTGCGCCACGCGCAATGCTCGGTGCTGGTGGTGCGCGATTGATCAACGCGCCAGCGCGCGCATCGCCGCCTCGACGCCGTCGGGGGTGAGCGGATACATGCGCTGATCGAGCAGGCCTGAGATGATGCGCGTCGATTGCGCGTAGGTCCATTGCTCGGGCGGCGACGGGTTGATCCACACGCTGCGTGGCCAATGGGCGACGGCGCGCCTCAGCCAAGTCTCTCCCGACTCGGGATTGTGGCGCTCGACCGAGCCGCCAGGCGCGAGGATCTCGTGCGGGCTCATCGCCGCGTCGCCGACGAAGACGACGCGATGGTCGCGGCCGAAGGAATTGATCACGTCCATTGTCGGCGTGCGTTCCTCGAAGCGGCGGCGGTTGCTCTTCCACACGCTCTCGTACAGGCAATTGTGGAAGTAGAAATGCTCGAGCCGCTTGAATTGCAGCCGCGCCGCCGCGAACAGGCTCTCGGCCGCCTCGACGTGCCAATCCATCGAGCCGCCGACGTCGAGGAACAGCAGCACCTTGACCGCGTTGCGGCGCTCCGGACGCATCTTGACGTCGAGATAGCCGTGGTCGGCGGTCGAACGGATGGTGTCGTCGAGATCGAGCTCCTCGGCCGCGCCCTCGCGCGCGAAGCGGCGCAGGCGGCTCAGCGCCAAGCGGATGTTGCGCGGTCCGAGCTCCTCGTCGCCGGCGAAGTCCTTGAATTCGCGCTTGTCCCAGATCTTGACGGCGCTCGATCGGCGCGAGCGCTCCTGACCCATGCGCACGCCGGCGGGATTGTCGCCGTAAGCGCCGAAGGGCGAAGTCCCCGCCGTGCCGATCCGTTTGTTTCCGCCCTGGTGGCGCTCGCGCTGCTCGGCAAGGCGCTCAGCCAGCTTCGCCAGCAGCGCTTCGAGGCCGAGCGCCTCGATCTCGGCGCGCTCCTCGGGACTCAGAATGCGCTCGATCGCCCTGCGCAGCCATTCGGCCGGGATCTCGGTCGGCTCGACGCCGGCCGAGGGCGTCAGCGCGCCGCGAAAGACCTCGGCGAACACCACGTCGAACTTGTCGAGGTTGCGCTCATCCTTGACCAGCAGCGCGCGCGACAGGCGATAGAAGTCCTCGACCGACTTGTCGGCGAGGTCGGCCTCGAGGGCCCGCATCAGGTCGAGGAATTCGCGCGGCGTCACCGGCACGCGCGCCTCGCGCAGGGCGGCGAAGAAGGCGAGAAACATGCGTCGATGCTAGGCGCGGGGGCGGCGGCGCGCAACGGCGGCTGGAATTCGATCGTGGGCCAGTTTGAATTTCCGGAGCTGGCCGGCAGCGGAATGGCGGCTTACGGCAGTCGAAATGGCCAAGCCGACATTCGCTCCCGCACGGCATCGCGCAGCCTCTCAATTTATGTCAGGTCGCCGAGCGCGCGTCGTAGGTTCGAAGTTTCGCCTGCATGGCGGGGCTCAAAGGCTTGACCAGCTCCGCGTTGTACGAGCCGGTCGGTCGCAGCGGCAGTTGATGCGGACTCAGTTTGTCGGGCGAGTAGATCTGTTCGATCGCGGCGGCGTAAGAACGCGACTGCGCCGCAGGCGACCCGCCCTTCACCGCCGGATCGACATCGGTCGTGAAGATGGAAATCGTCTGGTCGCTGTTGCGGACGATTTCGAACATGCGGAACTGCTGGGGAAAGTCGCGCAACGAAGAGGTCTCGACCTGCCAGAATCCGAGCTCGGGACGGGCGGGGTCGGGCGATTTGAACGCGGTTACGCAATTCAAGTGGCGATGCCCCGCGATCCACAGGACGAGATTTGGATATTCGTGCAGCTTGGCGAACAGATTCGGCTCGGACACGTAGGCGGCGGAGTTCCAGCCGACGTAGGATTTCGCCGGCTCGACGCCGATCGGCACGTGCGCGGCGACGACCATGAGCTGACCATTCGCCTGTCCGTCGTCGAGCTCCTTGACCAGCCAGTCATAGCGGGCCTTGTCGAGCGAGCCGTGCCCGTAACCGGGAGAGCTGGTCTCGGAAAAGGCCGGGTTGGGGTCCTCGTCCTTCTGGGTGTCGTCGAGCACGATGACCTTGAGCGGCAGGCTCGCCTTCGGCGCAAAACTGTAGCAGGCAAATTCGCTGTCGACATTGGCCTGAGAGAACCCGTGGCCGACCGGCTGCGACATCGTGTTGAAGAACTCGTTCATCCATTCTTTCCGCCTGAGCGAACGGCGACTCGCGTCGGCGACGACTTTCGGCGGGCTCGCGAAATTGCCAACCGGTCCCGCGCCAACAATGGCGCCGTACGGCGTCGCGCCATCGAGCGCGCCCATATAATAGTCGCGGTGATTGATTCCGTCGGGGTCGGTGAAGAGGTCGCCGAGCTTGAGGATCTCCTCGCCGACATAAGTCGGCCGCAGGTAATCGTTGACGGGGTTCGTCCCCATCCAGAACTGATCGTGGTTGCCGATGGCCTGGTACCACTTGATCGACTTGTCGAGCCCCGCCGCTTTGTAAGGCTTCTGATAGTCGATGGTCGCGGCGCCGGCGTGAGCGCCGGAGCTTGGGGTGACAGTCTTGCCATCGAGCACGTCAATGTACCATCTCAATTCATTGTACTGCGTGTTGTTGCAGGCGTCGCCGAGAGAGACGCCGAAGTCGATCGGGCGCTGCTCATGGATGGCGTTGATCGTTCGCACGGCGGCGTCGAGCACCTGCGTCGTTCCCAGCATGACCGGCGAATATCCCGGCGTCACGCCGTCCTTGAGCCCAAGGTAGATAGCCGACGAAGGCGACTCCTTATCGCAGATATGGATGTCGCTGATGGTAAAGAAGCGCAGGAGGCGCGCCGTCCTCTTGACCGAGGCCGCGGTATAGGAAGCCGGCGCCAGATCGAGCCGTCTCTCGTAGTCGAGGCCCGGGCCGTAGCGCCAAGCGCCGTAGCCGTTCGGAGCGTATTTTTCGACCGCGTCCGGACGGATCTTCACCGAAGGTTTCGGATTCGGCAGCACCGTCCTCTGGCGCGTCGTCATGACGTTGGGGATTGGCGATAGAGCGCTGGGCCAAGAAGAAGCCGCGGCGCCGGCCCGGCCAATTGCAAAAGCAGAAATCGCCAGAGCGCTCGCGCCTGCGCCAAAATGGCGCCGTGAGATCGTCGTCACGACTCGTCCTTTGGTCGTCAGCGGAGCAGCGGGCCCGTCGACCGTTGCACCGCCAACCATAACCGTGAAGAATTTTCGAACCGACAACGCGAAAGGGAAAACGCCCTCGGCCAGGAAATCGGCGACGAGCGCTGAAGAGATTCAGGCGCGGCTTATCGTCGCGCCGGGACTCGTTCTAGGTCCCTCGGCGCTTCCCCCGTCAATTCGTTTCAATCCAGAAACACCCAACGGCTATCCTCGGCGGTCTGCATTCAAAAAGGATTCCTGCCGTGAGGACGCTGTTGTTCAAAAGTCTGTTCGCTCTGCTGTTGCTGGCGAATGCGGCCTTCGCCGCCGATCCGCTGCCGTCGTGGAACGACACCGGCGCCAAGAAAGCCATCGAAGCGTTCGTCGAGAACGTGACGAAGGACGGATCGCCGGACTTCGTCCCCGTCGCCGAGCGCATCGCCACCTTCGACAACGACGGTACGTTATGGTCCGAGCAGCCGCTGTATTTCGAGTACATTTTCGCGCTCGACCGTTTGCGGGCGCTCGCCCCGCAGCACCCCGAATGGAAAACCGAGCAGCCGTTTGCGGCGGCGCTCAATGGCGATCTGAAAGGCGCGCTGGCCGGCGGCGAACCCGCCGTCGCGCGAATCCTTGCCGTCACCCATGCCGGGATGACCCCCGAGGAGTTCGACCAGATCGTTCGTGACTGGATCGCCAACGCCCGCCATCCGAAGACTGGACGACTCTACACCGAGATGGTCTATCAGCCGATGTTGGAACTGCTCACCTACCTTCGTGCGAACGGTTTCAAGACCTTCATCGTATCTGGCGGCGAGATCGAATTCATTCGCGCCTGGTCCGAGCAGATTTACGGCGTTCCGCCGGAGCAGGTGGTCGGGAGCAGCGTCAAGACCAAGTTTGAATTGCGGGGCGACCAGCCAGTGTTGACGCGCCTGCCTCAGATCGACTTCGTCAGCGACAACGCCGGCAAACCCGTGGCCATCAGCTCGCATATCGGCCGCCGCCCCATCGCCGCGTTCGGCAACTCCGACGGCGACCTGCAGATGCTCCAGTGGACAACGGCCGGGCGGGGCGCGCGTTTCGCCCTCCTAGTACATCACACCGATTCCGCCCGCGAATGGGCCTACGACCGGCGATCCCCGATCGGCCGGCTGGACAAGGCGCTTGATGCGGCGCAGGCGAAGGGTTGGACGGTCGTCGACATGAAGAACGACTGGAAGGTCATCTATCCATACGAGATGAAGTGAGAGCGGCGGATGTCCGCCGCCCCAATCCCTGAAGAGCACGCATTGTCGCCGCGGGGATAGAGCCCACCCGCGTCAGAACAGCCAGGTCAAGTTTCCCTTGATCGAGTTGCTCATGACGCGGTCGCCGTATTGACCGGAATAGGACAATCCGACCTCGGCCCGCGGGCTGAGGCGCAAATCGAGCCCGCTCTCGAAAAGGGCCGTGTCGCGCGCGATCGGCAGGCCTGCGACCGCGAAGGTCTCGCTCGTGCTCTGGAACGTGAGCGTCTCCGTGGGCGTGAGCGAGCCGAGGGCGTGCTGCCAGGCGACCGAGACGCGCGGCGTCAGCGCCGTACCGTTGGCCAGGAGATAATCGACGGCGGCCCTGCCGCCCAGCGTGGAATAGCCGATGTCGAGATGGTTCGCTGATCCGCTGAGCGCGGCGACGCCGCCGCCGTTCTCAGCGAAGCCGTCGACGTCGAGACGTGCGAAGGCGAGCCCGCCGAACGGTTCGGCGACGATCTTACCGAGCGTCATGCGATAGCTCGCCTCGCTGAAGACTTGCGCCGTGACCGCGTCGTAGCGGGCGGACGCCGTCTCAGCGAAGCCGGGAAACGCGAGCGAGCGCGTGGCGTCGAGGGCGCTGAAGCTCGCCGCCGCAGCTGAGCGCAGACTCCAGGGACCGAAACTGGCCGCCACATAGCCGGCCAGATGCGCGGCGCCGATGTCGGCCGCGCTGCCGCGGTCGCTGACGCTGACGGAGGAGTCGGTGTAGCCGCCCGCGACGCCGGCCAGCCAGTGGGAGTCGAAGCGACGGTCGACGCCGGCGAACAAGCCGCCGAGCGAGCGGCTCGCCGCAGCGGCGTCGCCGTCGCCGCCGATCCGACCCCACGAATCGATCGCCTGGATCCAAGCATAGGTCGCCGGAACCGCTGCCGGCGGGACCCCGGGCGCAATCGTCGGCTTTCCGCCGCCTGCATTGGTCAGAGCGGACGCCGCGGGCGGCGACCCGAGGTCGTCACCGTACGCCGTCGTCGTCGGGCCGCCGGACCCGAGCGCCGCCGTTGGGCCGAAGGCGTCGGCGAAAGAGGCCTGACGCATCCGCGCCAACAACGCCTCGCGTAGATACAGACTGTCGTTGAGCATCGCCGTCTCGGCGCTGGCGTAGACCTCGCCCGAGAGCGCGTCGAAGGCGCGCGGAGCGCCTGTTGCGGATTGGACGTCCAACGCCAGGTCGAGGCCGCTTCCCGCCGGCCCGGCGCCGGCGGCGTCGGCCACCGCAACCTGGTTGGGCGTCGTTGCGAGGCTGGCGTAAGAAACGCCGTTGCGCGCCAGCGTCAGGAACACGTCGTCGGCGTCGTAGCTCAACAACGGTTGGAGAAAAGGCAGATTGTCGATGCTGACGTTGTCAAATGCGCCGTTGACGCCGCCGGCCGCGACGAGGATCGGATAGGCGTGGCCGACCTCCAAGCTGGCGCCGAGCATGCTCGCGGCGACCGCGCCACCCGACAGCGTCGCGATCCCGCCGACTTCGATCTGATCGGCGCTGTCTTCGGCGACCTTCACCTGATAGGTGGCGCCTGCCGCGACGGTCAAGTTGTCCGCGACATGGATCGCGCCGATCGAATTTCCGAGCGCGATCGTCGATCCGGGGCGCAGATCGAGTGAACCGAAATCGCCGACGCCGGAGAGAAAGCCGAAATTGGTGAATGCCCCCGAACCGGCGAAGGTCCCGGTCATGACGCCCTCGTTGTCGACGCCGCCATTGTTGGTCAGGACGCCGGTGAACACGCCCGTGTCGCCGAGCACGAAGGCGGCGCCGGGCGAGACCGACAGCGGGCCGAGCAGACTGCCAGTGACGCCGAGCGCGCCCCCCTGCACGTTGACGCCGCCGGTGAACGTGTCGTCGCCCGCCAGCACCAGGGTTCCCGAGCCTTGCAGGGTCAGGCCGCCGGGACCGCTGATGGCGTTGCTCCAGACGTCGAAGGCGTTGAAGCCGCCGAGCGCGGCGTTCATGTCGACCGTGACGTTGCTGGGAAAGGCGCCGTAACCGCCGGCGGCGGCGTAGAGATTGAGGCGGGCCCAGCCGGAGCCGTTGTCGAGCGCCCCGCCCGACGGCAATTCGGTGGTGGCGAGAATCGCGTCGAGCTGAGCCAGGCCGTAGGGCTGATCCGGGTTGAAATAAGGAAACCGCGTCTCGATCAACACGTACGCGTCGGCAGGCACGACCGGCGCCAGGTTCGTCGGACCGACGGCGGGAAGAT
>NZ_JBEKVH010000073.1:0-18226 GCF_049514155.1 Roseiarcus sp. | reverse complement strand
CGCGCGGTTCCCCTCCCCCGCTTCGCAGGGGAGGAGGCTTGCGCCGCCTTCGCCGCCAGCGCCGCGCGCGCCTAGCCCCACAGCGCCGCGGCGGCGGGAAACATCAGCGAGCCCACGTAGCGGATCGGCGCCTCGCGGTCCTTGGCGAGCAGCAGCGGGCCGTCGAGGTCGATGAAGTCGACGCCGCCGGTCAGCAGGAAGGCCGGCGCCATCGCCAGCGACGTGCCGAGCATGCAGCCGACCATGATGCGAAAGCCATCGGCCTCGGCCTGGCGCTTGAGCCGCAGCGCCTCGGTGAGGCCGCCGGTCTTGTCGAGCTTGATGTTGACGGCGTCGTACTTGCGCGCAAGCTTCGGCAACGACTCCGTCGCATGGCAGCTTTCGTCGGCGCACACGGCAAGCGGGCGCGCGACGCCTGCGAGCGCGGAATCGGCGCCGGCGGGCAGCGGCTGCTCGACCAGCGCGACGCCCAGTCGCGCCAGCTCGGGCGCGAGGGCCTGGTATTGCGCCAGCGTCCAGCCTTCGTTGGCGTCGACGATGAGTTTGGCGTTCGGCGCGCCGGCGCGCACCGCCTGGATGCGCTCAAGATCGCCGTCGGCGCCGAGCTTGATCTTGAGCAGCGGCCGGTCGGCGTTCTCAGCCGCCTTCTCGCGCATCGCTTCCGGCGCGCCGAGCGAAATCGTGTAGGCGGTCGTCGCGGGCCGCGGCTCGGCGAGGCCCGCGAGCCGCCAGACCGGCGTCGCCGTCCGTTTCGCCTCGAGGTCCCAGAAGGCGCAGTCGAGCGCGTTGCGCGCCGCCCCGGGCGGCAGCCGGTCCTGCAGCGCGATGCGATCGAGCCCGTTGTCGAGGTCGATCGCGACCGAACGGACGAGCGCGATCACGCTCTCCGCCGTCTCGCCATAGCGCGGGTAAGGAACGCATTCGCCGCGGCCAACAAATGTCCCGTCGGACAGCGTCGCCGTCACGACGCGGATTTCCGTGCGCGACCCGCGCGAGATGGTGAAGGCGCCGGCGACGGGAAAACGCTCTTCTGCGACGCTGAGCCGAACCGCCATCACAACGCCTCCAGAGCCGCCGCTGCGCGTCGTTCTCCCCCGCTTCGCAGGCTTACGGATTCACACATCGCAATTCGAAATCTTCTGGTTCCACCGTGCCTGATCCGGGCTCGGAGTCCATAGCCCGTCGAAAGACGGGCGTCCCTTCGGACGCCCTTTGGCCGCGCCCGCTTCGCGGGTTGCTCCCCCCGGAACAAAGTCCGGGGGTCGCAAGCCTTGACGTCTCCGCGCGGCTCAGGCTCTTGGTTTTCATGGTCTTTGCTGTGAGAAGTCGGCCCTGCGGGCCGGCTTCGCTCAGCAAAGGCCATGGATGCGCTTCGCAGGGGAGGATTACGCGCGCTTCATCGCCAGATCGACGACAAAGCGGCTGCCGCCGCCGGGCGCGGCTTCGCAGAAAGCGGCGCCGCCGTGGCGTTTGGCGATCTGGCGCACCAGCGACAGGCCGAGGCCCCAGCCGCCGGACGATTCCGCCCGGCCGGCGGGACGGTAGAACGGCTCGAACACCCGCTCGCGCTCCGCTGCGGCGATGCCTTCGCCGCCGTCGGAGACGACGAGGCGCGCCGTGTCTTCGCAACGCGTCACGGCGATGGCGATCGGCGGGCGCCCGTGTTTGGCGGCGTTCTCCAAGAGATTGCGGATCAGCCGCCGCAGCAAGGTCGCGTCGCCTTCGATCTCGACCGGATCGCCGCCGTCGGAGACGCAGGCCACGCCCGCGCCGATGCGCGCCGCCTCTTCGGCGGCGAGGCCGAGGAGGTCGACCGGGGCCGCGGACGCAGCCATCGGGCCATCATGGTCGAGACGGCTGGCGAGCAGGATCTCCTCGACCAGTTGATCGCTCTCGGCGAGATTGCGGACGATCTCGGCGTGCATTTCCGCGCTCGGGTGGGCGAACCACAGTTCGATCGCCAGGCGCAGGCGCGCCAGCGGCGAGCGCAACTCGTGACTGGCGTTGGCGAGCAACGCCTTTTGCGACGCCAGCAGCGCCTCGACTCGGGCGGCCGACGCGTTGAACGTGCGGGCGACCACCGCGACTTCGTCGTCGCCGGCGACGTCGACGCGCAGCGACAGCGCGCCGGCGCCCCAGCGCTCGACGCCGGAGCGCAGGTCCTCGAGCCGCCGCGTCAGCCGCGCGGTGATCGGAAAGGCCGCGAGTCCGACGCCGCCCGCCACGATCAGCATGATCGTCAGGATGCGCAGCGGCGGGCTTAAGCCCGGCGGGCGGAGGCGGGCCAGAACCGCCCGGCCGTCGGGAAGGTCGACGCGCATGGTCTGCGACAGCGGTCCGACGCGTTCTCTGTCGGCGGCGAGCGGGATCGGCGCGCCGCGCGCCGCGGCGAGCGCGCCTTCAGCGTCGTAAACGGAGATGTCGGCGCCGAGCTCGTCGCCGAGGCGATGGATCGCCGCGGCGACGGCGCCGGGCGGGTCATCGCGCGCCGGAATGGACCAGTCGCCGAGCTGAACGTGCGAGGCGCCCCAGCGCTCGTGCGGTCTTTCGCCGATCGACCACCAGAACGCGGCCATCAGAAACGCGACGGCGAGCAGGCTCGCCAGCAGCGTCAGATAGACCTTCCAGAACAGCCGGCGGGGGGCGCCGATCACGGTTCGCCGTCCTGCTTCTTGGCGAACACATAGCCGGCGCCGCGCACGGTGATGATGCGGCGGGGGCGCTTGGGATCGTCCTCGATCGCGGCGCGGATGCGCGAAATGTGAACGTCGATCGAGCGGTCGAAGGCGTCGAGTTCCTCGCCTTTGACGAGATCGAGCAGCCGCTCGCGGTTGAGCACGCGACCGGCGTTGTCGGCCAGCGCGGCGAGCAGATCGAACTGGTAGCTGGTCAGGGTCTTTTCCTCGCCGTCGAGGCGCACGGTTCGCGACTCGCGGTCGATGGCGAGACGGCCGAAGCGCAGCGCCCTGCCTGAGACGGCGGCGCGCCCGCGCCGCAGAATGGCGCGAATGCGGGCTTGCAACTCGCGCGGACTGAAAGGTTTGGCGAGATAGTCGTCGGCGCCGATCTCCAGCCCGACGATGCGATCCATCTCCTCGCCGCGCGCGGTCAGCATCAGGATCGGCGTCTCAGCGCGCGTGCGGATCGTGCGGCAGACCTCGAACCCGTCGATATCGGGCAGCATGACGTCGAGAATGACCGCGTCGAACGCCGCGCCGTCGAGCGCGGCGAGCCCTTCGCGGCCGGTGGAGCGGCGCTCGACGACGAAACCGGCGGCGGTCAGGTAGTCCGAGACCATCGCGGCCAGCCTTGCGTCGTCGTCGATGATGAGAAGCCGCTCCGCCACAACGCCTCCAAACCGGAGCGGTTGCTTACTCCTTGTCGGGCCCCGTGTCAGGAGCGCCGTCCGCTCGCCCGTCGAACAGGCGATCGTGCGGCCCGCCCCACCCGCCCATCATCGGGCCGTGGCGCGGCATGTCGGCGACCTCGGCCGCAAGTTGCGCGCGCTGCGCCGGCGTAAGCTGATCTGCGACGTCGAGCAGGCCGCCGACGACCGCCTTGGACTTCGCGTCGAACATCGTCACCGCGTCGGCCCGCAGCCGCTCGACCGCGGCGCGATCGATCGTCGGCGCGGCGAGCAGGTCGAGCGCCTGTTTGCGCAAGGCTTCGTGATCGTCGGGCTTCGGCGCGATCTCGGCGAATTTCGCCGCGACGATGTCGTGGACCTTGGCTTCCTGCGCCGCGCTGGCGCCGACGGAATCGAGCGCGCGCGCGACGGCGCGCTGGACGAAGGTCAGGCGGGCGCCCTGCCGCCAGGCCATCGGGTCCATCCCCGCCGCCACCGCCGCGGCGCCGCCGACGCCGAGCGCGACACCGCAGGCGAGGACGCCGACAAAGGCCACGGCGCGCGGCCAAGGCGAGGCGGAGCTCCTGCCGCTCTTGGGCTGCGGCGGCTGGATCGGCGGTTCGGGCCGCAGCGGGGCATTGTCGATACTGGTCATGACGATCTCCTTCTTCGACGGCGCCAAGCGCCATGTCGAGACGGAGGCTAACGGGCGAACGTTTCGGGCGATGCGGCCGAATGTAAAGAACGATGAAGGCATTCGGGCGCTTTGGCGCCGGCGGCCAGGGGTCCGCGTTTCATCCCGTAAGCTCTCAGCGTCGCGTTGCGGCCGATCTGCCGCACACGTCCGCGCGGTCCCACCCGCGCGGGCTGGCCGCAACGCGACGCTCGGCGCGTCGGTTCGCGGCGCCGGCGCAGCGAATTGACAGCGCCGGGACGCCCGAGGCTCACTTATCCCTTCGAAATCGGCTACAAGGGTGGCTGCGCCCTGCCCGCGCATGAGCGTTCGACGATCCGCTCGACGTCGAAGCGACGGCGTGCGTGGTCGCCTCGACGATCGCCAGCCAATTGCCGCGCGTGCAGGGAGGAACGAAATGAACGCGAGTCCGCCCGCCTTTCCCCAGCTTGCCGAGCGCTTCGCCGCTCAGCGGCGCGCCTTCGTCGCCGATCCCAACCCGCCGGCCGCCGTACGACGCGAACGCCTCGACCGGCTGCTCAAGCTGATCGACGACAACGAAGACGCGTTCGTCGCCGCGGTCGACGCCGATTTCGGCGGCCGCGCCGCGCCGGAGACGCGCATCGCCGAACTGCTCGTGACCCGCAGGGCCCTCCTCCATGCGCGCCGACGGCTCGAGCGCTGGATGCGGACGCGCCGCGTTGCGACCGAGCTGCCGTTCCTGCCCGGGCGCAACCGGCTCACGCCGCAGCCGCTCGGCGTCGTCGGCATCGTCTCGCCGTGGAACTACCCGATCCAGCTGACGCTCTCGCCGCTGGTCGGGGCGCTGGCGGCGGGGAATCGCGCGCTGATCAAGCCCTCCGAGCTGACGCCGCGCGTCTCGGCGCTGCTCGCCGAGCTGGCGGCGAAATATTTCGATCCCGATCTCGTCAGCGTCGTCGTCGGCGACGCCGAGGCCGGCAAGGCTTTCGTCGCGCTGCCGTTCGATCATCTGCTGTTCACCGGCTCGACCGCCGTCGGCCGGCAGGTGGCGGTGGCGGCGGCGGCCAATCTGACCCCGATCACGCTCGAACTCGGCGGCAAGTCGCCGGCGATCTTCGACCCGTCCTGCGATCTTAAGCAGGCGAGCGCGCGCCTCGCCGCCGGCAAGCTGTTCAACGCCGGCCAGACCTGCGTCGCGCCAGATTATCTCCTGGTTCCGCGCGGCCAGGCGGACGCGGCGGCGGCAGCGCTGGCGGCGGCGATGGCGCGCCTCTATCCGAAGCTCGTCGCCAATTCCGACTACACCGCGATCATCAGCGAGCGTCATCGCAGCCGGCTCATCGCCCTCGTCGCCGAGGCGCGTGACGCCGGCGCGCGGATCGTCGAGATCAATCCGGCCGGCGAAAGCTTCGCCGACAGCCGCAAGCTGGCGCCGACGCTGGTGATCGGCGCGCCGCAAACGACACGGCTGATGCGCGAAGAGATTTTCGGGCCGGTGCTGCCGATCGTCGAATACGATCAGGTCGACGACGCGATCGCTTTCGTCAATCGCGGCGAGCGGCCGCTCGCCCTCTATTGGTTCGGGCGCGACGCGACGCGGCGCGAGCGCGTGCTCGGCGAGACGATCGCCGGCGGCGTGACGGTCAACGACTGCCTGCTCCAATTCGTCCAGGAGGGCCAGCCGTGCGGCGGCGTCGGCGCGAGCGGCGTCGGCGTGTATCATGGCGAATGGGGATTCCGGACCTTCAGCAAACTGAAGCCGGTGTTCCACCAGTCGGACTGGAGCGGTTTTCCGCTGCTGCGGCCGCCCTACGGCAGAATAACCGACTGGGTCCTCGCCGCCTTGAAGCGCCTGCCTTAGCTGCGACGCCGGCAGCGGACCGGCGGCGAACGCAAGCTCGCGCGCGCCCTGACCGCATCACGCGCCGGCCGTCGTCTTACGCCGCGCCGCGGGCGCGTCGTAGCGCGGCAACTCCGCCATTTCGGTCCACACGCCGTCGTCATGCTGGTCGTCCGCCTCAGGAGCAAGCGACGCGCCGTCGCTCCGCCAGGACTCGGCCCGCGCCTTAACCCTGACGCCGCCAACCGTGAGCGGGCGCGCCGCCTCGATGCGTCCGACGATCGCTTCACTCAGGCTGCGCGCGGCCACCGCCGCCGCCAGCGCCTCGACGCTGCCGCGTCGCGCGGCGATCATCGCCCTCAGTTCCGCCTGCCAGGCGGCCTCGAGCGCCTGGCCGTCGGCGAGCAGATTTGCGTCGAGCGGTTGGGGCGACGAGTCCAGCGGCGCGCTGCGCGCGGCATCGCGACTCGCGCCGAATCGCTTCATACGGCGTTGCAAAACCTCTTGATTCTCGAGTGGACGGGGGGCCGCCCGTTGAACCGACGCGCGATGAGACGTCGCCGCCGATAACCAATTCCTGGTCATACCCATTCTCCCAATATCAACCCCGCACGCCCTGTGTCACCGCGTGGGAATGTGGAGACAACGCACCCTTACGTATACACATGGGTAAGATAACCACTATATTCAAGACCCACACAGAATATAACATGGTCTACGCAACTATTACAATTCTATACGTTACAAGATCTGCGTCTTCTCGCGTTGCGCCGTCTGCGACCCGCGCCAACGTGCGCGCCGACGGGCCGGCGCGCAGACCATCGAGGTCAATCCGGCTGGCGAAAGTTTCGCCGACGGCCGCAAGCTGGCGCCGACGCTGGCGATCGGCGCGCCGGAGACGTCGCGGTTGATGCGGGAGGAGATCTTCGGGCCGCTGCCGCCGATCGTCGCATACGATCGGATCGACGACGCGATCGCGAACGTCAATGGCGGCGACCGGCCGCTGGCGCTCGACGGGTTCGGCCGCCGCGCGGGCTCGGCGAGGCGATCGCCGGCGGCGTGACGGTCAACGACTGCCTGCTCCAGTTCGTCCAGGAGGGCCAGCCGTGCGGCGGCGTCGGCGCGAGCGGCGTCGGCGCTTATCGTGGCGAATGGGGATTTCGGACCTTCAGCAAGCTGAAGCCGGTCTTCCACCAGTCGGACTGGAGCGGTTTTCCGCTGCTGCGGCCGCCCTGCGGCAAAGCGACCGACTGGGTCCTCGGCGCCTTGAAGCGCGTCCCATAGCGGCGCGGGTGGCGGACCGGCGACCGCCGGTCCGCGCGCGCCCCGGCCGCATCAGGCAAACGCCGCGGTCGCAGTCCGCCTCGCCGGCGCGTCGTAGCGCGGCAGGTCCGCCATGTCGGTCCAGACGCCGTCGTCCTGCTGGTCGTCGGCAGTCGCCGGAGCGAGCGGAGCGCCGTCGCGCCGCCAGGTTTCGGCCCGCGCCTTAACCTTATGGCCGTCGAGGGTCAGCGCGCGCGCCGCCTCGATGCGCCTGACGATCGCTTCGCTTTCGCCGCGCGCCGCCTGCGCCGCGGTCCGCGCCTCGCCGCCGCCGCGCCGCGCGGCGATCATCGCCCGGATCTCCGCCTGCCAGGCCGCCTCGAGCGCCTCGCCGTCGGCAATGAGATGGGCGTCGAGCGGTTGCGGCGGCGACTCGAGCGGAGCGCTGCGCGCGGCGTCCCGACGCGGACCGAATTGGTCCATACGGCGTTGCAAAACCTCGTGACTCTGAAGCGGACGGGGGGCGGACGGCTGAACCGGCGCACGGAAAGACGTAACCGCAGCAAACCAAACCTTAGTCATATCCATTCTCCCAATATTAACCCTGCACGCCGAGTGTTGCCGTAACGGAAAGTGAAGTCAACAGTCCAATAAATAGAGATTTGGGTAAGATAAACGCTATATTTAAGTCTCAACCGGCATTTATCATAGTGAAGCCAATTATTACAATTCTATACATTGCGGGTTCGCCGCTTCCTCGCCCGGCGCCGGCTTCGCGACCCGCGCCGGACCCCACGCCGGCGGCCCGGCGCGCCTTGACCGAGCCGCCACAATGCGATCACAACGCCCTGCCATGCAGCGGCGAAGCGCACGCCGCGCCTCCGCCCGAAAGCCGGCCCTGATGATCTCGCTTCGACCCCTCGCCTGGTCGGCCGTCGCCATCCTCGCCTTGGCGCGCCTCGCCGTGGCCGGCGACGCGACCGCCGACGTCGCCCCGCCGCCGACGCCCCCGCAGCGCCCCGCCGGTCTCGGCGCGCCGAAGCCGCCGGCGCCGGTCAAATCGGACGACGCCGCGAGCAAGGCGCCCGCCAAGGACGCCAATGCCGACGCCGCCCAGCCCCAGATCACGCCCGAGGAGGCGGTCCAGCGCGCCGACGCCTATCTCGACTCGGCGCGGATGATGACGGCCGATTTCGTCCAGATCGGCCCCGACGGCCAACGCTCGGAGGGGCAACTCTACGTCGACCGGCCGGGACGGATGCTGTTCCACTACGACGCGCCGGCGCGGCTCGAGATCGTCGCCGACGGCCGCAGCGTCGCCGTTCGCGACCAGAAGCTCGACACCCAGGACCTCTATTTCATCGCCCAGACGCCGCTGAAGTTCCTGCTCAAGGACCACGTCGACCTCGCCAAGGACACGACGGTCAAGCGGGTGACGATCGACGACAATTCCGCAACGATCGAGATCGAGGACAAGGCGACCTTCGGCGGTTCGGCGGAGATCGCGCTGGTGTTCGACCCCGACAGCTTCGCCCTCAAGCAATGGACGGTGATCGACGCGCAGGGCTTCCAGACCGTGGTTTCGCTGTTCAACGTTGATCTGACCTCGAAACCGGACCCAGACCTCTTCCACATCCAACAGGCGATGCCGGGCGGGCCGAACAGCCGCCACTGAGGCGGAAACGCGGCCGAGCGCTGGCTGTGGGCAAGTCGGCGCGCCCGGTATGCCGCAGCGCGCCAATCCGCCATGGTCGCCGCTCCCCGACGCCGAGGCTCCGCTTTGCGCTTTTCGATCGCCACCTGGAACATCAATTCGGTGCGCCTGCGCATCGATCTCGTCGCGCGCTTCCTCGAGGAAAACCGCCCCGACGTTCTCTGCCTGCAGGAGACGAAATGCCCCGACGGGCAGTTCCCGCTCGGCGCGTTCGCGAAGCTCGGCTACGCGCACGTCGCGCTCAACGGCCAGAAGGGCTATCACGGCGTCGCCGTCGTCTCGCGTCTGCCGATCGTCGCGGCGATTCCGCGCGGCTTCTGCGACAAGGGCGACTCGCGCCACCTGCGGGTGACGCTCGGCGGCGGCGCCGACGGGCTCGAAATCCACAATTTCTACGTTCCCGCCGGCGGCGACGAGCCCGATCCGGCGATCAACGACAAGTTCGCCCACAAGCTGGCGTTCGTCGACGAAATGGCGGCATGGTTCGCCGCCGAGCAGGTCGCCGCCGGCCGCGCGATCCTGGTCGGCGACCTCAACATCGCGCCGCTCGAGCACGACGTGTGGAGCCACAAGGCGCTCCTCAACGTCGTCAGCCACACGGCCGTCGAGGTCGAGAAACTGAACCGCGCCCAGGCGGCCGGCCCGTGGACCGACGCGCTGCGCCGCTTCGTCCCGTCTGAACGAAAGCTCTACACCTGGTGGAGCTATCGCTCGCCCGATTGGGACAAAGCCGACAAGGGCCGCCGCCTCGACCATGTCTGGGTCAGCCCGGCGCTCGCCGACAAGGTCGAGGCGATGCGGGTGCTGCGCGACGCGCGCGGCTGGCAGCGCCCCTCCGACCACGCGCCAGTGATCGTCGAGCTTTCGCTGTGAACGCGACCGCCGCGCGACGCAGCGAGGCATGGACAAGCGCGCGCCGAGCCGCTTGACTGGCGCCCGCGCGCGGCGGAAAGGCGTCGCGCAGCGGGAGGAGCGACGGAGATGAAGATCCGGCTGTTGAAGGCGGCGCTGAAGTTCCTGGTCGCGCTGATCGTCGTCGCCATCGGCGCCGCGGCCTATCTCTTCTATCGCGCCATGCCCGCCTATTCCGGCTCGGTCGCCCTGCCCGGCCTGAGCGCCGAGACGCGCGTGTGGCGCGACGGCTACGGGGCGCCGCACATCTTCGCCGCCAATCTCGACGACGCGGCGCGCGCGCTCGGCTATCTCCACGCCAGCGAGCGGCTCTACCAGATGGAGATCAATCGCCGCGTCGGTCAGGGACGGGTCGCCGAGATCGCCGGCGCCGATCTCGTCAGCGTCGATCGCTTCATCCGCACGCTCGGCCTCTATCCCTTGGCGCAAAGCAGCTTCGCCGCACTGTCGCCGTGGGCGCAGAAGCGTCTGCAGGCCTATGCCGACGGCGTCAACGCCTTCCTCGACGGCCACCGCAATGCGCTGCCGCCCGAATTCCTCATCCTCGGCGACAGGCCCGAGCCGTGGACGCCCGCCGACTCGCTGGTCTGGGGCAAGCTGATGTCGCTGCAGCTCAGCAGCAACTACGCGCTCGAGGCCTTGCGCGCGCGCCTGGCGCAGAAGCTGCCCGCCGATCGCGCCGCTTGGCTTTTTCCGGCGCCGAAGGCGGACTGGCCGGTCACCACCGCGCCGGCCGCCCGTCCCGATCACGCCGGCCTCGACGAAACGCGCGACCGGCTCGGCGCGCTGCTGCAGATGAGCCACGGCGCCTCGAACGAATGGGTCGTCGCCGGCGCCCGCAGCGACACCGGCAAGCCGATCCTCGCCAACGATCCGCACCTCGAGCTCGGCGCGCCGATCCTCTGGTATCTCGCGCGCATCGTCACGCCGCAGGTCTCGATCAAGGGCGGCACCGTTCCCGGCCTGCCGCTCGTCCTGCTCGGCCAGAGCGACCGCATCGCCTGGGGCCTGACCAGCTCCGACACCGATGCGCAGGATCTGTTCGTCGAGACCGTCGACCCGACCGATCCGAGCCGCTACCTGACGCCCGACGGCGCCAGGCCGTTCCTGGTCCATGACGAGACCGTCCACGTCAAGGACGCGCCCGACGTCACGCTGCACATCCGTGCGACGCGGCACGGCCCGGTCATCTCCGACGTCGACAGCGATCTCGCCGCGCTGGCGGGACCCGGCAAGGCGATCGCGCTCGCCTTCACGGGCTTAAGCGACCGCGACACGACCGCCGAAGCGCTGATGCGCGCCAACGTCGCGCGCAACTGGGACGAGTTCCTCGACGCGCTTAAGTCCTATCAGACGCCGACCCAGAATTTCGCCTACGCCGACGTCGACGGCGACATCGGCTTCATCAGCCCCGGCCTGCTGCCGACCCGCAAGTCGGGCGACGGGCTCGCCCCGGTCGACGGCGCATCGGGCGCGTTCGACTGGACCGGCGTGATGACCTTCGACCAGGCGCCGCAGCTCCACAATCCCGCCGCCGGGTTCATCTTCAACGCCAACAACGCGATCGTCGGCCCCGACAAGGCGGCCGAATACGGCCGCGATTGGGAAGAGACCTTCCGCGCCCGCCGCATCCAACAATTCTTCGACGCCAACCCGAAGCTGAGCCTCGATCTGTCGGCGACGATGCAAGCCGACCACCTCGCCCTCGACTTTGGCGACCTGCTGCCGTTCCTCAAGCGCGTCTCGCCGAGCGACGAGCGCGCGCGGCAGGCGCTGGCGCTGCTCGGCGCGTGGAACGGGGTGATGGACAAGGACCGGCCCGAGCCGCTGATCTACACCGCCTTCGTCAGGGCGTTGCACCGCATCATGCTGGTCGAGAAGACCGGCCTGTCGCTGAGCGAGAAAGGGCCGTTCGCCGCCGAGACGCTGATCGCGCTGCTCGGCGAGCATCCCGAATGGTGCGACGCGCCGGACAAGCCCGACCCCGGCTGCCGCGCGACGCTTGGGCGCGCGCTCGAGGAGGGCCTCGCCGAACTGGTGGCCCGCGACGGGTCCGACATGAGCCAGTGGCGCTGGGGCCGCGAACATGTGGCGCTGTTGCAGCACAAGGTCTACAGCCACATCCCGCTGCTCGACCGGATCAGCGACCTGAGCATGCCCTCGAGCGGCGGCTTCTACACGCTCGACCGCGGCGGCGGCTTCGCTGCGCCCCCCGACCAGCCCTACGCGCGCACCCACGGCGGCGGCTATCGCGCGATTTACGATCTCGCCGACCCCGACAAATCGCGCTTCGTCATCGCCACCGGCGAATCCGGACACATCTTCTCGCCGCACTATCGCGACCTGGCGCCGCTGTGGAACGAGGGCAAGTCGATCACGCTTTCCGGCGACGAAGAGGCGCTGAAGCGCGCCGGCGCCGCCGAGCTGACCTTCACGCCGAAGTGACAGCGACATCGGCGCATCTGGCCTCGACCGCCTTTTGACTCTAGCCTCGGGCTCTCAGTCAGCGGGAGGGTTGCGTCGTGCGTCTGTTGGTCGTCGGCGCCGGTTCGACCGGCGGGTATTTCGGCGGGCGGTTAGCCCAGGCGGGGCGCGACGTCACGTTTCTCGTGCGCGCGGCGCGCGCGGCGAGACTGAGACAATCCGGATTGCGCATCCTCAGCCCGCACGGCGACGCGACGCTGCCGCCGAAGATCGTCACGCCCGAGACTCTCGCCGGGACCTACGACGCCGTGCTGCTGACGGTGAAAGCGTATCAGCTCGAGGCCGCGATGGAGGATTTCGCGCCCGCCGTCGGCCCCGAAACCATGATCCTGCCGGTGCTCAACGGCATGCGGCACATGGATCTGCTGGCGCAGCGCTTCAGCCCGCACAACCTCGTCGGCTGCGCTGCGAAAGTTTCGGCGACGCTCGACGACGACGGCCGCGTCGTCCAGCTTGCGACCATGCAGAGCCTCACCTACGGCGAGCTCGACGGCGAGCCGACGCCGCGCATGGCGGCGTTGGATGAATTCATGCGCGCGGCGCCGATCGGCGCGCAGCTATCGCCCGCGATCCGACGCGAGATGTGGGAGAAGTGGGTCTTCCTCGCGTCGCTGGCCGCGATCAACTGCCTGACGCGCGGAACGATCGGCGAAGTCGAGGCGTGTCCCGGCGGAGCGGCGTTCGCGTTGCGAATGCTCGACGAGGTCGTCGCCATCGTCGCCGCGGTCGGGGTTGCGCCGTCGGCCGGTTTGCTCGCCGGCGCGCGAGCGATGTTGACCGAAAAGGGATCGCATTTGGCGGCTTCGATGTTCCGCGACCTGCAGGGCGGCAAGCCGACCGAAGCCGAGGCGATCGTCGGCGACCTCATCCGCCGCGGCGCGAAGGTCGGCGTCAACGCGCCGCTGCTCTCCGCCGCCTACGTCTGCCTCGCCGTCCATCAGAACAGGATCGGCGCAGCTCGATAGTCCAGCGCAAAAAAGAACGGCGCGGGGCGGCGCGAAAGGCGGCGCGCCGCTTGGGAGTCCGTGGCGCCGGCTCAGGCGCCGGCGGCGTGATCGGGATAGGCCAGCTCGTGGCGGCTGCGCCATTCCGGCTTGACGTAATTGACGATCAGCGATCGGCGCACGCCCTGGATCGGCCGCCGCCGGAAGCCGTGCCAGGTGTCGCCGCCCGGCACGAAGATCAGCCCGCAATTGCGTTTGTAGGGCGCGACGGCGACGAGGTTGAGATTGGCGTCGAGAATGTCGGTGCCCCATTCCTCGCTGCCGGGCTCGGTCGAAAGGTAGACCAGCATCGTGAACAGCTTGGCGCCGATGTCGGTGTGCGGCTCGAGCCAGAAGCCGTCGGTGTCGAGGCAATATTCGATCCGCAGGTGGCTCTTGTCGCGCAGCTCGATTGCGCACAATCGCTCGATGCGCGCGACCGTCGCCGCCGACTGGAAGCCAGCGGCGAGCGCGTCGCACACCGGATGGCGGCGGCGATTGTCGAGCCCGAAGAACAGCCGCGAGCTGTTGTGCGTCTCGCGTTTTCCTTCGGTGTCCTCGATCTTCGGCGGCCGAACCGGCAGCGCGTCGATCGCGTCGCACAGGGCGACGGGCAGAATGTCGGAAAGCAGCCAATGGCGGAACGGCTTGGCCGAGAACGCGCTCGCCTCGAAGCAGCCGATCAGGCTCGCTGAAACCGCAGCCCCGTCAGCCACGGGCGCCTCCTCCCGCCTTGGCGACGCGGAGCGGCTTCAACAACTTCAGCGCCTGCTTGGCGCGGGCGGAGACGCGGTGGCGCAGCAACTCGCGCTTCGCGGCGAAGTCGTTCGTCATCCAGTTGATCATTACGTAGCGCCTGACGCCTTCGTAAGGCTCGTGGCCGTGGAAGGACTTGTCGGAGCGGCGGAATGCGATCATCGTGCCGAGATCGGGCGGCACTTCGCCGATCATGTCGTCGAGGTCGGTCGGCGAGCGCAACAGCCGCAGACGGCCGCCGCTCGCCTCCCATTGGTCGTTGAAGTAGATCAGCGCCGTGATCAGCTTGGTCGGCGTGTCGGTGTGGATGCGGCCGTCCTTGGCGGCGCAGCGGCCGCGCACGGTGATCATCTGCGGCCGGCCGACCAGATTGACGCCGAACTTCTCCGAGAAGGCGCGCGCGGTTTCTTCGCTCTTGAGCTCCTCGATCAGCCGACGGAACAGCGGGCCGTGATGCGTCGCCTCGACCGGCAGCAGTCCGCAATCCTCGATCTCGGGGAAGTCGTCGCGGATCGCCGCCGCGTCGGCGGGGCGGATCGCGTTGTGGACGATTGTGAAAGTGAACGGCTCGCGCGACAGCGGCGCGAGCTGCAGCGCTTCGAAGTCGAGCAGCGACATGGGCGATCCACTCCCCTAGCAAGGTCGCCGGTAACGTAGCCGGCGCGGCCCAAAAATGATCCAAAACAATCAACCGCGCGACAATCGGACGCACGGCCGCGCAGGATCAATGATCGCCGGAACGGCTTGGCGGACCTGGGCTTTTGACGCCGGAGATTCCGCTCAGGCGGCCGGCGCCGCCGCCGACTCGAGCGCGGCGAGATCGTCGGCGGAGAGCGCCAGGGTCGCAGCGCGAATCAGGCTGTCGACCTGCGCCGGCGACGTGGCGCTGGCGATCGGCGCGGTGACGCCGGGCTGCGCGATCAGCCACGCGAGCGCGACTTCGGCCGACTTGGCGCCATGGCGCGAAGCGACGGAAGCGAGCGCGTCGACGATGCGCAGGCCGCGCGGATTGAGATAGCCGCGCACGCCGCCGCCGCGCGGGCTCTGGCCGAGGTCGGCGGGCGTGCGGTACTTGCCGGCCAGGAATCCTTTGGCGAGGCTGTAATAGGTGATGACGCCGATCTCCTCGGCGACGCAGAGATCCCGCAGCGCGCCCTCGAAGCCGCTGCGGTCGTAGAGATTGTATTCGGGCTGGAGGACTTCGTAGCGCGGCAGGCCGCCGCCGCGCGACGCTTGAAGCGCCGCGGAAAGTTGCGCGGCGCTGAAGTTCGACGCGCCGCACCAACGGATCTTGCCCTTGGCGATCAGCCGCTGGTAGGCGCCGAGGGTTTCGGCATGCGGGATGGAGTCATCCGGCCAATGCGACAGATAGAGGTCGATCGCCTCGACGCCGAGCCGCTTCAGCGACGCCTCGACCGCTTGTTCGACATAGCGCGCCGACAGCCCCTTCTTGCCCGGCCCCATCGGCGAGCCGACCTTGGTGACGATCGTCATCGCGCCGCGGGCGCCGCGCGAGCGCAGCCAGTCGCCGATGATCGTCTCCGACTCGCCGCCCTTGTTGCCCGGCGCCCAGGCCGAATAGACGTCGGCGGTGTCGATCGCGTTGAGGCCGGCGCCGACGAAGCGGTCGAGGAGGTCGAACGCCGTCTTGGCGTCGGCGGTCCAGCCGAACACGTTGCCGCCGAACACCACCGGCGCAATCGAAAGATCGGTGCGGCCGAGTTTTCGCTTCTGCATGGAATGACTCCCGATTGCCCAACCACCGACCGCCGCTTGTAGACGCGGCCGCCGGCCGCGTCGCCGCGTTCAACGAACGCGGCTGCAAACGGCGCCTCGCGCGCCGCGCTCCTTCACGGCACTTCGCGCACCGCGCCGCGCGCGGCGCTGGTGGCGAAGGCGGCGTAGGCGCGCAGCGCCTTCGACACTTTGCGCGGGCGCGGCGCGGCGGGCTTCCAGGCGTCCTTGCCCTTGGCCTCGATCGCCGCGCGCCGACGCTTAAGCTCCGCTTCGGCGACCTTGAGCTCGACTGTGCGGCCGGGAATGTCGATGGCGATGCGGTCGCCCGGCTCGACCAGCGCGATCGCGCCGCCTTCGGCCGCCTCGGGCGACACATGGCCGATCGACAGGCCCGAAGTGCCGCCGGAGAAGCGGCCGTCGGTGATCAGCGCGCAGGTCTTTCCCAGGCCCTTCGACTTGATGTAGCTCGTCGGGTAGAGCATTTCCTGCATGCCCGGCCCGCCGCGCGGCCCCTCGTAGCGGATGACGACGACGTCGCCGGCGACGACTTCGCCGGCGAGAATGCCGCGCGACGCGTCGTCCTGGCTCTCGAACACTTTCGCCGGCCCCTCGAACTTGAGCGCGCTGGCGTCGACGCCGGCCGTCTTGACGATGCAGCCCTCGGTGGCGAGGTTGCCCTTCAGCACCGCGAGGCCGCCGTCCTTCGAATAGGCGTGGTCGAGATCGCGAATGACGCCCTTCTGACGATCCTCGTCGAGCGATTCCCAGCGCGCCGCCTGGCTGAACGCGACCTGGGTCGGCACGCCGCCCGGCGCGGCGGAAAAGAACTCGCGCGTCGCCTTCGACGCGCCGCGCTTGACGTCCCAGCGCGCCAAAGCCTGCTCGAGCGACTCGGCATGGACCATCTTCACGTCGCGGTTGAGCAGATGGGCGCGATCGAGCTCGCCGAGAATGCCCATGATTCCGCCGGCGCGGTGGACGTCCTCGACGTGGATGTCGGCGATCGACGGCGCGACCTTGCACAGCACCGGCACGCGCCGCGACAGGCGGTCGATGTCGACCATGGTGAAGTCGAGCTCCGCCTCGTAGGCGGCGGCGAGCAGATGCAGCACGGTGTTGGTCGAGCCGCCCATGGCGATGTCGAGGCTCATCGCGTTCTCGAACGCCTTGAAGCCGGCGATCGCGCGCGGCAACACGCTGTCGTCGTCCTGCTCGTAATAGCGCTGGGCGAGATCGACGATCAGATGGCCGGCCTCGACGAACAGCTTCTTGCGGTCGGCGTGGGTGGCGACGACCGTGCCGTTGCCGGGCAGCGACAGGCCAAGCGCCTCGGTGAGGCAGTTCATCGAATTGGCGGTGAACATGCCTGAGCACGAGCCGCAGGTCGGACAGGCCGAGCGCTCGAGGGCATTGACCTCTTCGTCGCTCACCTTGCTGTCGGCGGCGGCGACCATTGCGTCGATCAGGTCGACTTTCTTGATCTTGCCCTTCGAAGTGACCTTGCCCGCTTCCATCGGCCCGCCGGAGACGAACACGGCGGGGATGTTGAGGCGCAGCGCCGCCATCAGCATGCCGGGGGTGATCTTGTCGCAATTGGAGATGCACACCATCGCGTCGGCGCAATGGGCGTTGACCATGTATTCGACGCTGTCGGCGATCACCTCGCGGCTCGGCAGCGAATAGAGCATGCCGTCGTGGCCCATCGCGATGCCGTCGTCGATGGCGATGGTGTTGAACTCCTTGGCGACGCCGCCGGCCGCCTCGATCTCGCGCGCGACCAGCTGGCCGAGGTCCTTGAGGTGGACGTGGCCGGGCACGAACTGGGTGAAGGAATTGACCACCGCGACGATCGGCTTGCCGAAGTCGCCGTCCTTCATGCCGGTGGCGCGCCAAAGGCCGCGCGCGCCGGCCATGTTGCGGCCGTGCGTGGAGGTGCGGGAGCGCAGAGCGGGCATGAGCGTCGCCTCAGGGTGAGAATGTGGGGCGAGGTTGTCGCAAATTGAGGCGGCGGGAGCAAGGCGGACGCGATTTTGGGTGCGATTTCCGCGAATTGCGGGGGGGGGAACGGGGCTCGGCGAGCCCTGCCTGGAAATGCACGTATCAGTGAATCTGAAGATCGTAGACGCCGTTATGATTGTCCTGGCAGACGCCCAAGCCAGTATTTCCCATTTGATTATAGCTGAACTGGCAGCGGAGCGTTGAGCCGTCATCAGTGGACGCCAAAATCGTCCCGCCGCCTGCCGTCGACTCTGAAAACATCATTCCGCTCGCCGACGCGACGGCTGTGCCGGAAAACGCAGTGCCGTTGGCGAAACCGATAGAGCCACCGTTCGATTCAAAAATCCAAGTTCCGTTGTAAATCTTGTCGCCGAGCGTGATTTGAATATCGCCGCCGCGCGACCCGCCCTTTACCGTTGCGGTTCCCCTCTCGCCGGTCTCCCGATTAACGAAGGTTAAGTTGTGAGCGCAGCCGACGAGGGCCACGGCTGCGACCAGGATCAAAGCCCAACGTTTCAATTGCTCGCCCTCCCACCCC
>NZ_JBEKVH010000072.1:0-18498 GCF_049514155.1 Roseiarcus sp. | reverse complement strand
ACCTTGCCCGCCATCATCACGTCGGTGCCGCGGCGGATGCCGTCGACCAGCGACTCGCGGCAGCCGTAGAGGTTGTCGAACTTCGACTTGGTGACGCTGTCGTTGACGTTGATCGCCGGCCACAGCAGCCGGCCCTCTTTCGCCATCACATAGAGGCGATGGACGCCGGTCGTCGTCTCTTCGGTGACGCCGCGGATCGAGGCGGCGTTCTTGGCGTACCAGCCGGGCTTGGTCTTAAGCCGCTGCTTGATCGCCGCGAACAGCACTTCCTCTTCCTCGTTGCTCGGCTTGTCGAGGAAGGCGGCGTCGCCCTGCTCGGCGCGCAGGCCGAGGTGAATGAGCAGCGTCGCGTCGCCGCCGTCGTCGAGGATCATGTTGGGTGAGCCGCCGTCGGCCCATTCGAAAATGCGGTGGGTGTAATCCCAGTAATCCTTCAGGCTCTCGCCCTTGATCGCGAACACCGGCGTGCCGCCCGCCGCGATCGCCGCGGCGGCGTGGTCCTGGGTCGAATAGATGTTGCACGAGGCCCAGCGCACATCGGCGCCGAGGCTCTTGAGCGTCTCGATCAACACCGCAGTCTGGATGGTCATATGCAGCGAACCGGCGATGCGCGCGCCCTTGAGCGGCTGGGCGGCGGCATATTCCGCCCGCGTCGCCATCAGGCCCGGCATTTCGGTCTCGGCGATCGCGATCTCCTTGCGCCCGAACGCGGCGAGGCCGAGATCGGCGACGGCGGAATCGGCGGCTTTGCTCATATGGGCGCCCCTGCTGGCTGCTGACCGGGATGTCTTGGTCGGCTTGCCTAGCAAATCCGCCGCAGGACCGCAATAAAGATATAAGCAAGTCTTTATATGGACCGCCGACGAAGGCGCGCGGCGGGCTGCGACGTTAACAGTGTCGGGGAAAGCGCGGCGGGACTTGCCTTTTTGCGCGCCATCGCATGGTATAAGCAAAAAGCACGCCGCGACGCGGCGGGGGGCTCGGCCGGCAGTCGAATAGCGGTGGTTGCGGATGGCGTTGGCGAACAGACTGGCGATGCGGCAGGGCCAGGCGATGGTGCTGACGCCGCAGCTTCTGCAGGCGATCAAGCTGCTGCAGATGCCCAACGCCGAGCTCGCCGCCTTCATCGAAGCCGAACTGGAGCGCAATCCGCTGCTGGAGCGCGCCGACGAGCTGCCGATTTTCGACCCGCCGGCGGCTGGCGGCGAAACGGCGCCGGAGGCTGAGGCGACGCCCGAGCCGGGCGACTGGGCGACCGAAACGCTCGAATCCGACCCCGACGCGCTGGCGCGCAACCTCGGCACCGAAATCGACAACGCCTTCGAACTCGACCGGCCGCCGACGCCGGCCGAGCCGGCGCGCGTCGACGAAGGCCTGGGCCTGTCCGCGACCTCGTGGACGGGCGCAGGCGGGCGCGGCTTCGACGAGGAGTCGCCCGATCTCGAGGCCTATATCGCCGCGCCGACCAGCTTTTCCGAGCACCTGACCCGCCAGGCGCTGATCGCGCTCGGCGATCCGATCGACCGCATGATCGCAGCGGCGCTGATCGACGCGCTCGACGAATCCGGCTACCTCACCGCGCCGCTGGAGGCGATCGCCGGACAGCTCGGCGCGCCGCTCGCGCGCGTCGAAGCGGTGCTGGCTAAGCTGCAGGGCCTCGAGCCGACCGGCGTCTTCGCCCGCAGCCTCGGCGAATGCCTGGCGCTGCAGCTCATCGAACGCGACCGCTACGACCCGGCGATGCAGGCGCTGATCGCCAACCTGCCGGCGCTGGCGCGGCGCGACTTCGGCGCGCTCAGGCGCGCCTGCGGCGTCGCCGACGACGACATCGCCGACATGATCGCCGAGATCCGCCGGCTCGACCCCAAGCCCGGCCGCGCTTTCGGCGCTGTGGTGGAGCCGCCGGCGATCCCCGACGTCTTCGTCACCGCCGCGCCGGACAATTCCTGGCGGGTCGAGCTCAACAGCGAGGCGCTGCCGCGCGTGCTGGTCAACGAGACCTACGCCGCCAAGATCAAGCGCAACGCCGGACGCGAGGAGGACCGGCAGTTCCTGTCCTCGAGCCTGCAGACGGCGAACTGGCTGACCAAGAGCCTCGAGCAGCGCGCGCGCACCATTCTCAACGTCGCCAGCGAGATCGTCCGTCGCCAGGACGGTTTCTTCGTCGGCGGCGTCGCCGGCTTGCGGCCGCTCAATCTCAAGACCGTCGCCGATGCGATCGGCGTCCACGAATCCACCGTCTCACGCGCGACGTCGAACAAGTTCATCCAGACGCCGCGCGGCCTGTTCGAGATGAAGTACTTCTTCACCACGCCGATCGCCTCGGTGGCGAACGGGGCCGACCAGGCGCATTCGGCCGAATCGGTGCGGTTCAAGATCAAGCAGATGATCGACGCCGAGGACCCGGCCGAGGTTCTCAGCGACGACGTGATCGTCGCCCGCCTGCGCCAGGCGGATATCGTCGTGGCGCGCCGAACCGTGGCCAAGTATCGCGACAGTCTACGCATTCCGTCGTCGGTCGAGCGGCGGCGGGCGAAATCGGACGCGTTTCGCCCCTCGGCGCACGCGTTGGGGCCGCTAAGTCTTTAGCCGATAAGGCGTTTCCTCCCCAGACGGCGCCCTAGGCCTTCGTCCCGATTGACATCGGTTCGGCGGCCTTCTAACGCTAGCCGCGCAAGCCAAGCGAAGCGCATAGCCGGCGCGAATTCCAACGTCGCGGACGCGACGTCGACAGGCCGACCGGTTGAGACTCGAAGCCGCGAACGAGAACGACGAAGCCGCGGGCGGGCGCACTTGGAGCGATCAAGAGAGGCCAGACGATCTATGCCCTTGAGAGTGTCCGGCAAGAATCTCGACGTCGGAGAATCGTTGCGCGCCCATGTGCTCGAAAAAATCGAAACGATCATGGCGCGTTACTTCGACGGCCGAGTCAGCGGCCATGTGGTGATCTCGCGCGAAGGTTCGGGCTATCGCTCGGACTGCTCGCTGCACCTGAGCTCCGGCGTCGACCTCCACGCGGAAGGCAAGGCCCAGGAGCCCTACCCCAGCGTCGAGCAGGGGATCGACAAGATCGAGCGCCGCCTGCGGCGCTACAAGACTCGCCTCAAGGAGACGCGCGTCCCCAGCGCCGACGAGGCGCAGGCGACGATCGAAGTCTCCGACTACAAGATCGAGCCGCCGGACGACACGTCGGAGGCGATCGAGGACTACAAGCCGGCGATCGTCGCCGAAGGGTCGCACCGGCTCAAAAGCCTGTCGGTCGCTTCGGCCGTCGCCGAGCTCGACCTCAGCGGCGCGCCGCTGCTGGTCTTCCAACACGCCGGCAGCGCGCGCGTGAACGTCGTGTACCGACGCGCCGACGGCGCGATCGGCTGGCTCGATCCGCACTAGCGCGATCGTCGGCCTCCCTTCCCAGAGCTCAAGATGGCACTGACTGACCTCCTCTCGCCCGACGCGATCTTCTCGGCGCTGCGCGTCAACGGCAAAAAGCAGGCGCTGCAGGAAATGAGCGAGCGCGCCGCGCAAGTCTCCGGCCTGCCGGCGCGCGAGATCTTCGACGCGCTGCTGCAGCGCGAGCGACTCGGCTCGACCGGCGTCGGCGACGGCATCGCCATCCCGCACGGCAAGCTCGCCAAGTGCAATCGGATCTTCGGCATCTTCGCCCGCCTCGAGCGGGCGATCGATTTCGAGGCGCTCGACGGCCTGCCGGTCGACCTGATCTTTCTGCTGATCGCCCCGGAGAGCGCCGGCGCCGACCACCTCAAGGCGCTGGCGGGAATCGCGCGCGTGTTGCGCGATCCCGAAATGGCGGCGCAATTGCGGGCGACGCGCGACGCTTCGGCGCTCTATTCGCTGCTGACGTTGACGCCGGCCTCGCATGCGGCTTAAGCGGAGCCAAGCTCAACGAGGGCGAGACATGAAAGCGCGCGTGACGGTCACTTTGAAGTCGGGCGTTCTCGACCCGCAGGGCAAGGCGATCGAGGGCGCGCTGAAATCGCTGGGAATCGCCGGCGTCGCCAAGGTGCGGCAGGGCAAGGTGTTCGACATTGAGCTCGACGCCGCCGACCGCGCCGCCGCCGAGCGTAAACTGTCGGAAGCGTGCGAGAAACTGCTCGCCAACACCATCGTCGAAGATTACGCGGTCGACTATGACTAAGCCCCTGCGCGCCGCCGTCGTCGTCTTTCCCGGCTCCAATCGCGAGGGCGACGTCGCGCGGGCCTTGCGCCAGGCCACGGGCGAAGCGCCGGCGATGGTCTGGCACGCCGACAGCGCCTTGCCGCCGGGGACCGACCTCGTCGTCCTGCCGGGCGGTTTCTCCTACGGCGACTATCTGCGCTGCGGCGCGATCGCCGCCCGCGCCCGGATCATGGACGCGCTGACCGCCCACGCCGAGCGCGGCGGGCTGACGCTCGGCATCTGCAACGGCTTCCAGATCCTGTGCGAGGCCGGCCTGCTGCCCGGCGTGCTGATGCGCAATGCGCGCCGCCGCTTCCTCTGCCAGATGCAGCATCTGCAGGTCGAGAACGCCCAGACGGCGTTCACGCGCCGCTACCGTCCCGGCCAGGTGATCAAGGTCGCCATCGCCCATGGCGAGGGCAATTACACCATCGACGCGGCGGGGCTCGCCGCGCTCGAGCGCGACGGCCGCGTCGCCTTCCGCTATTGCGACGCCTCCGGCGCGGTCGGCGGCGAAGCCAATCCCAACGGTTCTCTCAACGCCATCGCCGGCGTCTACAACGCGCGCTTCAACGTGCTCGGCCTGATGCCGCACCCGGAAAACCTGATCGATCCGCTGGTCGGCGGGACCGACGGCCGCGCCATGTTCGAGGGCCTCGCGGCCTGAGGCGGCGCGCGACCGGCCTTGATCTCGCCTTCAGACGCCAGAAAGATCGACCCCCCATGAGTGATTCGCTCGATCGTCTGTACGCATCGGTGGTGGCGGCGCGCGGGCGCGACCCCTCGACCTCGCGCACCGCCAAGCTGTTTCGCGACGGCGTGCAGAAAATGGCCAAAAAGCTGATCGAGGAGGCGATCGAGGTCGGTCTCGACGCGGTGCAGATGAACCGCGAGGCGGCGATCCTCGAAAGCGCCGACGTGCTCTATCAACTGGCGGTTGTGTGGGCCGAATGCGGCATCGCCCCCGCCGACGTGCTCGGCGAACTCGACCGCCGCGAGCGCGTCTACGGCATCGCCGAGAAACTGCCGAAAGAGGCGAGCGCGGCGCAGGCGCGACGGCTGCTGGCCGGCGGCCCGCGCCGCAAGGCGCTTGCCTGACGCCCGTCTGGCTGCTCGCCGCCGCGAGCGGAAATTGCCCTTGACCAACGGCGGGCGCGTGGCCAAATCGTCGCCCGGCCTGGCGGCCGATCCGACCGCCGGCGCGCCGCCGCAAGTCGACGGAGGATGTCGTGAGCGATAGCAAGGTTGACGACCGGCTGGCGCGGCTCTTCCCCGAACGCGGCGCGGGCGCAGATCACGCGCCGCCCGTCGACGCGGCGCCGCCGGTCGCGATCCAGCCGCCGCCGGTCGCCGTCGAGCCCCCGCCGCCCGCCCCGCGCGGCGAGCCGCTCATCTACGCCGACAGACCCGACTCCGCCGCCGACCTGATGGGCGCCGCCGAGGCGACGCGGCCGCTGGCCGAGATCGCGCTCGCCGCCGACGCCCAGACGCCGTTCCAGGTCGGATTCATCGGGCCGTCCGGCGCGGGCGCGAGCTTCGCGCTGCGTCGCTGGGTCGAGAACGTCGAAGCGCTCGCCGCCGCCGCCGGACGGACTGCGGGCTCTCCCTTCCTGTCGAAGATCGTGGTCGCCTCGATCGACGCCGCGGGCGTGTCGGGCGACCCTGCCTGCGCCATCGCTTCGGCCGCCTTCGCCGCGCTCGAACGCGACCGCGACGGCGTCAATTACGCCGCGCTCGCCGACGAAGCCGCCAACGCCGGCGCCGATCCGTTGCGCGCCGCCGCCGCCGCCGCCGAGCGCCATGACGAGCTGGTGAGACGGCTGGAGAAAGAACGCGCGGCGCGCGACGACGTCGAGGCCAAGCGCGCGCGCCTGACCGACGCGCTGCTCTACGAGACGCCGGGCTCCCGCGTCGACGCTTTCATCCGCGCCAACCGCGGCGCGATCGAGTCGCGGCTGCGCCGCTTCGAGCTCGCCGAAGGCGACGCGACCACCAATTTTCGCCATTTGGTGCGCGATTTCGACGGCGCCGGGGCGGCGACGCGCGCCGGCGTGGCCGTGCGCGCCATCTGGGCCTATCGCGGCCAGCTCGGCTGGCTGATCACCGCCGTGATCGCCTTCGCGCTCGCCTTCGCCGTCGACCAGGCGCGCGCGCCGCAGGCGGGCGACGGCCTGCGTGCGCTCGCCGCCTTCCTCGCGCCGGCCGCAGATTGGCTCGCCGCGCACCAGGGCTGGCTGGTCCTGCTCAGCAAGGCGCTGACCGCGATCGGCATTCTCGCGCTGCTGGTCGTGCTGTGGCGCGCCTTCGCTTTCGCCGGGCTGCTCTATCGCGGCCAACGGCTGCTCGGCCACGACATGCGCGAACGCCGGCGCGACCTCGAGGCGAGCGCGGCGCGGCTCAACCAGCGCGTCGCCGCGCTCGACGCCCAGACCGAGGCCGCCGCGCGCCACGTCGAGGCGACCAGCAAACGCGCCGGCGGCGTCAAACGCTCCGAGCGCACGCCCGGCCCGGTCTTCGCCAGCGGCCCCGAGGCGCCGCGCCACGCCGCCCGCTCGTTCTTCGTCGAACTCGGACGGCTGATGGGCGGCGCCGGCGCGCCCGGTCCCGCCGCGCCGCAGCGCATCGTCTTCGCTTTCGACAATCTCGACGCGCTGGCGCCCAGCGACGCCGCGCAGCTCCTCGAAGCCGCGCACGCCTTGCTCGGTCCGGGCTGCGTCGGCGCCGCAGCCTTCGATCCGGCGGCGCTCACGCGCCTCGACGCCCCCGAAACGGCGCGGCGGCGACTGGAAAAGCTGTTCCCGATCGTCTTCAACGTCGCGACCTTGGCGCCCTCCGACGGCGGCCGCTTCGCGGCGCGGCTGGTCGGCTCGAACGCGGTCGCCAAGCCGCTGCGGTACGTCGAAGCGACGGCTTCGGCGATCACCCAACCGCTGACGCCGGCGGACACTTCGCTGTTCGCCGCGCTCGCCCCGCTCGCCGGCGAGACGCCGCGCGCGGTCAAGCGCTTCCTCAACGCCTGCCGCGCCGCGCGGACGTCGGCCGCGCCGCGGCCGGCGGTGGCGCTGATGCTGGCGACGCGGCTCGGCGGCGACCGCGCGGCGATCGCAGCTGTGCGACAAGCGCTCGACGGCTTCGCCCACGACCTGCTCGATCCGGCCGGACCGCCCGCCCTGGTGGTGGCGACCCAGGCGGCGCGCGCCGCCAACGACGGGGTTATTTCGCTCGCCGACGCGCGCGCGGCCTGGGAGATTGCGCGGCGCTATTCGCTGCCCGACTGACCGAGACGGCCGCCCGCGCTCAATAGGGCGAGGTCAGCGGCAATTCGGCGGTCGACCAGCCGCCCCCGAGCGCGACGATCAGGTTCATGGTCGCCGTCAGCCGCGCGGCGCGGGTCGACAGCGCCGATTCCTCGTCGCTCAACGCCGTCGCTTCGGCGGTCACCACAGTGGTGAAGTTCTGCGTGCCGGCGCTGTATTCGTTGAGCGCGATCTGCACCGCCTGCTGCGCCGCCTTGACCGCTTCGGTCTGGATCGCGAGCTCACGCGAGTCGAGCGGGATCGCCGCCAGCTGGTCTTCGACCTGCTGGAAGGCGGTGAGCACCGTCTGGCGGTATGTGGCGACGCTCGCCTCGTAAGTCTGGCGCGCCGCCTCGACCTGCGCGTCGGTCAGACCGCCGTTGAACAGCGTCTGGGCGACCGACAGGCCGTAGGACCACACCGGATTGGCGCCGGCGATCGCCTTGACGAACGGGTCGCCCACATAGCCGAAGGCGCCGTTCAGCGTCAGGCTCGGATAATAGCCGGCGAAGGCGACGCCGATCGCCGCATTCTGCTCCTGCATCGTCCGCTCGGCGGCGGCGATGTCGGGACGGCGCTCGAGCAACTCGGAAGGAACGCGGATCGGCACGCGCGGAATGTCGAGCGCGAGCTTGCCGTGCGCGATCGTCAGATCAGTCGGCGGGCGGCCGGTCAGCACCGCGATCGCGTGCTCGCTCTGAGCTCGCGCGACGCCGACGTTGACCTGCTGCGCCTCCGCCGCCAGCTCGAGCGCTTGGGCGGTGATGACGTCAGACTTCGCGGCGGTCCCCGCGTTGTACTGGTTCTGCGTGATTTCGACCGTGTGCTTGTACTGCTTGACGGTGTTGTCGAGCAGGTCGGCGAGCGAGTCGGACTGTCGCAGCTGCACATAGGCGAGCGCGAGCGCCGACTGCTCGGCGAGCGTCGCATTGGCGAGATCGGCGGCGCTCGCCTCGGCCGCCGCGCTCTCCTGCTCGACCGCGCGCCGCGTCTTGCCCCAGACGTCGAGCGTCCACGAGCCGCTGACCTCGGCGTCGAGCTGGTCGGACAATTGCGTCCCGACCTTCTCCCGCGTGAACGACGGGTCGAAATTGATCGTCGGCATGAGGCCGGCGCGCGCCTCGGCGATCAGCGCCAGCGCGGTCCGGTAATTCGCCTCGTCGGCCTTGATCGTCTGGTTGGAGACCGCGACCTGCGCCTCCAGCCGATCGAGGGTCGGATCGCCGAACGGCCGCCACCATTCGCCCTTGGCGAGGTCGTCACGCGGACTGGCGAGCTTCCAGCCCTTGATTTCCTTGTATTGGGTCGCGACGATCGCGGCGGGGCGCAAGTAATCGGGCCCGACCGGCGCGCAGGCCGCAAGCGGCGCGGCAAGCGCGGCGATGGCCGGCCAAGCTTTGCGCCCAAGCCTCATGATCCGGACCCCGCCAGCCGCACGGCCCCCCCGCGCACGTAGAAACGGCGCCATAGCCCGCCCAGCCACTTACCGAACCGATCGAGATAAAGAAAGATGACCGGCGTGGTATAGAGCGTCAGCGCCTGGCTGAACAGCAAGCCGCCGACGATGGTTATCCCCAGAGGATGGCGCAGTTCCGAGCCTTCGCCGGTCCCGAGCGCGAGCGGCAGCGCCCCGAACATGGCGGCGAAGGTCGTCATCATGATCGGGCGGAAGCGCAGCAGGCAGGCCTGGGTGATCGCCTCGCGCGGCGCCAGCCCCTCGCGTCCCGCCTGGAGGGCGAAATCGATCATCATGATCGCATTCTTCTTGACGATGCCGATCAGCAGAATGATGCCGATCGCGGCGATGATGGTGAACTCGACGCCGAACGCCTTCAGCGCGATCAGCGCGCCGACGCTGGCCGGCGGCAGAGTCGAGATGATCGTCAGCGGGTGGATATAGCTCTCGTAGAGAATGCCGAGGACGATGTAGACGGCGAGCAGGGCCGCGCCGAACAGCAACGGCAGCGTCGACTGCGACTGCTGGAAGGTCGCAGCGGTTCCGGCGAAGACGCCGCGCACGGTGGAGGGCATACGGATCGAAGCAACGGCGTCGGCGATCTCTTTCTGCGCTTCGCTCAGCGCATGGCCAGGGGCGAGGTTGAAGGAGATGGTCGAGGCGGCGAACAGACCCTGGTGATTGACGCCCAGCGGCGTTTGGCCGCGGCTGAAGGTCGCCACCGCCGACAGCGGGATCATCGTCTCGATCGACGATGACACGGCCGCGCCCGCCGAGGCGCTCGAATGGCCGCTGGCGGCAAGCCCATTCAAGGCGAGGTTGCGCGCCGAATCGCTGGCGATCGAGGCCGCCGAGCTGGCGCTCGCGGCGGACGCCGAAAACAGGCCGGAACGGGCGTTGGTCTGCTGCACGCCGGAAGGGTTAGCGCCTGAAGTCGACACCCAGATGTCGTTCAGCACCGAGGGGTCCTGCCAATAGCGCGGCGCGACCTCCATCACCACGTGATACTGGTTGAGCGCGTTGTAGATGGTCGACACCTGCCGCTGGCCGAAGGCGTCGTAGAGCGTGTTGTCGATCGCCGCGATGGAGAGGCCGAGCCGGGCGGCGTTGGCGCGGTCGATCGTCACGTCGGCCTCGAGTCCGCCCTGTTGCTGATCGGAATTGACGTCTTTGAGCACCTGGCTGCCCTGCAGCGCCGCCAGCAGGCGAGGCGACCATTTGTAGAGCTCGGCCGCATCGTCGGAGAGCAGCGTATATTGATAGGTCGCGTTGCTCTGCCGACCGCCGGTACGCAGATCGGAAACGGCGACCATGAACAGCCGCGCGCCGGCGACGGCGGCGAGCTTGCCGCGCAGCCGCGCCACGACGCTGTCGGCGGTGATCTGGCGCGCCGCGAACGGCTTCAGCGAGATGTAGACGAAGCCGGAATTGGTCTGCCGCCCCCCGGTGACGCCCACGACCGTCTGAACGGCGGGATCGGCCTGAACGATTCCCTGCAACTGGGAGAGCTTCTGCTTCATCGCCTGAAAGGAAACGCTCTGGTCGCCCTGGATCGAACCGATCAGCAGACCGGTGTCCTGCACCGGGAACAAGTCGTAGGTCATCGAGCGAAACAGGCCGACGTTGAGCGCGATCACCGCCGCCCAGATCAGCACGACCAGCAGCGGATGGCGCAGCGCCGCCAGCAAGGTCACGCGATAGAAGGCGAGCATCGCGTCGAAACCGCGCTCGGTGACCCGGTAGATTCGTCCGTGGGTCGCAATCGCCTGGCGCGGCAGGATCAACGAGCACATCATCGGCGTCGTCGTCAGCGAGACGACCAGCGAGATCATCACCGCCACCGACAGCGTCATCGCGAATTCGCGGAACAGCCGGCCGACGATGCTGCCCATCAGCAGCAGCGGCAGGAACACCGCGATCAGCGACAGGCTGATCGACAGCACGGTGAAGCCGACTTCGCGCGCGCCCAGGACCGCGGCCCGGAACCGGGTCGCGCCGAGCTCGATATGCCGACTGATGTTCTCGAGAACGACGATGGCGTCGTCGACGACAAAGCCGGTCGAGATCGTCAGCGCCATCAGCGACAGATTGTCGAGGCTGTAGCCGAGCAGGTACATCACCGCGAATGCGCCGAGGATCGACACCGGCACGGCGACGCTCGGCACGGCGGCGGCGCGCACGTTGCGCAGAAAGACGAAGACGACCAAGATCACCAGCGCAACGGATGTGAGGAGCGTGCGCTCGGTGTCGGCGAGCGAGCCGCGGATGGTGATCGAGCGGTCGACGACGACGTTGAGGTCGACGTCGCCCGGCAGCGCCGCGACGAGGCGCGGCAGTTCCGCTTTGACGCCGTCGACCGCTTGGATGATGTTCGCGCCGGGCTGGCGCGACAGCACGATGGCGACCGACGGCTTGCCGTTGGAGAGGCCGGCGTTACGAAGGTCTTCGACCGAATCGACGACCTGGGCGACATCGGAGAGCTTGACCGCGGAATTGTTGCGGTAGGCGACGACGAGATCGCGATACTGGTCGGCCTTGGTCGCCTGGTCGTTGGCGTAGATCTGGTAGTGGAAGTCGTCGTCCTCGACCGCGCCCTTGGGGCTGTTGGCGTTGGCGGCGGCGAGCGCGGCGCGGATATCCTCGAGGCCGATTCCGTATTTGAACAGCGCGCCGGGATCGAGCTCCACCCTGACCGCCGGCAGGGCGCTGCCGACGACGTCGACCTCGCCGATGCCGTCGAGCTGCGACAGCCGCTGCTGCAACACGTTGGAGGCGATGTCGTACATTTGCCCCGCGGTGCGGGTGGTCGAGGTCATCGCCAGCACCATGATCGGCGCGTCGGCGGGGTTGATCTTGTGGTAGGTCGGGTTGGCGCGCAGGCTCGTGGGCAAGTCGGCGCGGGCGGCGTTGATCGCCGCCTGCACGTCGCGCGCCGCGCCGTCGATGTCGCGGTCGAGGCCGAATTGCAGCTGAACGCGGGTCGACCCGAGCGAACTGGTCGAGGTCATCTCGTTGACGTCGGCGATCTGGCCGAGATGGCGCTCGAGCGGCGCGGCGACCGAGCTCGCCATCGTGTCGGGGCTCGCCCCCGGCATGCTGGCCGAAACCGAGATGTTGGGAAAATCGACCTGCGGCAGCGGCGACACCGGCAGTTGGGTGAAGGCGAGCAGGCCGGCCAGCGCAATGCCGATCGTCAGCAGAATGGTCGCGACCGGTCGACGAATGAACAGTTCGGAGAAGCGGTTGTTCACGGCGCCTCCGCCGGCAGCGGGCCGACCGACGACCCGGCGCCGAGACGCTGGGCGATGCCCTCGAAGAACAGATAGATCACCGGCGTGGTGAACAACGTCAGCACCTGGCTGAACGCGAGACCGCCGACGATCGCCAGGCCGAGCGGATGGCGCAGCTCAGAGCCGACGCCGGTCCCCAGCATCAGCGGCAGCGCGCCGAACATCGCCGCGACCGTCGTCATCAGGATCGGCCTGAGCCGCAACAGGCAGGCCTGATAGATCGCCGCGCGCGGGTCGAGCCCCTCATGCCGCTGCGCGTCGAGGGCGAAATCAATCATCATGATCGCATTCTTCTTGACGATGCCGATCAGCAGCACGATGCCGATGACGCCGATGATGTCGAGGCCGGCGCCGGCGAGTTCGAGCGACAGCAGCGCGCCGATGCCGGCCGACGGCAGGGTCGAGAGAATCGTGATCGGGTGGATGAAGCTCTCATAGAGGACGCCGAGCACGATATACATCGCCAGGATCGCCGCCAGCAGCAGGAACGCCTCGTTCGACAGCGACGCCTGGAACGCCTGCGCCGCGCCCTGGAAGTTGACGCCGAAACTCGACGGCAGAGCGATGTCGGCGAGCGCGGCGTTGATCGCGTCGACGCCGGCGCCGAGCGAGGCGCCGGGCGCGAGGTTGAACGAGATCGTCGTCACCGGAAACTGCTTGAGGTGCGAGATCTGCAGCGGCGCCTGTCTGACCTCGAGCGACCCGATCGCCGATAGCGGCACCTGACCCGAGGTCGAGCCGGACGACGGCAGATAGATGTCGTTGAGCGACGCGATCGAATGCGTCATCGCCGGGTCGATGTCGAGAATGACGCGGTACTGGTTCGACTGGGTGAACACGGTCGAAATGATGCGCTGGCCGTAGGCGTCGTAGAGCGCGTTGTCGACCGTCGCCGGGGTGATGCCGAAACGCGCCGCGCTCGACCGATCGATCGTCGCTTGGACCGCGCGGCCGTTCGGTTGCAGGTCGCTGGCGACGTCGACGATCTCGGCGACTTTGGCGAGGCGGTCGAGCACTTTCGGCGCCCAGGCCTGCAGCGTGGCGAGATCCTGATTGTCGAGGGTGAACTGGTATTCGGTGGCGCTGACCTGGGTCTCGATCGACAGGTCCTGCACCGGCTGCATGTAGAGCGCGATGCCGGCGACGTTGGCGGTCTCGCGCTGCAGGCGGCGGATGACCTCGGCCACATCGGCCGTGCGCTGGTCGTGCGGCTTGAGGTTGACGAGGAAGCGGCCGGAGTTGAGCGTGACGTTGGCGCCGTCGACGCCGATGAACGACGACAGGCTGTCGACGTCGGCATCGCGCAGGATGACGTCGGCGAGCTGCTGCTGGCGGTCGGCCATCTTGGCGAAGGACGTGTCTTCGGCGGCCTGGGTGACGGCCTGAATGACGCCGGTGTCCTGGAGCGGGAAGAACCCCTTGGGGATGGTCGCGTAGAGATAGCCGGTGAGGAAGAAGGTCGCCAGGGCGACGAGCAGCGTCGTCGGCTGATGGTCGAGCACGACGTCGAGCGCGCGGCCGTACCAGGCGAGCAGCGCCTGGAAGAAGCGCCCGCCGGTGGCGTGATGGCGGCCGCCGCGCCCACGCTCCTCGCGGCGCAGCAGTTTGGCGCACATCATCGGCGTCAGCGTCAACGACACCACCGCCGAGATGACGATCGTCGCGGCGAGCGTGACGGCGAATTCGTGGAACAGGCGGCCGACCACGTCGCCCATGAACAGCAGCGGAATCAGCACCGCGAGCAGCGACACCGTCAGCGAGATGATGGTGAAGCCGATCTGCTGCGAGCCCTTGAGCGCCGCCTCGTTCGGGCTGTCGCCGCCCTCGAGATAGCGGGCGATATTCTCGATGACGACGATCGCGTCGTCGACGACGAAGCCGGTGGCGACGGTGAGCGCCATCAGCGACAGATTGTCGAGGCTGAAGCCGAACTGGTACATGATCGCCAGCGCGCCGACCAACGACAGCGGCACGGCGAGGCTGGGGATGATGGTCGCCGGGACGTTGCGCAGGAAGAGGAAGATCACCAGTACGACCAGGCCGATCGACAGCGTCAGCTCGAACTCGACGTCGCTGACCGAAGCGCGGATGGTGACGGTGCGGTCGGTCAGCGGCGTAATCGTCACCGCCTGCGGCAGCGCCGCGGTCAGCGACGGCAGCAATTGCTTGATGCTGTCGACGACCTGAATGACGTTCGCGCCCGGCTGGCGCTGGATGTTGACCAGCAGCGCCGGCGTCCGGTTCATCCACGCCGACAGCCGCGTGTTCTCGGCGGCGATCTCGACGCTCGCGACGTCGGTGAGCAGCACCGGCGCGCCGTCGCGGTAGGCGACGACCGATTTGAGATAGTCGCTGGGATCGCGAATCTGGTCGTTGGCGTTGATGGAGAACGACTGCGCCGGGCCGTCGAAATTGCCCTTCGGCGTATTGACGTTGAGGTTGGCGATGGTCGTGCGCAGGTCGTCGAGGTTGAGGCCGTAGGCGGCGAGCGCGAGCGGATTGGCGTGAATGCGCACCGCCGGCCGCTGCCCGCCGGAGATCGACACCAAGCCGACGCCGGGAAGCTGCGCCAGCTTGGGCGCAAGCCGGCTCTCGACGATGTCCTCGACGTCGGTGAGCTTGAGCGAATTCGAGGTGACGCCGAGGGTGAGGATCGGCGCGTCGGCTGGGTTGACCTTGGCGTAGATCGGCGGCGCCGGAAGGTCGGCGGGCAGCAGGTTGCCGGCGGCGTTGATCGCCGCCTGCACTTCCTGCTCGGCGATGTCGAGGGCGATGTCGAGGCTGAAGCGCAGGGTGATCACCGAGGCGCCGGCCGAGCTCTGCGACATCATCTGCGTCAGGCTCGGCATCTGGCCGAACTGGCGCTCCAGCGGCGCGGTCACCGACGAGGTCATCACCTCGGGGCTGGCGCCGGGATAGAAGGTCTGCACCTGGATGGTCGGATAGTCGACTTCCGGCAACGCCGACAGCGGCAGGAAGCGATAGGCGGCGACGCCGACCATCAGGATGGCGAACATCAACAGCGTCGTCGCCACCGGCCGTTCGATGAAAAGGCGGGACGGATTCATCGCCGCGCGCTCCGTCGCTGCTTCACGGCGTCGCAGTCGGCGACGGCGACGGCGTGGAACTCGGGCCGGCTTTCGGCGTCGCCCCGCCCTGATCCTGGGCGCGTTTGTGGCGCGGAGCGGCGCCGGAAGCGTCGGCGGGCGCGCTCGCCGCCGCGCCGCCGCCGTTGCGCACGACGACCTTCGCGCCGTCGCGCAGCCGATCGACGCCGTCGACGACCACGGTCTCCCCCGCCGTCAGGCCGGAGAGGATCACGGTGTTCTTGGCGTCGGCGGGCCCGGTCGTCACCTTGCGCACGGCGACGGTCGAGTCCGCCTTGACGACGTAGACGAACCCGCCGGATGCGCCGATCTGGATGGCCGCATTGGGCGCTAGCGTCGCGCCGCTCATCGTGTCGACCAGCAGCTTGATGTTGACGAACTGGTTGGGGAACAACACGCCGTCGGGGTTGTCGAACTGCGCCCTGAGCTTGAATGTGCCGGTGGTGAGGTCGATTTGGTTGTCGAAGGTCGAGACCGTCCCGGTCGCCAACGCCTTGGAATTCGTGCGGTCGTAAGCGACGACCGTCAGCTCGGCGCCGCTCTTCATCCGCGCCGCGATCGGCGGCAGGTTGTCCTCGGCGGTGGAGAAGAGGACGCTGATCGGATCGATTTCGGCGATGACGACGATGCCGGTCGTGTCGGACGGCTGCAGGTAGTTGCCGGGGTCGACGAGCCGCAGACCGACGCGGCCGCTGACCGGCGCGACGATGCGGCAATAGGCGATGTTGAGCTTGGCGGTGTCGATCTGCGCCTGGTCGGCGGCGATCGCCGCCTTGTCTTGCGCGACTGCGAATTGCTGATCCTCGACCTGCTGGCGCGCGATCGAATCCTGCTTTTCGAGCGTCTGGTAGCGGGCAAGATCGGCCTGAGCCTGATCGAACAGCGCCGAATCCTTGGCGAGCTGCGCCTGCGCCAGCGCCAGCGCCGCCTCATAGGGACGCGAATCGATCTGGGCGAGGAAGTCGCCCTGCTTGACCATCTGCCCTTCCTGGAAGCCGACCTCCATCAGCCGACCCGAGATCTGCGTCTTGACGGTGATGGTGGCGAGCGGCGTCACCGCGCCGAGCGCGTCGATCGTGATCGGCATGTCGCCGAGCGTCGCCGGCGCGTCGCGCACCGTCTGCGGCGGGCCGCCGGACGCGGTCTGGGATTGCGCATCGGGCGCCGGCGCGCCGCTCGGCCAGTAGCGCCAGGCGAGCAGCGCCGCTACGACCAGCACGACGGCCCAGACCAAGCGGGCGAAACGCCGACGCGGCGGCGCGGGGGCGGCCGGCTTGACCGGACTCGGCGCGTCGACCTGCTGCGGATCCACGTTTTCGTTCATTCGATCCTCGAGTCGCCCGGCCCGCGCGTCGCACGACGGCGCGGCGACATCAATTCACGGTGTCGTGTCGCGATGTTCGGACAAAGACCCCGAAGATTCAAGGCCGCAGGGGGTGTTGCAATCTGCTTCTGCATGCGCCATAAGCCCCCGGCGGACGGGCCGAGCCCGTCGCAGGACGCGGGTGTAGCTCAGTGGTAGAGCACGACCTTGCCAAGGTCGGGGTCGAGGGTTCGAATCCCTTCGCCCGCTCCATTTTCGCCGCAAGTCGCTGATTCCGCCAGAGCGGTCGCGCTTCTGAGCTTGGCTCGCGCGCTTCCCGCGCGCCGTTGCGGCCATGAGCGGCGCCGGCTTTCCGGCCGGCAAGGACTCGCCCCGATCGCTGGCCGACGGGCGTCGCTGAAGCCGCGCCTCGGCGCGTCGAGGCGCCGTCGCCAGCGCTCCGCTCGACCGGCGGCGCACGGCGAAGGCGGCGGGCGCGAACCCCTCAGGAAAGCACGCAGCGCCCCAGTAACGAGCGATCTTAAACGCCTTCTTAACTGCAGTTATTCATAGTATTTTTGCCGGATGGTCGATTTCTGCGCGAAATCGGCGAGGGCATGATGCCGCGGCATTCCGCCGACGCCGAATCCGACATGTCGTTTCGTCAATCGTCTCGGACGCGCTTTCGTTCGCTGCGCCGCGGGATCGCGCCCGGCTGATCGAAGGCTCGGCTTGGCGATCCCGCGCGCCGCCGAACGACCGGCCCGCGTCGGCCAGGCCCATCCGGCCGGAAATAGAAGGAAGCGTCGCGGTGTTGCATCCTGATTTTGGCGGTGACTCTAAGCGTGTTCTCAAGGCCCTGGGCCGCTCTCTGGCGATCGTCGAGTTCGACCCGAACGGAATCGTCGTCGCCGCCAACGAGAATTTCTGCCGCCTTCTCGGCTGCGAGCCGGCCGAAATCAAAGGCAAGCCTCACAGCCAGTTCGTCGACCCTGAATACGCGAAAAGTCCGGACTACAAGGCGTTCTGGTCCAGGCTCGGACGCGGCGAATTCGACGCTGGCGAATACAAACGCATCGGCAAGGGCGGGAAGGAAGTCTGGATTCGCGCTTCCTACAATCCCGTCGTCGGCGCATCGGGGAAAGTGCTCAAAGTCGTCGAGGTCGCATCCGACGTCACTGCCGCGAAACGGCTGGCCGCCGAGAACGCCGGAAAGGTCGACGCCATCTCGCGCGTGCAGGCCGTGATCGAATTCGCCCCCGACGGAACCATCGTCACGGCGAACGAGAATTTCCTCAAGTCGGCGGGCTATCCGCTGGACAAACTCCAAGGCCAGCATCATCGCATGCTGGTGGATCCCGCCTATGCGCAGTCGCCCGAATACCAGGAGTTCTGGCGCAAGCTGAATCGCGGCGAGCCGATCGCCGAGGAATACAAACGCGTCGCCAAGGGCGGCAGGGAAGTCTGGATCCAGGCGTCCTACAACCCGATCTTCGATCTCGACGGTCGGGTGGCGAAGATCGTCAATTTCATGACCGACGTCACCGGCCGCTACAGTGCGGTGAACCAGATCGCCACGGGCCTGAGCCGCTTGGCCGGCGGCAATCTCGAGCACCGCATCGACGCCGAATTCATTCCCGCTCTCGAACCGCTGCGGGTCGATTTCAACGCTTCGCTCGAGGCGCTGGAACAGTCGATGCTGGCGGTCAGCGCCAATACGCAGGCGATCCGCGCGGGAACCGGCGAAATCTCGACCGCCGCCGACGATCTGTCGCGGCGCACCGAGCAGCAGGCCTCGAGCCTCGAAGAGACCGCCGCCGCGCTCGAAGAGATCACCGTCACGGTGAAGAAGACCGCCGAGGGCGCCAA
>NZ_JBEKVH010000071.1:0-18733 GCF_049514155.1 Roseiarcus sp. | reverse complement strand
AGGCGCTGCGCTTGATGGAGAAGGAATTACGGAATTACGAATTACGGAATTACGGTGACGCCTGCATAAATGCCCAATTCGCTGCCGCCCGGCTCTTCCTTTCACGACCCACCGCGCCGTCGACCTCATGTCTGGACGGCGCCCCTTGGTCAAGGATGCTTTTGAGGCTTGCGAACGTCTCGGGCGCGGTCATGTCTTCGGCCTGTTGAGGCGGGGCGAGCCCCGCCGGCCCTGATGTTGCGTCCGCTACGGTCCCTTGCCCCATCATGGAAGCGCGCTGTTTCCGCGCTGAGGTCGACTCGGGCTTCCGGACCTGGCCGTTGGTTCGCATCACCTCATTGGCGCCCTCGATTTCGTCGTGTTCTGCCGAGGCCGATCGCTTCGTCGGGGCCTCAGGCCGCCACCGGCCGGCCGTCGTATTCGCCGCCTCTGGTCATCAGGACATAGACGACGCGCGCGAGCTTGTTGGCGAGCGCCACGGCGGTCAGCTTGAACTTGTATTTGACCGTCTTGCGGTCGAGCAGCGCGCTTGCCCACAGGCGCAGGGCGTCTTTGTGGCCCTTGCGGCGGCCGAGGACCGCGCAGGCCCCCACGACGAGGAGCTTTCTTAAATAGCGGTCGCCCATCTTGGTGATGCGGCCGAGCCGCGGCTTGCCGCCGGTCGAGCTCTGGCGCGGCGTCAGGCCGAGGAAGGCGGCGAAGTCGCGCCCCGACGCGAAGGCGCTCATGTCCTGGATCGTGGCGACGATCGCCGAGGCGGTGACCGGGCCGACGCCGGGAATGGTCGTCAAACGCCTGGCCGTCGCGTCGGCCTTGACCGAAGCCGCAAGCTCCTTGTCGATCGCCAAGATCGCCTCGTCGAGCGCGTCGATGTGATCGACGAGCCGGCTCAGCGCTCCGCGCACGCAGTCGGGGACCACGATCTCGCCGTTCTCGTCGAAGCCGTCGGCGGCCAGGCGCTTCAGCTCATAGGCGTGCTGCGCCCCCTGCGGCGCGACCAGGCCGATTTCGGCCATGTGTCCGCGCAAGGCGTTGAGGAGCGCCGTGCGTTGGCCCGCCAGCAGTTCGCGCGCGCGGTGGCGCATCAGCGCCGCTTGGTTGTCGATCGAGCGCAACGGGACGAACCGTTGCCCCGGCCGCCCCGCCGCCTCGCAGATCGCCGCCGCATCGGCCGCGTCGCTCTTATTCCGCCGCACATAGGGCTTCACATGCGCCGGCGGGATCAGCCTCACCTCGTGGCCGAGCGCGGCGAGCTGGCGACCCCAATGGTGCGCCGAGCCGCACGCCTCCATCGCCACCAAGCATGGCGGCAACTGAGCGAAGAAGGCGACGAGCCGACCTCGCGCCAGCTTGCGCGCAATCACGATCTCGCCCTTCCCGCCGACGGCGTGCACCTGAAAAGCGTTCTTCCCCAAATCGAGCCCGACCCGCGTGACAACGCCAGAATTCCCGATAAACTTGTCCATGGACGGCTTCCCTTCAGATGGGGTTTCGACAACGACCATCTTGGCACGCTGATGCCGTTCGGGGCGCCGTCCACCCCATCATGGATGCGAAAGCGTCCGAAACGGCGAGACGGTCAAGGGCGCGCTTTTAGCGCGCCGCCGCAGGCGGGCTTCGCCCCTTGACCGTCTCGCCGCTTCGGAAACAAGACGCTTCCATGAGGTCGACGGCGCTCCCCGCCGAACTTGGCGCACCTCTTCCCCTTCGCTCGCACACTAGCAAATATTGCTATTTTTAGCCATCTCCGGCATCCTCTCGCCAGAGAGGCCCAACATGAACATGAACATTTCGCTCACCGAGGAACTGGCGAATTTCGTCAAGGCCAAGGTGTCCGGTGGTCGCTATGCGTCGTCGAGCGAAGTCGTGCGCGAGGCGTTGCGCCTGATGGAGAAGGTCGAGCGGCAGGAGGCCGAAAAGCTCGGCTTGCTTCGGCAGGCTTGGCGTGAGGGCGTCGATAGCGGCGAAGCGGGCGCCTTGGACTTCGCCGCCTTGAAACAGGAAGCCCGCGCGCGTCTCGCCGCCAAGCCGTGAGCGGGAATTACGGTGACGCGTGCATAAATTTCCAATTCGCCGCCTCCCGGCTTTCCGTCTCACGGCTCTCCGTCTCACGGCTTTCCGACTCCCCCGCGCCGTCGGCCTCATGGATGCGAAACCTTGCGAAACGGCGAGACGGTCAAGGGCGCGCTCATAGGCGTCGAAAGACGGGCGTCTCTCGACGCCCTGTGCGCGCGCCGCCGCAGGCGGACTTCGCCCCTTGACCGTCTCGCCGCTTCGGAAACAACAGGCCTCCATGAGGTCGGCGGCGCTCCCTGCCGAACTTGGCGGCGTGTTTTCGCCACGCATGCTTTGACGCGGGATAAGTCATCTCGCGCTGGCGTCCGCCGCTTCTCGAATCAAGCGCTGGAACTTAAAATCGCTTTGCGCTTGGCTCTTAGCGTGGTGACGGCGCCAAACTCGGCCATGACCTCCCACATGAGCCCGCGCCGTCACCATTTGTTTTCGCGGCGGCTCAGGACGAGGGGCGGCGGCGAGCAATTTCAAACGAACGCTGCGCGCACTCGCAACCGACACACTCGCAACCGACTCTTTCCGAAATTCAGAATTTCTGCTATTCTACCGATAATCCGTCGCACAGGCGTCGCCTGGGTCGCGGAGGCTGCGGGAAGTTGACGGATGGGCGTCGGCGCCTTGACGCCTGACTAAGCGGCTGGAATCGCAGAGATTGAGCCTTGACATGTCAACCCGCCGCTTGACGAAACTTGACAAAACTTGACGCGGCTTGACGAAACGCGACGCGGCGCTTGACGCGCGCCGCTCCCTCCGCCCCCCGATTGCCGCCGCCGTCGCCTCCCCGCTACAGTCCCGCCCGACAAAGAAGGCCCCGCCCGATGATCCAAACCGTCGCCACCACGCCCTATGCCGACCAGAAGCCCGGCACCTCGGGCCTGCGCAAGAAGACGACGGTCTTTCAGCAGCCGAACTACGTCGAGAACTACGTCCAGTCGATCTTCGATTCGCTCGACGGCTTTTCCGGCAAGACGCTGGTGATCGGCGGCGACGGCCGCTACTTCAATCGCGAGGCGATCCAGAAGGCGATCCGCATCGCGCTGGCCAACGGCTTCGGCCGCATCGTCGTCGGCCGCGGCGGCCTGCTGTCGACGCCGGCCGCCTCGGCGCTGATCCGCAGCCTCAAGGCGTACGGCGGCATCATCCTTTCCGCCTCCCACAATCCCGGCGGGCCGGACGGCGATTTCGGGATCAAATACAACGCCGAGAACGGCGGCCCGGCGCCGGAGAAGCTGACCGACCGGATCTTCGCTGGCGCCCAGACGATCGCCGTCATCAAGACGCTCGATACGCCCGACGTCGACATCGACGCGCTCGGGACGACGAAGCTCGACGGCGGGACGGTCGAGATCGTCGATCCGGTGACGAACTATGCGGCGCTGATGCGGACGCTGTTCGACTTCGACGCCATCCGCGCCTTGTTCGCCTCCGGCTTCCGCATGCGCTTCGACGCGATGCACGCGATCACCGGCCCTTACGCCCACGCGATCCTCGAGGGCGAGCTCGGCGCGCCGGCGGGCACGGTGGTCAACGGCACGCCGCTGCCCGATTTCGGCGGCCATCACCCCGACCCCAACCTCACTTACGCCAAGGCGCTCTACGACGAGATGATGTCGAAGGACGCGCCCGACTTCGGCGCCGCCTCCGACGGCGACGGCGACCGCAACCTGATCATCGGCCGCGGCCAGTTCGTCACCCCTTCCGATTCGCTCGCCATGCTCGCCGCCGATGCGCGGCTCGCGCCGGGCTACGCCAAGGGGCTCAAGGGAATCGCCCGGTCGATGCCGACCAGCGCCGCCGCCGACCGCGTCGCCGCCAAGCTCGGCGTCGCCTGCTACGAGACGCCGACCGGGTGGAAATTCTTCGGCAACCTGCTCGACGCCGGCAAGGCGACGATCTGCGGCGAGGAGAGCGCCGGCACCGGCTCCGACCACGTGCGCGAAAAAGACGGGTTATGGGCGGTGCTGCTGTGGCTCAACATCCTCGCCAAGCGCCGCATTTCGGTGGCCGAGCTCGCGCGCCAGCATTGGGCGACCTACGGCCGCAACTACTACACCCGCCATGATTTCGAGGAGGTCGACCTCGCCGCCGCCAACGCGCTGATGGACGCGCTGCGCGCGCAGTTCGCCAGTCTGCCGGGCCAGCGCTTCGGCGCGCTGACGGTCGAGGCGGCCGACGATTTCGAATATCACGATCCGGTCGACGGCTCCGACACCAAGGGCCAGGGCGTGCGGGTGATGTTCGCAGGCGGCTCGCGCATCGTCTATCGCCTGTCGGGCACCGGCACGGTCGGCGCGACGTTGCGCGTCTACATCGAGCGCTACGAGCCGCCGGGCGAGAACCTCGCCCTCGACGCGCAGGCGGCGCTCGCCGACCTGATCGGCCTGTCGCGCTCGCTCGCCGAGATCGAGCAGCGCACCGGGCGCAAAGCGCCGAGCGTCGTCACCTAGCGGATGAGATCCGGCGCTTGCTCGAACGACGTCGTCGTTTCAGCAAGAATCAGCCGCCCTTGCCTCGGCAGACCGCTTGCACCAAGCCGCGAAGCCAACGTTGCGCCGGGTCGGCGTCGACGCGCGGGTGCCACAGCTGCGACACCGTTATCGACTCGGTGCTCACCGGCAATGGGAAGCTCTGCATGGCCGCGCGGGCCGTTTCGGCCTGGCGGCCGTTCGCGACGGTTAGAAACGAGTTCGTCACCAGCGCCACCAAGTCGGACGCGCACGCGACCGCCAAAGCCGCCGAAAAGCTCGGCACGATCGCGACGATTCGACGTGTGAGCCCGAGCGCGTTCAGCGCCTCGTCCACGGGGCCGTTCGAGCGCCCGCGGCGCGATGCGACCACGTGACCAAAGGCGGCGTAGCGCTCCGGCGTGATCTCGCCCGCGGCGAGAAGCGGGTGCCCTTTGCGAACCACGCCGACGAAATGGTCGCGGAATAGCGCCTGCACGCGCAACTCCGGCCCCGTCTCGCCGAGGACGCCAATCTCGAGGTCGACCGTCCCCTCTCTTAGCGGCTGCACGTTCTTGTCGGGTTTGGGCGCGAAGCGCAGACGCACGCCGGGCGCGGCGGCCGTCGCCGCCGCGACGATTCGGCCGGCGAAAACCTCGACGAAGCCCTCGTTGGCGCGAATGGTGAACGCCCGCTTCAAAGCGGATATGTCCAGTTCCGCGCCGCCGGGCTGCAGCAAGGCCCGAGCCTCCTGCGCCAAGTCGCGGGCGCGCTCGCGCAGCTCGGCGGCGCGAGGCGTCGGAACCAAGCCGCGGCCGGCGCGCACCAGCAGCGCGTCGCCGGTTGCGGCGCGCAGGCGAGCAAGCGTGCGGCTCATCGCCGACGCGCTCAGGCCAAGCCGTCGCGCCGCCCCCGCCACGCTGCCATCGGCGAGCAGCGCATCGAGCGCAATCAACAGATTCAGGTCGACCTCGGGCATTTGCCGGCAAAGGTATCATAGGATGCACGGCGCGTCGGAACGCATGGCGTTCGGCGCAGCCATACAATGCATCCGTCGCGTCTTCCGCCGCATCGCGGCGATGCTATTTCCTCTGCATCGGCCAAGGCGACGCTCGCCGAGGCCGACGACCCGAAGCATTTATGAATGGAAGCTCCCCGATGCCCGACCTGAACAAAAACCTGCTCCTGATTGGAGCGTCCCGCGGCCTTGGCCTCGCGCTGGCGGCGGAATACTTGAAACGCGGCTGGCGCATTGTCGCCACCGTTCGCGGCGCCGCCAAGACCGCGCTGCACGAACTTGCGGCGACGTCGGGCGGACGGCTCGAAGTCGAGATCGTCGACATCAATCATCCCGATCAGGTCGCCGCGCTGCGCGCTCGGCTGGAATCGCGACGTTTCGACATGCTGTTCGTCAACGCGGGGGTGGGGATTCGGGAGACGATCGCCGACGTGTCGACCGACGAGTTTGTTCGCGTGATGGTGACCAACGCGCTGAGCCCGATGCGTATTGTCGAGGCGCTCCAAGATGTGGCGCTTCCCACGGGCGCGATCGCCGTCATGTCCTCCGGACAGGGGAGCGTCGCCAACAATCTGAACGGGAATTACGAGGTGTACCGAGGCAGCAAGGCGGCGCTGAACATGTTCATGCGCAGCTACGCCGCTCGCCACAAAGACGATCCGCGAACCTTGCTGCTGCTGGCGCCGGGCTGGGTCAGGACGGACTTGGGCGGCCCGCAAGCGCGTCTGAGCGTCGAGGAAAGCATTCCCAACCTCGCCGACGCCATCGCGGCGCAAGAGGGGAAGGCAGGCCTGCAGTACCTCGATTATCTCGGTCGGACGGTTCCGTGGTGAGCACCGCCTATTACGACGGTCTGCCGGGGGAGGCCTCGTTCATGCTGTCGATCGCCGGGTGGGGCTGGCATGCCGAAACGGCGGTCCATATCCTGCGCCTGGCGCTGTCTGGCGCATTGGATCGCCACCCTCGATTGAAACTCCTGATCGGCCATATGGGCGAAGGATTGCCGGCGATGATGGAGCGGGTGGAGCGCGTCTTCTCCCGATACAGCGGCGCGCATCTCGACCGCAGCGCCGCATGCGCCATCCTCGATCAGGTTTGGGTCTCGACCAGCGGCTTCGCCAGCGCGCCGGCGTTCCTGGCGACCCTTATGACCTTCGGCGCGGATCGCATCCTGTTTTCGGTCGACTATCCCTTTGGCGACAGCAAGGCGGCTGTCGACTTCCTGATGGCCTTTCCGCTCTCCCCGGTCGACCGCGAGAAAATCGCGCATGCGAATGCGGATGCGCTGCTGGGGCTCGCGCCGGGGGTCGCCGTGAAATGAGGCGTCCCGAAAAATGGAGGCGAAGCGAGCGATTGCGTCAAGCCGGGTCGCGCGCGGCTTACCCCAACCTTCCGCCGCGATAGCGCAGCGCCTCGACCACGACGGCGAAGGCGGCCGAGTGCTGGCGCCGACTGGGGTAATAGAGATGGTAGCCGGGAAACGGCGCGCACCAGTCCTCCAGCACGCTGACGAGGCGGCCGTCGGCGATATAGGGCGCGACGAGATCGGCCTGGCAATAGCCGAGGCCGAGTCCGTCGAGCGTCGCCCTCAGGCCCATCGCCATGACGTTGAAGGTGAGCTGTCCCTCGACCTGGACATTGACCGCGCGGCCGTTCTTCTCGAACTCCCACGGCAGCAGGCCGCCCAAGGTCGGCAGGCGCATGGCGATGCAGCGATGGCGGGTGAGGTCGCGCGGCGTGTCCGGCCGAGGGAAGCGTTCGAAATAAGCGGGCGCGCCGACGATCGCCATGCGCATGTCGGGGCCGATGCGGACGGCGACCATGTCTTTCTCGACCTGCTCGCCGATCCGCACCCCGGCGTCGAAGCGCGCGGCGACGATATCGACGAAGGCGTTGTCGACGCAGATCTCGATCGCGATTTCCGCATAGTCGCGCGCCAACCGAGCGACGGCGGGGTAGAGCACGCTGTTGGCGGCGTGCTCGGTGGCGCTGATGCGGAACCGCGCCGGCCGGCGTCTCGCGCAAGCGGCTGATCGCCGCCAGCGCGTCGGCGACGCTTTCGAGATGCGGGCCGATCGCGCGCATCAAGCGTTCGCCCGCCTCGGTCGGCGCGACGCTGCGGGTCGTTCGCGCCAAGAGCCGCACGCCGAGCCGCTCCTCCAGGCCGCGCAGGGTCTGGCTCAGCGCCGATTGCGATACGCCGAGCTGCGCCGCGGCGCGGGTGAAGTTCTTCTCGCGCGCGATGGCGAGAAAGGCGTCGAGGTCGTTGAGGTCGATGCGCGACATTGATTAGACGGGCTTATAGCCCATTTCGACATTAAGCGTCTAATCGAAACGCCCGGCGCCGGCTACATCAGGAGCCGAAGACGCGCCGTCGTCCCCCCCCGCCGCGCCAAAGGAGAAATCGATGCAAAAGCGCGTTCTCGGCAAAAACGGCCTCGAAGTCTCGGCGATCGGCCTCGGCTGCATGGGCCTGAGTTTCGCCTACGGCCCGGCGATGGACCGCGGCGAGGCGATCAAGCTCGTCCGCGCCGCCTACGAGCGCGGCGTCACCTTCTTCGACACCGCCGAATGCTACGGGCCGTTCGTCAACGAAGAGCTGGTCGGCGAAGCGCTGGCGCCGGTGCGCGATCAGGTCGTGATCGCGACCAAATTCGGCTTCCGCAACGGCGACGTCCGGCTTGGGCCCGACAGCCGTCCGGAGAACATTCGCGCCGTCGCCGACGCCTCGCTCAAGCGGCTTCGCACCGACCGGATCGATCTTTTCTACCAGCACCGGGTCGATAGGAACGTCCCGATCGAGGACGTCGCCGGGACGGTGAAAGAGCTGATCGCGCAGGGCAAGGTGAAGCATTTCGGCATGTCGGAGGCGGGCGCGCGGACGATCCGCCGCGCCCACGCGGTGCAGCCGGTGACGGCGGTGCAGAGCGAATATTCACTGTTCTGGCGCGAACCGGAGGCGAAGATCTTTCCGACGCTCGAGGAACTCGGCATCGGCTTCGTGCCGTTCAGCCCGCTCGGTCGCGGCTTCCTCACCGGCGCGATCGACGAGAAGACCCAGTTCGCCGCCGGCGACGCCCGCAACGCTTACCCGCGGTTCACGCCGGAGGCGCGCAAGGCCAATCTGGCGCTGGTCGACCGGCTCGGCGCGATCGCGGCGAAGAAGGGCGCGACCAAGGCCCAACTCGCGCTCGCCTGGCTCATCGCCCAGAAACCATGGATCGCGCCGATCCCCGGCACGACCAAGCTCCATCGACTGGAGGAAAACCTCGGCGGCGCGGAGGTCGCATTGACCGCCGTCGACCTCAGCCAGATCGAGGCTGCGCTGGCGCGAATCAAGGTCGAGGGCGACCGCTATCCCGAGAGCGCGCAGGCGATGGTCGATCGCTGACGGGTCGATCCGGCGGGCGGCCCGTAAGACGAGAGGCCGCCCGATTCGCGCCCGCTCGGGCGGCCCGGCCGAAGTTTTCGGGGCGCCGAGCGAGGCGAAGAATGGGGCCGGGCGCATTTGCCGACGCCATCGACGGGCTGCTCGACGACAACGCGCGCTTGGTCGCAGTCGCCGCGGCGCTGCTCGGCGCGCATCTCGTCATCGGCGTCATGGGCCTGACGCAGCGGCGGGTCCCACGGCTGATGATCGGGCTCAACCTCGCCGTCGCCGCAACGATCCTGCTCTACAAGGCGTCGCAGTATTCGGCGTATCCGGCGCTGATCGAAGAGGTGCGCGACGACTTGGCGACCAACACCGACGTCAGGCTGGTCGCTTTCGAAGCGGTCGTCGCTCTCGTCGCCGGCCTCGCTCTCGCCGGCCGGCGCGTCGCCGCTTGGCTGTCGGCGGCGGCGTTTCTCGTCCATGCGCTCGCCGCCGCGGCGCTCATCGTCTTCGTCCTGACCTTCCGCCTCGACCGCCTGATCTGATCGACGCGCGTCCGAGCGGCGAGCCGGCAAAACTTTGTTCATCGGCGGCGGGCAAGCTCCGGCGGCGTTTCGAATCCGCAAGCGAAGGACGCCCCATGACCGCCGAGGCGGGCCGACCCCAAGCGCCAAGCGCCGCCGCGGCCGCGCCGACGCGGCTCGGCCTCGTCTATTTTGCGCTGGTCGCCGCGACGCTCGCGCCGCTGGCGATCTGGCCGATCCCGCCGAGCTTCGACCTCGTCAACCACTGGGCGCGGCTGACGCTTTACCACATGGCGCCCGGCGATCCGCTCGCCGCGCTCTACCAGGTTCGGCTGACGCCGATCCCCGACCTCGCCGTCGACCTCGCCGGCTTTGCTCTGTCGCCGCTTGTCACGCCCTACGGCGTGATCGCGCTCGCCTGGGGCGCGGCGATCGCCCTGCCCGCCTGGGGCGCGTGGCGGATCGGCAAGGCGGTGCATGGCGCGCCGCAGCCCGCCGTGCTGCTCGCGCCGGCGCTCGCCTACAACCTTGTTGTCACGCTCGGGCTGCTCAATTTCGCCATCGGCATGGGCCTGGCGCTGATCGCCTTCGCCGCCTGGCTGACGATCGACCGGCGTCGGCTGCCGCTGCGCATCGCGCTGTTCAACCTTGTCTCGGCGGTCCTGTTCTTCTGCCACCTCGCCGCCTTCGCCGCCTTCGGACTGCTCGTCGCCGTCTACGAGTCGCCGCGGCGCGCCGGCGAATCGCCTCGCGATTGGGCGATGCGCGCGCTCTCGACGGTCTGCTGCCTGCTGGCGGGCTTCGCGCTGTGGGCCTTCGCGCCGCCGATCGATTCGCGCCTCTCGGGACCCGGCTCGAAGCTCGCCGCGCTCGCCGCGCCGATGTACGACTGGACCGCCGCGGCGGGCGTGCTCGGGACGCTCACGCTCATCGTCGTCGTCGCCGGCGGAATCCTGACCCGGCGCGTCGCCTTTGCGCCGACGATGCGATTGCAGCTCGTCGGCGTCGCGGCGGTCGTCGCCCTCGCGCCCTCGGCGCATGGCGCGGCCGATTTCATCGACGCGCGCCTGGCGGTTCTGCTCGCCTATCTCGCGCTCGCTTCTTTGCAGGGGCCGCGCGAAGCCGCCGCGAAGCGCTGGACGATTGCGCTCGCCGTCGCCCTGGTCGCGACGCGGGTCGGCATGGCGGCGCCGCACTGGGTCGCGTACGACGGCTGGGCGACGGAATTCCGCGAGGCGATCCGCGCCGTGCCGCCGGGCGCGCGCGTGCTCGCCGTCGCGCCGCCGGCGGGGCGCTGTCCCGCGCTCGACGACGCCGACTTCTACCGCGGACTGATCAACTTCGTCGTCATCGACCGCCGCGCGCTGGCGAGCACGCTGTTCACCGGACGCGGCATGCAGCCGGTCGCCGCCCGCGATCCGCGCCTCGACGCGACGCCGTGGACCCCGCCCCATCCCGCTTGGCTCGCCAGTCACGACTGGCGCGGCCTTTACGACACGCTGATCGCCCTGCACGTCGATTGCGACTGGCGGCCGGACGAGGCGGGCCTCGCGCAGATCGCCGAAACGCCGCAAGCGACGATCTACCGCCTGCGCTGAGGCCCGATTTGGCCGGAAAGGCGATTCGGATTATGTCGGGGCGATTTCGCAACCGCCCCGGCGATGGCCGGCGGCGCGAGGAGTGAGGCCTGATGAGACTGCCGCGCGAACTTGGCCCCATCCATTTCGTCGGCATCGGCGGCATCGGCATGTCGGGCATCGCCGAGGTGCTGATCAACCTCGGCTATTGCGTGCAGGGCTCGGACGCGAGCGACAACGCCAACGTCAAGCGGCTGCGCGAGCGCGGCGCCTCGGTGTTCGTCGGCCACGCCGCCGCCCATCTCGGCGAGGCGGCGGTGGTGGTCGTCTCGACCGCGATCAAGCGCGACAATCCCGAGCTGACGGCGGCGCGGGCGCGGCGCATTCCGGTGGTGCGGCGCGCCGAAATGCTTGCCGAGTTGATGCGGCTCAAGCAATGCGTCGCCATCGCCGGCACCCACGGCAAGACGACGACGACGTCGCTGGTGGCGACGCTGCTCGACGCCGGCGGCTTCGACCCGACCGTGATCAACGGCGGCATCATCAACGCCTATGGCGCCAATGCGAAATTGGGCGGCGGCGATTGGATGGTGGTCGAGGCCGACGAGAGCGACGGCACCTTCCTCAAACTGCCCGCCGACGTCGCCATCGTCACCAACATCGACCCCGAGCACCTCGACCATTTCAAGACCTTCGAGGCGATCAAGGAGGCGTTCCTCGCCTTCGTCGAGAACCTGCCATTCTATGGCTTCGCCGTCATGTGCCTCGACCATCCGACCGTGCAGGAGATGGTCGGCCGGATCGAGGACCGGCGCGTGATCACCTACGGCGAGAATCCGCAGGCCGACGCGCGCCTGCTCGACGTCGATCTCGCCGGCGGCCTGACCAAGTTCAGCGTGCTGATTCGCGACCGCAAGAACGGCGAGGCGACCTTCATCGACGACCTCGCCCTGCCGATGCCGGGCCGCCACAACGCGCTCAACGCGACCGCGGCGATCGCCGTCGCCCACGAGCTCAAAGTGCCGCCGGCGACGATCCGCAAGGCGATCGCCGGCTTCGGCGGGGTCAAGCGCCGCTTCACCCGCACCGGCGAGTGGAAGGGCGTGACGATCTTCGACGATTACGGCCACCATCCGGTCGAGATCGCCGCCGTGCTGCGCGCCGCGCGCGACGCCGCCGGCGGCAAGGTGATCGCGGTCGTCCAGCCCCATCGCTACACGCGGCTGCAGTCGCTGTTCGAATCCTTCGCCGGCTGCTTCAACGACGCCGACGCGGTCATCGTCGCCGACGTCTATCCGGCCGGCGAAACGCCGATCGCCGGCGTCGACAAGCAGGCGCTCGCCGCCGCGATCAACGCCCATGGCCACCGCCACGCCGTCGTGCTGCCTTCGCCCGACAAGCTCGCCGGCATCGTGCGCAAGCTCGCCCAGCCGGGCGACTATGTCGTCTGCCTCGGCGCCGGCAGCGTCACCCAATGGGCCTATTCGCTGCCCGCCGAACTCGCCGCGCTCGACGGCGTCGCCGCGTGAGCGGGACGGAACGGGCCGCTGAGATCGCGCGGCGGACGCCCGAGTTGCGCGGGCGTCTGACCGCCGACGCGCCGCTCGCTCCCTACACCTGGTTCCGAGTCGGCGGCCCGGCCGAGGTTCTTTTTTCCCCGGCCGACGAGGACGATCTCGCCTATTTCCTGGCGAACCTGCCGCGCACGATTCCGGTCACGGTCATCGGCCTGGGGTCCAATCTCATCATCCGCGACGGCGGCATTCGCGGCGTGGTGATTCGCCTGGGCGGCAAGACGTTCGGGACGATCGAAACGACGCCCGATCGCCGTGTGATCGCCGGCGCGGCGACGCTCGACGCGCAGATCGCGCGCGTCGCGGCGGAAGCCGGAATCGACGGACTCGCCTTCCTGCGCGGCGTGCCGGGTTCGCTCGGTGGCGCGCTACGGATGAACGCCGGCGCGCACGGCGGCGAGACCCGCGAAGTCTTCGTCGAGGCGCGTGGGATCGATCGCGCCGGCGCGAGGCGCGTCTTCGGCCCGGCGGAGATGGGTTTTTCCTATCGCCACAGCCAAGCGCCCGACGACGTGATCTTCACCCGCGCCGTGTTGCAGGGACGCAAGGGCGATCCGCAGGCGATCAAGGCCGAGATGGAGCGCATCACCGCCGCGCGCGAAGCCTCCCAGCCGATTCGCGACAAGACCGGCGGCTCGACGTTCAAGAACCCGCCCGGCTGCAAGGCCTGGCGACTGATCGACGCCGCCGGCTGCCGCGGCCTCACCGTCGGCGACGCGCAGGTTTCGACGCTGCACTGCAACTTCCTTATCAACCGCGGCGGAGCGACCGCCGCCGATATCGAGGCGCTCGGCGAAGAAGTGCGCCGGCGCGTCAAGGCGGCGAGCGGGATCGAACTGGAGTGGGAGATCAAGCGGGTGGGGGAGGCGGGGTAGGCGCGTCCTCGCCGCTCAGGCCCGCTTGCCGGCCTCCCGCAGCTTCCTGCGCAAGGCGCCGAAGGAAATCAGCCGCTGCGCGTCTTCGTCCCACAGCGTGTAGTTCACGCAGCGCAGGCTTTGCCACAGCGTCACGCGGCTGATTGTGCCGAGTTCCGGATAGTCGCGCAGCACTTCGCGCAAGCGGTAGAAGGGAATGCGGCTGGAGAGGTGATGGACGTGGTGCACGCCGATATTGGCGCTGAACCAGCGCAGCACCATCGGCAGGTCGTAATACGAGGAGCCGTGCAGCGCCGCCTCGGGCAGGCTCCACTGCGCCTCGTGCGCCCAGCGCGTGTTCTCGAACTGATGCTGGACGTAGAACAGCCAGACGCCGATCGTCGCGGCGAGCACGAAGATCGGCCCGTGGATCAACAGGAACGGCGCCGGGCCGATCAACCACATCAGCACAGCGACGACGACCGCGGCCCCGAGGTTGGTCGACATCGTCGACAGCCAAGGCTTCCAGCCCTCGCCCATGAGGCCGAGTGGCGCGCGATGCTGCAACAAGAAAAGATAGGTCGGCCCGAGGCCGAACATCACGATCGGATGGCGATAGAGGCGGTAGCGGAGCCGCTTGCGCCAATCGAGCGCCAGATATTCTCCGACCGTCAGCGTCACGATGTCGCCCAGGCCGCGACGGTCGAGATTGCCGGCGGTGGCGTGATGGGTGGCGTGCGTGCGCTTCCAATAATCATAGGGCGTCAAGGTGACGACGCCGCACACGCGCCCGACCCAGTCGTTGATCGCGCGGTGACGAAAAAAGGCGCCGTGACCGCAATCGTGCTGGATGAGGAACAGCCGCACCAGAAATCCAGCCGCGGGCAAAGCCAGCGCGAGGGTCAGCCAGTAGCTGACATGCATCAGCGCCCACATACCCGCCCACAGCGCGACGAGGGGCGCGAGGGTGACGGCGATTTCGGTCAGGCTCCACGCGAGTTTGGGATCGCGATAGCGGGCGAGCACGCCAGGAAGCCGTTGCGTCTCCGGCAGGGCGGGCGGGGGAGGCGTCGGCAGGGCGCTGTCGGTCATCGGATTCCGCATCTGCTCCCAACATAGCGGCATTTCGGTGGCGAGCCGAGCCGTCGGGGGCCGATTTCCGCGAGGCCTGGCGGGCGGGGCTGCCGGCGGCCAAAATCGCCAGGCGTCGGATAAGGCGCCGCGCGGCAGGCCGAGGTCGCCCGAGGGGTCGCGTTCGAGGCCGAGAGCAAACGCCTCGCCCCGTCCCGATCCGCCGCCGCGGACGGCGTCGCAAGCTTCGCGCAGGCCGCGCGGGTTAACGCCCCCTTAACGGGACCGCATTAATCCTGCCTTAACCGGCGCGCGACCGGCCTCGGAGGGGCGATGAAGCACGTAGCGGTGTTGATGGGCGGCTGGTCGGCCGAGCGTCCCGTTTCGCTCAATTCCGGCCGCGGCTGCGCCGACGCCCTGGAGACGCGCGGCTATCGCGTCAGCCGGATCGACGTCGACCGCGACATCGCCTCCATTCTCGCCCGCCTCAAGCCCGACGTCGCCTTCAACGCCTTGCACGGCCGCGGCGGCGAAGACGGCGCGATCCAGGGCCTGCTCGAAATCCTGCGCATTCCCTACACCCATTCCGGCGTGCTCGCCTCGGCGCTGGCGGTGCAGAAGGATCTCGCCAAGCTCGTCCTCCAGGCCGCCGGCGTGCCGGTCGCGCCCGGTCGGGTCGTCGACCGCCACGAGGCGGCGCTCCGCCATGCGATGGAGCCGCCCTACGTGCTCAAGCCGATCGACGAGGGCTCGTCGTTGGGGGTGGTGATCGTCAAGGAGGGCCGCGCCCACCCGCCCCAGGAGGTCGGCCGCGCCGACTGGCCCTATGGCGACCGGCTGCTCGCCGAACATTTCGTCGACGGCAAAGAACTGACTTGCGCCGTCATGGGCGACCGGGTGTTCGACATCGTCGAGATCCAGCCGGTGTCCGAAGCTTTCTACGGTTACGACGCGAAGTACGCGAAAGGCGGGTCCGTCCACGTCCTTCCGGCGAAAATTAAACCGAAAATTTACCATGAAGTCCAAGAGTTGACCCTCAGGGCGCATCGCGCGCTCGGCTGCCGTGGCGTCAGCCGAGCCGACTTTCGCTTGGATGAATCGAAGGGGGAGTCCGGCGAGCTGGTGTGCCTCGAGGTCAACACACAGCCGGGGATGACCGAAACGTCGCTGGTGCCGGACATGGCGGCCTACGCCGGCCTGTCGTTCGGCGAGTTGGTGGAATGGATGGTGGAGGACGCTTCGTGCAATCGCTGAGCGGCACGTACGGCCTGCGGCTGACGGCGCAGCCGGCGCTGGCGCTCGCCCCGGCCGCCGCCGCGCCCGCTCGCGTCCTGCTGCGCGGCGAGCGCACCGGCCGCGGCGCGGCGCGTTGGACGTTGCATTTCTCCAAGCCGGCGCCGCGCGGCGTCGGCCTCCTCCTCGTCATGGCGCTGCTCGGCGGCGCGGCAATCGTCGGCGCCGAGCGCGGCGGCGAATACGAGGCGTTCGCCGCGCGCGAAGGCGGCGTCGGCGACTATGTCGCGCGCGCGCTCGGCTTCGGCGTCGCCGCCGTCACCATTTCCGGCCAGTCGCAGATCGGCGAGCGCGAGATCCTGTCGCTTGCCGGCCTCAGCGCCAAATCGTCGCTGCCGTTCTTCGACGCGGTCCAGGCGCGCAAGACTCTCGAGGCGCTGCCGCTGATCAAGCAGGCGAGCGTGCGCAAGCTCTATCCCGACCGCGTCGTCATCGACATCGTCGAACGCGCGCCCGCCGCGCTGTGGCAGAAGGACGGCGAGCTCAGCGCCATCGCCGCCGACGGAACGGTGATCGACAAGGCCGACGACGGCCGCTACGCGGCGCTGCCGTTCGTGGTCGGCGAAGGGGCCAACGCGCGCGTCGGCGAGTTCGCCGCGCTGCTCGACGCCTCGGCCGAGCTCAGGCCGAAGATCGTCGCCGGCATATTGGTCGGCGACCGGCGCTGGAGCCTCAAGATGCGCTCGGGCGTCGAGGTCAAGCTGCCGGAGGACGATCCCCAGGCGGCGATGGCGACGCTGCTGACGCTGCAGCGCCAGTCGCGCATTCTCGACCGCGACATTCTCTCCGTCGATCTGCGCGTGCCGGGCAAGGTCTTCGCCCGCCTGTCCGAAGAGGCGGCCGCCGCGCGCGCAGCGGCGGCGAAGCCGAAGAAGGCGGGGTCGCCATGACGTTCCGACCCCTCACCCCCCGCATGCGGCAATTGCCGCCGAAGAAATCGGCCGTCCTGTCGGTGCTCGACGTCGGCGCGTCGAAGGTTGTCAGCCTGATCGCGCGGCTGACGCCGACGTCGCCGTCCGAGGCGCTGCCCGACCGCACCCACCGCTGTCGGGTGCTGGGCATCGGCCACCAGCGCTCGCGCGGGGTCAAGGCCGGCGCGATCGTCGATCTCGACGCGGCGGAGAGTGCGATCCGCCTGGCGATCGACGCCGCCGAGCGGATGTCGGGGGTCGAGGTCGACAGCGTCGTCGTCAACATGTCCGGCGGCCGGCTGTCGTCGCAACTGTTCGACGCCAAAATCGCGCTGCGCGGCAAGGCGGTCGGCCGGAGCGAGATCCATCGCGTGCTCGAGGCCGCCTCGGCGGCGGGCTCCTACGCCGGCCGCGCGGTGCTGCACGCGGCGCCGACCGGCTTCTGGCTCGACGGCGCCGCCGGCGTCAGAGACCCCAACGGCATGATCGGCGACGAGCTTGGCGCGGAAATGCACGTCGCCACCTGCGACGCCGCCGCGGCCCGCAACCTGATGCTGGCGATCGAACGCTGCCACCTCAGCGTCGCGGCGATGGTCGCGACGCCCTACGCCGCCGGCCTGTCGACCCTGGTCGACGACGAGGTCGAGATGGGCGCGGCGCTGGTCGATTTCGGCGCCGGCACGACGTCGATCGGCGTGTTCGCCGGCGGGCGCATCGTCCACGTCGACGCGATTGCGGTCGGCGGCGCGCACGTGACGATGGACGTCGCACGCGGCCTGTCCGTCAGTCTCGCCGACGCCGAACGGCTCAAGACCCTCTACGGCGCCTGCATCGCCTCGCCCTCGGACGAGCGCGATTCGATCGCGGTCCAGCGCGTCGGCGACGACATGGACCATTCCTCCCACGTGCCCAAGTCGGAGCTGGTGCGCATCATCCGCCCGCGGGTCGAAGAGATCCTCGAGATGACCCGCGATCGGCTGAAGGCGGCCGGCCACGGCATCCACGCCGGGCGGCGGCTGGTGCTGACCGGCGGCGGCTGCCAATTGACCGGCCTGCCCGAGCTCGCGCGCGCGATCGTTTCGCCGCAAGCGCGCATCGGCCGGCCGCTCGGCGTCGAGGGTCTGCCGGAATCGGCCAAGAGCCCCGCTTTCGCGGCGGCGGTCGGGCTGATGATCTATCCGCAAGTGGCGGGAATCGAACATTTCGAGCCGCGCCGCGGCGATCGCGCGTCGAGCGGTGACGATGGTTACGTTTCGCGGGTCGGGCGGTGGTTGAAAGAGAGTTTTTGAGGCGCGAGCTCCGCAGTCCGCGGCGCAGCGCGAGTTGGGAATCCATGCGTTCAAACCGGCGCCAGCGGGCGTCCAAGAGATGAGGCCAGCTATGTCGATCAATCTGAAGGCGCCCGAGCTGCGGGAGCTCAAGCCGCGCATCATCGTCTGCGGCGTCGGCGGCGCCGGCGGCAACGCGGTCAACAACATGATCGTGTCGGGATTGTCGGGCGTCGACTTCGTCGTCGCCAACACCGACGCGCAAGCGCTGGCCTCCTCGCGCGCCGATCGCGTCATCCAGATGGGCCTGCAGGTGACGGAAGGGCTCGGCGCCGGCTCGAAGCCGGAAGTCGGCCGCGCCGCCGCCGAAGAGGCGATGGAGGAAATCCGCGATCACCTCTCCGGCGCGCATATGGCCTTCGTCACCGCCGGCATGGGCGGCGGCACCGGCACCGGCGCCGCGCCGGTCGTCGCTCGCGTCGCGCGCGAGCTCGGCATCCTCACCGTCGGCGTCGTCACCAAGCCGTTCCACTTCGAGGGCATGCGGCGCATGCGTCTGGCCGACGGCGGCATCGCCGAGCTGCAGAAGTGCGTCGACACGCTGATCGTCATTCCCAACCAGAACCTGTTCCGCGTCGCCAACGAGAAGACGACCTTCGCCGACGCCTTCGCCATGGCCGATCAGGTGCTCTATTCGGGCGTCGCCTGCATCACCGACCTGATGGTCAAGGAAGGCCTGATCAATCTCGACTT
>NZ_JBEKVH010000070.1:0-18738 GCF_049514155.1 Roseiarcus sp. | reverse complement strand
GTCGGAGAACCACGCCTTCTTTGAACTCAGTCGAAAATACCCGCATCGCTTGTTGTGACATGAAGCCTCCTAAAGGCTCATGTCACTCAAATCGTGTGTCTCGCTTTAGGGGCGCAGCACACAACCTCGTCCCCAATTTCACGGTCGCCGAGTCGGTGTTCATGGGACAGGAATTACAAGGCCGGTTTGGCATTCGTTCGAGAAGAATGGGTCAAGAGGCCGAGCGGTTCCTGAAGGAGTCATTGAACTGCGAGATCAGCGGCGGCGCGCTGATCCGCGATCTTGGCGTCGCGCAGCGCAAACTGGTGCAGATCGCCCGGGCGCTCATCGACAACCGGGCCAAGATCGTCGTTTTCGACGAGCCGACGGCGCCCCTTGCCAGCGCCGAAATCGATCAATTGTTCCATGCGATCTCGCTTCTTAAGCAACGCGGCATCGCGATGATCTACGTCTCGCACTATCTGGGAGAAATCACCGCGATCTGCGACCGGGTCACAGTATTTCGTAATGGTCAGGACGTCGGCGTCATCGATAATGTCAGCCCGAAAGACGCGCCCCATATGATCAATCTGATGGTTGGACGCGATATCTCCGACCTTTACCCCCAAAGGAATCACTCCGCAGCGGAACCTATGCTGTCCCTAGAAAGCCTCGGTGACGGCAGGCACTTTCGCAACATCGGCCTTGAAGTCAGGCGCGGCGAAATCGTCGGTCTGGCCGGTTTGATCGGTTCCGGCCGCGAAGAGGTCGTCGAGGCGATCTACGGCCTCGCCAAACCTACTCAAGGGCGGACATTGCTCAGCGGCAAGCCGTTGCGCATTTCCTCTCCGTCGATCGCTGTCGCCAATGGCATTGTCCTGGTTCCGCGTGACCGCCGTCAGGATGGGCTGGTCCTCGATATGACGGTCGCCGACAACATCAATCTCGCATCACTCGAGGATGTCTCCTCCGGCTATTTGGTTAGGCAGGGAGCCGCCGCCGCGCGGGCACGGGGGATCGTCTCCAAGATCGATATCCGTCCGAAGAACGTTGACACGATCTCGCGACTCCTGAGCGGCGGCAACCAGCAGAAAGTCGTACTGGCGCGCTGGCTCGCCACTGGATCAAAGCTGTTCATCCTCGACGAACCGACAGTGGGCGTCGACATTGGCGCCAAGGTCGAGATCTACCGTCTCATAGAGAAACTCGCCGCCGATGGCGCGGCGGTCATCGTGTCGTCGTCCGATCCATCAGAGCTACTTGGTCTTTGCGACAGGATCGTCGTTCTGCTGCGCGGCGAGGTCGTCGCCAACTTGACGACCAATGAATGTAGCCTCGACCGACTGATTGCCCTGACAACCGGAGGTCATGCAGAAGAGGGAGCGGCGGCGTGACGAACGCGACTGCATTGCCGAGCCGTCGATCTGGGCCGGGCGTTATGAGATCGATGGCGTCTTACGCGCCATTGGCGATCTTTCTTGCTCTGATCGTCTACCTCGGTGTCAAAGCCCCGAGCTTCTTAACTCCGTCGACTATCGCTCTCGTTCTCAAGCAGAGCATTCCGACGGTGGTCGTCTGCCTGGGACTCGCCACAGTGGTCATGGCGGGCGGCGACGACGTTGTATCGGGGGGCATCGACCTTTCGATTCCGTCGATTGCGGTGCTTGCGGCAGCCATCGTGGCGGACCAGCTGACTAATCAGGGGTATTCGTTGTTGTTCGCCCTGTCGCTTGGATTGGGAGCGGCATTGTGCGCCGGCATTGTCAATGCCCTCCTTGTAGTGAGCGTCGGCATGACGCCGCTTCTAGCGACGCTTGCGAGCGGCGCAGCCTATGTCGGCATCAGCCAAGTGATCACGCACAGCCGGCGTATCAATGTCAGCGATCCGTTTATCGTCTCCCTGCGAGATGGGCAGGTCTGGGGCATTCCGATCGGAGTGCTGGCGGCCCTCGCGCTGGCAGTGATCTTCTTCGCGGCGCTGCACCGCACCCGGTGGGGGCTCAATCTGCAAGCCGTCGGCGGCAATCGCGATGCCGCTGAGACCTCCGGGCTGGCGCCGCGCAAGTTCATCGCGCTATCGTTCGTCATCGCGGGCGTCGCGGGCGGTTTGGCGGCCGCATTCGTGCTAGCGCGCGGCTCCGGCAGTTCGCCGGGGATCGAAGAAAACCTCTTGATCGAAATGGTGCTCGCCACCTTCCTCGGGGCGGCGTTCTCGCCCCGGCGAGTTGTCACGCTCTGGGGCGCCGTACTCGGTGCGATCCTCGTCTCCGCGCTCTCCGTCGGTTTCGGTTCGGTAGGCGTCGACGTGTTCTGGACGGGGTGCATTAAGGGGGGGCTCATCCTCGTGGTCGTTGCGTCCGCCGCCCTTTCGAGGAGCAACAACAAATGAAGGCCGCCGCAATGATTCCCGCGGCTAGAACGTTCCTTCCGAGTGTGCGGGACGTTTTCGTTCGATACACGTTTCTGGTCGTCATCGCCGTCTGCTTCGTGTTTTTCGCACTCTACAACCGGAATTTCCTCAGTGTATCCAATCTGACGAACATTCTTGAAGGCTCGGCTGTCCTGCTCGTCGTGTCGCTCGCGATGACGCTGGTTGTGGCACAGGGCGGCATCGACCTTTCGGTGGGCGTTGCGCTCGATTTTGGTTCGGCGTTTGCAATTGTCGCCCTAAAGGAATTCGGCGTCGCTTGGTACACGGCGGTGTTGACCGGAATCTTCGGGGGCGCGCTGGTCGGACTGCTCAACGCCTTCCTTGTGGTGAGACTGTCCGTCGGACCATTTCTCGCCACGCTTGGCGTCTATTTCATCTGCGGCAGCGTCGAACGCATCTTCACGCATGGCGGCGGGCCTATCTCGTTTCGCGGTCTTCCGGACGAGTACTACGACATCGCCGTCGGAAGCGTTTTCGGCATTCCGATGAAGATCGTCATCGGCGTGGTGGTTGTGGCCGTCTACTACATCCTTCTGGAGCGGTCTCTGTTCGGCAAGCGCATCCATGCAATCGGCCTACAGAGAAGCGCGGCGCGAGTTGCCGGCATCAAAGTACCCATCTATCTCGCGCTCGGCTTCATCGCTGCATCGGCCACTTGCGCGATCGGCGGCGTCATGGCTTCGGCGAACCTCAGGATGTTCACCCCGCTCGCTGGCAATTCTTACCTAATGGACGCCATCGCGGCGACCTTCATCGGTGCTTCAATCCATCCGCATGGACGTCCCAACGTACTCGGCACGCTAGTCGGCGTTCTGTTCCTCGGCATGATCGCCAACGGCCTCAATCTCATGGGTCTCGACTTCAATGTGAAGGCTGCCTTCTCGGGCATCATACTGGTCGCGGCGCTGGCGCGCGCGGTCGCCCAAAAAAGGCTGAGGTGACGGTAAAGAGGCGGCGGGCGCGGTGACGGTTTCTGCGCCCCATTCTGTGTTTCGGCGCGTATCGCGGCGCATCGCCAGAAATCGTTGAAGCGCGGTCGAGAACGAGATTCGTTCTTAATGCGGCACAGATTTGGCGCAGATGTAAGCGATGCGCAGCGATAACCAGCGATGCCGGGCGATGATTAATGTGTCTATAAACAATCATTAAGCCGTAGAGAAAGCACTTGGTCATTGCCCTCCGAAGGCAGAGCATTCGAGTCCCGCCAGCGGCCCCACCCGACTTGCCGGTTTGTGGGCGGTTCCAATGCGACCGTTACGCTTCGACTTCCGTAGGCGGGACGCATCAGCCGCCGACTTCAATCGCGAGCGCGGAAAGTTAGGTCCTCGCGTGCAAACCAGGGCGTCGAGATCGAACAGCTTCCGATCGTGCACCGCCGCATCGACCTCGAGCCTTTGCCCACCCCTGTGTGCACCTTTCAGCCGAGGCTCCGCGGCGTCCCTAAGGTTTCGACCCAGCTTGGCGGCGTCGCCCGCCGCCGTGGCGTCGTCCCACGAAGCCGGTGGCGATTAACGCCGAGCCGACGCGCCGGACCGCTGTCGCCCGCACGGGCAACAACAGGCGGGATTCTTGTCAATTCCCCTGAATTTCAGGATGCCAAGCTCGGCGATTTGGTGGTCCAAACGTGGTCCAGGACCGACAGGAAGTCGACAACCGCCAACACGACGTTGCCAACTTATTGCAAAAACTGGAGCGGGTGAAGGGAATCGAACCCTCGTATTCAGCTTGGAAGGCTGCTGCTCTGCCATTGAGCTACACCCGCGCCGACGCCGATGGCTCGTTCCTCTTAGGGTGCGCCTCGGCGAAAGGCAATCGCCGCCGCGCTCGTCGCACGCGGCTACAGCGCGCCACCGTCAAAGAAAAACCCCGGGCGCAGGGCCCGGGGTCGATTGTCTCGATCGCTCTGAAAGCGTCGATCAGAAAGCGACGCGCACGCCGCTGGTGAAGGCGGTGTTGTTTGGGTCCGTCCAGGCTTTGCCGTCGGGGTGCGTGTAGCCGTTGGCCAAGCCGCCGTAGACCGCCGAATACATCACGCCGGCGTAGAGGTCGACGCGCTTGACCGGGCGCCAATCGATCAGCCCCGCGTAAACGGGCTCGTGGCCCGCGCAGTTCTTTCCGGTGTCGACCGGGCACGAAGTCCCGGAATAGTTGTTCTGCCACTCGTAGTAGTAGCCGCCGGAGATATCGAGATTGCTGAGAACCGCGTACTTCGCGCCGACCCACGCCGTTTGCAGGATCTTGGCGCCGAATTTGTAACCCGTGGTGCTGATGTTGCTGCCGATCATGGTGTTGCCGGGCACGTCGATGCCGGCGATGCTGTTGAAGCCATCCGCCGCTTGCTCGGCGGCGTAAGAGTCGGTCGGGTCGGTGAGTCGATCGTAGGCATATCCGGCGAACGCCTGGAACGGGCCGTTCTTGTACTTGCCGGCGAGCGCCCAGCTGTCGACGTTGGCGATCGTCGCCCCGAGGTCGTCCGCGGCCCAGGGATGCGCCACGAGCGTGGCGTGGCTCAGCGCCGACAGGAACACCGCATCTTCGGCGTGGCTGTAGATGCCGTCGACCGAGAACCCGGCGTAGTCGCCGCCGATGTCGAATTGGTAGGCGTTTTCGGCGGCGTTGCCTTCGCTGTAGTTGCCAAGCTGCACCAACGCCCCGGCGCGGACGATGTTGTACTGCAGCACGTACTTCACCGAGGTGTTGTAGCGCGCAAGCTCGGTGTCGCCGAGACCGCCGACCGGCGTGCCCGACGAGCCGATCAGAGAGAAGCCGTAAGAGCCGCCGGTCGGATCGTAGTTGTTCGCCAGATCGTTGCTGAACGCGTACTGACGGCCGGCGGTCAGCGTGCCGAAGGTCGAGTTGCTGAGGCCGGCGTAGGCGCGGGTGTTGTCCCACTGACCGGCGCGGCTCGAATCGCCGTTGGCGCTCTGCGCCGGGCTCCCGGCGATGCCGTTGTTGTCGACCAGCGACTGCGGACCGTCCGCGAGGCGCATCGAATAGGGATCGAAGCCGGTGTTGATGTCGCCGATCACGTACCAGTTCGGCGCGACCTGCTCCTTGATCTTGACGCCGACGTTGGACTGGCTGAGGCCGTTGGGGACCAATTGCCATTTCGCATTGCCGCTGGTCTTGGCGATCAGTTCCGCAACGCCGTTGTTGTAGTCGTTGTTGAATTTCGAGGCGTGCGACTCGTAGCCGCCGCCCATGTCGATCGTGCCGTAGACCGTAATGCCGTAGGCCGACAGCGGGCAATCGGCGGCGGTCGAATCCAGCCAGGTCCAGAAGCTCGCGTAGCAGTTCGGCTTCTCGGCGGCGGGAGGCGTCTTCTTGGTCGGCAGGTCGGCGGCGGAAGCCGCGCCTACGGCGAGCAGCCCGGCGGCCGAAGCCAGGAGCAAGGGTTTCAACAATCGCATAATCAGCCCCACTGTTGTCGCCGTCCGTTCTGCGGTCAGCGTCTTGATTTGTCTTGCCTTTTTTGTCGTGTTGCGCGCGCGGCGGGCGCGATTCCATTCGTTGGGAATTTTAGTACACAGATTCCATAGACTATCTGGTTACCGCACGCAACCGTCCGACCTCGCGTCGCCGGCCCTGCGCCATTTTTCAGACAATCTCTCAATGCCCGCGGAGAACCTAGGCGCCCCGCGTGAAACTTATGTGACGCTTGCATTCACACATGATCCGCCGCAGCGCCGCAGGTTAATTCCGTGAAAGGGTGTGGCCGATGCGCAACATCCCGCCGCCGCCCGCGATGACAAGGCCGCCGGCGCCGTCTAGAACGGCTCGACCTTCGGCCCCGAGACTCCGCTTGTCGCCAACGCCCGCCATTGAAGCGCGCCGGCTCGTCAAACGCTTCGGCGCGACGACGGCGGTCGACGCGATCTCCTTCGCGGTCGAAGCGGGAACGGTCGTCGGTCTGCTGGGCGGCAACGGCGCCGGCAAGACGACGACGATCGGCATGATCATGGGGCTGACCCTGCCGAGCGCCGGCGAGGTCCGCGCGCTCGGCGTCGACATGGCGCGCGATCGCTACCGCGCGCTCGGCCGGATGAATTTCGAGAGCCCCTATGTCGACATGCCGCACCGGCTCACGGTTCGGCAGAACCTGCGCGTGTTCGGACGCCTCTACGGCGTCGCCGGCCTCGAGAAGCGCATCGAGGCGCTGGCGGCCGATCTGGCGCTCGAGCCGTTCCTCGACCGGCCGGCCGGCAGCCTTTCGGCTGGCCAGAAGACCCGCGTCGCTTTGGCCAAAGCGCTGATCAACGATCCCGAGCTGCTGCTGCTCGACGAGCCGACCGCCTCGCTCGACCCCGACACCGCCGACTGGGTGCGCGGCCGGCTGGAAGCGTTCCGCCGCGCCCGCGGCGCGACGATCCTGCTCGCCTCGCACAACATGGCCGAGGTCGAGCGGCTGTGCGGCCGGGTGCTGATGCTGAAACAGGGGCGAATCGTCGACGACGGCTCACCCGACGCGCTGATCGCCCGCTACGGCCGCAGCAGCCTGGAGGAAGTTTTCCTCGACGTTGCGCGCGCGCCGGCCGGGGAGGAGGCGTAAGTGACCGTCCTGACCGCGGAAATGGCGTTCTCGCCCGCGCGCGTCGGCGCTTTGGTGATGCGCTACCTCTATCTGATGCGTTCGTCCTGGCCGCGCCTGGCCGAGCTCGTCTATTGGCCGGCGGTGCAGATGCTGACCTGGGGCTTCCTCCAGACCTACATCCGCGCCCAGGCCGGCGCGGCGGGCGTCGGCGGCGCGATGGCGGTCGCCGGCGGCACGCTGATCGGCTCGCTGCTGCTGTGGGACACGCTGTTTCGCTGCCAGCTCGGCTTCTCGGTGTCGTTTATGGAGGAGATGTGGTCGCGCAACATCGCCAATCTCCTCATCAGCCCGCTGCGGCCGATCGAGTTCGCCGCCGCGCTGATGGCGATGAGCCTCATCCGCATGGCGATCGGGCTCGTCCCGGTGACGATGATGGCCTTTTGGTTCTTCGGCTTCAATCTGTGGGGCCTCGGCCTGGCGCTGGTCGGCTTCTTCCTCAATCTCGTGCTGACGAGCTGGGCGATCGGACTGGCGGTCTCCGGTCTGGTGCTGCGCAACGGCCTGGGCGCCGAAGGGCTGGCCTGGTCGGTGCTCTTCTTCGTCATGCCCTTCGCCTGCGTCTATTATCCGGTCGCCGCCTTGCCGGCTTGGCTGCAGACGATCGCCTGGTGTCTGCCGCCGACCTATGTCTTCGAGGGCCTGCGGGCGGCGGTGGTCGGGCGCCAGTTGCGCGCCGACCTGATGCTGGAAGCGCTGGCGATCAATGTCGGACTGATGGCGCTCGGCGCCGCGGCGTTCCTCGCCCTGCTCGGCAGCGCCCGCAAGGCCGGCGCGCTGCTGTCGATGGGCGAATGAAGCGGGTTTTGCGCCACAGCAAGGCCGGTTAGCCTATTGGCGACATTGATTCGTTCTCATACGAACCCTAACTTGGCTTCCTTGCTGGCCTTTCAGCGCTGGCGCAAGACCGGCCTGCGGGAGACGGACATGCTGCGCGGCTATTCCTACCAGCTCTATGAAATGGCCCATGCGGCGCTCGTCCCGGCCCGCGCCGTCTCCGACGCGGCGCATTTCATGTTCCGCAATCCGCTGAATCCGCTGTCGGCGACCGCGTTCGGCCGGAACATCGCCGCGAGCGCCGAGCTGTTCGAACGGATGACGCGCCGCTACGGCAAGCCGGTTTTTGGCCTCGACAGCATCGTCGTCGACGGCGTCGAGCGCGAGGTGTTGGAGGAGATCGTCTGGAGCCGGCCGTTCTGCAATCTGCTGCATTTCGTCCGTCCCGACCTGCCCGGTCATCTTGATCAGCCGAAGCTGTTGATCGTCGCGCCGATGTCGGGCCATTACGCGACTTTGCTGCGCGGCACGGTCGAGGCATTCTTGCCCACCCACCGCGTCTACGTCACCGACTGGACCGACGCGCGCATGGCGCCGCTGGCGCTCGGCGGCTTCGATCTCGACGATTATGTCGACTACCTGCGCGCGATGCTCGCGCATCTCGGTCCCGGCGCGCATACGCTCGGCGTCTGCCAGCCGGCGGTGCCGCTGATCGCCGCCGTCGCGCTGATGGAGGCGGCCGACCACCCGGACGTCCCGGCGTCGATGACGTTGATGGGCGGGCCGATCGACACGCGCTGCAGCCCGACCGCGGTCAACAAGCTCGCCCAACAGCGCGGCGTCGAATGGTTCCGCGCCAATTGCCTGCAGAGCGTGCCGTTCCCCTATCCAGGCTTCGGCCGCCAAGTCTATCCCGGCTATCTGCAGCTCTCCGGCTTCATGGCGATGAACTTCGACCGCCATGTCAACGCCCATCTCGAGATGTTCAACCAGCTTGTTTCCGGCGACGGCGACTCGGCCGATAGGCGCCGCGAATTTTACGACGAATATCTCGCGGTGATGGATCTGGCCGCCGAGTATTATATGCAGACGATCGAGACGGTGTTCGTGCGCCACCTGCTGCCCAAGGGCAAGATGACCCATCGCGGCGAGCCCGTCGATCTCAAGGCGATCCGCCGCACGGCGCTGATGACGGTCGAAGGCGAGAACGACGACATCTCCGGCGTCGGCCAGACGCAGGCGGCGCAGGATCTGTGCGTCAATATTCCTGACGAAAAGAAGCTGCACCATCTGCAGCTCGGCGTCGGCCATTACGGCGTGTTCAACGGTTCGCGCTTCCGCGCCCAGATCGCGCCGCGCATCGCCGCCTTCCATGCCCACGTCGATGCGCTCAACCGTCCGAAGGGCTGGCTGCGCCGGCGCGCCAAGGTCCGCGGCTGAACAGTCAGATTCGATTCACCGCGTTTCAGCGCCGGCGATGACCTTCTCGCCGCCGCGCGATATCCTCGGCTTCTGCTCGAGGCTCGAACGCGGGACGCGGCCATGTCGGCTCGGCGGCGAAACGGAACGATTGTCATCGTCGCGGCGGCGCTGGCGATTGGCCTGAGCGCGGCCGGCGCCGAGGCGCGGCCGGTCGTCGGTTTTCCGTCGGACTATTCCGCCGGCACGATCGTCATCTCGCAGTCCGCGCGCAAACTCTATCTCGTGCTCGATTCGCGCAGCGCCATCGCCTATCCGGTCGCGGTCGCCAAGCCCGGCAAGGAATGGAGCGGCTTCGCCCGCGTCGACGGCAAATATGTCGAGCCCGCCTGGGCGCCGCCGACGGTGGTCAAGCGCGATCATCCCGAATTGCCCGACCTCATCCCCGGCGGTTCGCCGCACAACCCGATGGGCGCCCGGGCGATCACGCTCGACCGCGACGAGGTGGCGATCCACGGCACGACCGCGGCGATGCGTCCCTCGGTCGGCACGGCCGCCTCCTACGGCTGCATCCGCATGTACAACGAGGACGTGATCGATCTCTACGATCGCGTCAGCGTCGGCGCGCCGGTGGTGATGGTCCGCTGAGGGGCTGCGAGGGGTTCCGCGGTGGCGCGGCCGTCCGCAGTGGCGCGGCCGTCCCTGGCCGCAGGCGCGGAGGCCCGCGCCGCTGCCGGCGTCGGGTCAGAAATCCGCAGCGATTCCCTTCACCTCCCAGTCGCCGTAACGCGTTGGGTCGAGCCCGCCGCGGCCGTTGACTTCGGGCGCGCCCGGCGCGGCGGCGGCGCGGCGGCGGCGCTGCTCGACTTCCGCAAGCGCGCGCTTCGCCGCCTCAGGCATCGGTCGCCCGGCTTCGCCCGCTGACGGAGCGTCGCTGACGGTCGCCGGCGAGGCGTCTTCGTCGTTTCCGAGGTGATCCTTGCTCATCGCCGCCAGGCTACTGCGTCACAGCGGCGGGAGAAAGGGGCCCGGCAGGGGGCGTGGCCGGCCGGCGTTTCAGTCTATACTCGTCCGTATCCTCGCGATCTCGTGATTCGGCAGGACTGAGTTTGAACGCGAAACGCCCCGGCGGATTCGACGCGCGCGCGTTGCGCGGGCCGGCGCCGCCGCCGCTTGAGACCCCTCCCGGTCTGACGGCGCGCCTCGCCGCCGCCCAGGCGATCGCCGACGCGTTGACATTTCAGCGGCCGCTGGATGAGCGCTTCGCCGCCGCGGAGACGGATCCGCGCTTCACCGGGCTCGACGCGCGCGACCGCGCGTTGGCGCGGTCGATCGCCGTGGTCGCCGTGCGCCGTCTCGGCACCATCCGCAAGGCGCTGGCGCTGCACTTGATCAAAGGACTGCCGCGGCGGGCCGGAGCGCTCGAGTGGATCCTCGTCGCCGCGGCGGCGCAGATCCTGTTCCTCGACCTGCCCGACCATTCCGCGGTCGATCTCGCCGTCAGAGCGACGAAGCTCGACCCCGGCGCCGCGCCCTTCGCCGGGTTGGTCAATGCGGTGCTGCGCAACGTCGCGCGCGCCAAGGACGAGACCGTCGCGACGAGCGACCCGTTCGACGACGACACGCCACAATGGCTGGCGCAGCGTTGGAAGGCGAACTATGGCGAGGAGACGGCGCGGAAAATTGCGCGCGCCCATCGCGACGAGCCGACGCTCGACCTCTCCGTCAAGCGCGACCCCGACGACTGGGCGCTTCGGCTCGACGGAATCGTCCTGCCGACCGGCTCGGTGCGCCTTTCGGCCCACACGCCGATCGTCGAGTTGCCCGGCTACGCCGACGGCGAATGGTGGGTGCAGGACGCCGCCGCGGCGATTCCAGCGCGTCTCACTGGCGTCGCGGCGGGCGCGCGGGTCGTCGATCTCTGCGCCGCGCCGGGCGGCAAGAGCGCGCAGCTCGCCGCCGCCGGCGCCAAGGTCACCGCGGTCGATCGCTCGGCCGAGCGGTTGAAGCGTCTGGCCGCCAATTTCAGCCGGCTGCGGCTCGAGGCCGACATCGCCGTCGCCAACGCGCTCGCTTTCGAGGCGGCGCCGTTCGACGCGACGCTGATCGACGCGCCTTGCACGGCGACCGGAACCATCCGCCGCCATCCCGACGTCGCCTGGACCAAGCGCCAGGGCGACCTGGCGACGCTCGGCGATCTGCAGAGCAAGCTGATCGACAAGGCGGTCGCGCTGACCGCGCCGGGCGGAATCATCGTCTATTGCACCTGCTCGCTCGAGCCGGAGGAGGGCGAGGCGCAGATCGCCGCGCTGCTCAGGCGCAATCCCGACGTGCGGCGCGTGCCCATCGCGGCGTCGGAAATCGGCGGACTGAGCGAATGCCTCAACCCGGTCGGCGAACTGCGCGCCTTGCCCTGCCATTTGCAGGCGTCCGAGCCGCGCCTTTCCGGCCTCGACGGCTTCTTCGCCGCGCGCCTGCAACGCCGCCCTTAAGCCGCCGACGCGAGTTCCGGCGCGGGCGAAAGCGTGATAAGGCGCGGCCGAAATTCGTCTCTCCAGCCAGCGAGCCCGTCCATGGCCCTCGACCTCGCGCCGATCGTTCGCGCCCTCATCTCGGTTTCCGACAAGACCGGCCTTGCCGAACTGGGCGAGGCGCTCGCAGCGCGCGGGATCGAGCTCGTCTCGACCGGCGGCACCGCCGCGGCGCTGGCGAAAGCCGGCCTCAAGGTCGTCGACGTCGCCAATCTGACCGGATTTCCCGAGATGATGGACGGTCGGCTGAAGACGCTGCATCCGCGCGTCCACGGCGGCCTGCTGGCGATCCGCGGCGAGCCCGCCCACCAGGCGGCGATGATCGCCAACGGCATCGCCCCGATCGATCTGCTGATCGTCAACCTCTATCCGTTCGAGGACGCGTTGCGTCGCGTCGCGCCCTTCGACGAGATGATCGAGAATATCGACATCGGCGGGCCGGCGATGATCCGCGCCGCCGCCAAGAACCACGCCGACGTCGCCGTCATCGTCGACGTCGCCGACTACGCGCGTCTGCTCGAGGAAATGGCGCTCAGCGGCGGCGCGACGCGCCTCGCCTTCCGCCGCGCGCTGGCGCAGAAGGCGTTCGCGCGCGCCGCTGCTTATGACTCCGCGATCTCCAACTGGTTCGCGCGCGAGATCGGCGAGACGGCGCCGGCCTGGCGCACCTTCGGCGGCAAGCTTGCTAGCGCATTGCGCTACGGCGAGAACCCGCACCAGAGCGCCGCCTTCTACGTCGGTCCCGAGTCGCGGCCCGGCGTCGCCACCGCCCGCCAGCTCCAGGGCAAGGCGCTCTCCTACAACAACCTCAACGACACCGACGCGGCCTTCGAGCTCGTCGCCGAATTCCCGCCCGAGGAATCGGCCGCCGCGGCGATCATCAAGCACGCCAATCCCTGCGGCGTCGCGGTCGGCGCGACCCTGCGCGACGCCTACGAGAAGGCGCTGTCGTGCGATCCGGTCTCGGCCTACGGCGGCGTGGTCGCGCTCAACCGCACGCTCGACGCGGCGGCGGCGCGCAAGATCGTCGAGATCTTCACCGAGGTCATCATCGCGCCGGCGGTCGACGACGAGGCTTTGGCGATCGTCGCGACCAAGAAGAACCTGCGCCTGCTCGTCGCCGGCGGCTTGCCCGATCCGCTCGCGCCGACGGCGACCGTTCGCTCGGTCGCCGGCGGCCTGCTGGTGCAGGACCGCGACGCGGGCGGGCTCGATCCCGCGACGCTCAGGGTCGTCACCAAGCGCGCCCCCACCGCGGCCGAACTTGCCGATCTCGCTTTCGCCTGGCGGGTGTGCAAGCACGTCAAATCGAACGCGATCGTCTACGCGCGCGACGGCGTCACGGTCGGCGTCGGCGCCGGGCAGATGTCGCGGGTCGATTCCGCCATGATCGCCGCGCGCAAGGCCGAGGACGCGGCGCGCGCCGCCGGCTGGCCGGCGCCGCGCACCCACGGCGCGGTCGTCGCTTCCGACGCCTTCTTCCCCTTCGCCGACGGGCTCGTGGCGGCGATCGAGGCGGGCGCGACCGCCGTCATCCAGCCCGGCGGCTCGATGCGCGACGCCGACGTCATCGCCGCCGCCGACGCGGCCGGGATCGCGATGGTGTTCACGGGGATGCGCCACTTCCGCCATTGAGCGGCGCAAATACGAAGAAGAGCCGGAAAGCCGAGGGGACGGGACCCTACGGCAATCGGCTCTTCCTCTGCTTTCGCGATGGAGCTGTGGATCCCTCGCTACTGCGGCGCAGACGCTATGCGGGTCGACGCACAGCGTGAATGGAGCATCTTGTCGCAGGCCGAATTCCCGACGCGCGTTTGACAGTCGCCATAAACTCTGCAATACAGAGTACTCTGGAATTGAGGCAAGCGATGGCGTTATGGCAGATTCTCACTTGGCCGCTGGCGGCGGTCGGCGTCGCGGCGCTGGCGCTCGGGGCGATGCTCGCACAGCCGGTCGAATCCCCGCCGCCGCTCGAATCGATCCATGGCGGCGCGATGGCGATCCCGCAGGACGGCAAGCCGGAGCTCAGCCGATTCCAGGCGCGCGACGGCACGTGGCTCGCCTACCGGCTTTATCCCGCCGCTGACGGCGGCCGTGATCACTTGGCGATCGTCTATCACGGCTCGTCGGGCTCCTCAGACGAGATGAATGCGACCGCGCTCACGCTGGCGAAAGCCGGCTTCGTCGCGGTCGCAGTCGATACGCGCGGCCACGGCGCCTCGGGCTCGCGAGGCGACATCAGCTATGTCGGCCAGCTCGAGGACGATCTCGCCGATCTCGTCGCCCATCTGCGCGCCGACTACACGACCGCGCATCTGACGCTCGTCGGCCATTCCTCGGGCGGCGGGTTCGTCTTGCGCGTCGCCGCCGCGCCGGTCGGCGCGTCCTTCGACCGCTTTGTGCTGCTCGCGCCCTATCTCGGCTATCGCGCGCCGACCAACCGCCCATCGGAGGGGTCGGGGCGCTGGGCCGCGCCCGACCTTCCGCGCATCGCCGCGCTGACAGTGCTGGGCGCGCTCGGAATCGATTGGGCGCAGTCGTTGCCGGCGATCGCCTTCGCCAACCGCCCCGAGGCGGCGATGGCGACGACTTCGCGCTATTCCTACCGCCTGCTGATCAACTACGGCCCGCCCCACGACTGGGAAGGCGCGCTGAAGTCGGCTGGAAACAAGATCGAGCTGATCGCCGGCCTCGACGACGAATTGATGGACGCCGAGGCCTACCAGAGCGCCGTCGCGCCGCTCGGCGTGCGGGTGACGCTGCTGCCGGGCGTCGACCATATCGGCGTCGTCTATCAACCCGCTGCGCTGGCTGCGATCGCAGCGGCAGTGAAGTAGGCTTGCAGCCGCCCGTCCCGGGACTGAGACGCAGGAGCGTTCACGATGCTGGTTTTCGACATCCTTTCGCATACACCGGTCTGGGTGTGGGTCCTATTCGCCTATCTCGTCTCGCGCGGTGTCGTCGCTCTCCGAGAACGGGAGATGCAGCCGGGCCGCGCGCTGATCGTGCCGATCGTTTTTCTCGTCTGGGGCCTTGCGGGCCTCATCGAGTCGCGCGGCCTCGGCTTCGATCTCGCGCTGTTCGTCGTCGGCCTGGCGGCGGGCATTTTCGGGGGGCGCGCGCTCGCCGTTCTGACGCCGCCGCCGCGCCTCTCGCTCGCCGCCGGGACGATGATCCTGCCGGGCTCGCCGATCCCATTCGCGCTGATCATCGTCAGCTTTGCGGTTAAATACGTCGCCGCGGTCGCCCTGGCGCTGAACGCCGGCTCGCCTGCTCACGCCCAGATCGCCAGCGCGTCGGCCGTGGTCGGCGGCGTCTTCGCCGGGCTGTTCTGGGGCCGCACGCTGACCCAGTTCCGCCGCGCGCTCGAGGCGGCGGACGTCGGCGCCGGCTGGGCGGATGCGGCGCGGCTCGCGTTCCTCCGCCCCGCGGCGAGCGCCGACGGAGCAACGTCGTGACGAGGAAGGCGGGAGCGGCGCAATGACCATCAGCTCGAAGGAAGCCAGCGCGACGCTCGCCGAGATCGACGGCGTCGTCGCGCGCGTAAAGCAATCGCGCCTCTATCGCCTCACCGGCGCGCTGCTCGTCCTGTGGGGCGCAATCGTCGTCGCCGCCGATATGATCGGCTTCCTCTGGCCGCACGGGTCGGTGTGGACTTGGGTCGCCGCCAATGCGCTCGGCGCGCTGGCGAGTTTCGTCATGCTGCGCGCCGCGACGGACGCGTCCTGCCGCATTCCCTGGCGCTTCCTCGCCGCTTTCGCGGTGTTTGTCGCCTTCGGCCTGCTGTGGAGCGTCGGCTTCGGCCGCTTCGGTCCGCGCGAGCTCGACGCGTTCTGGCCGACCCTGTTCCTGTTCGGTTATGCGCTCGCCGGCCTGTGGTTCGGGGCCGCCTTCGCCGCCCTCGGCCTAGGCTTGAGCGCGCTGGTGCTCGCCGGCTATCTGTGGTCGGGCGAGTGGTTCAATCTGTGGCTCGCCGCCGTCAACGGCGGCGGCTTCATCCTCTGCGGCCTGTGGATGCGGCGGGCCTGAGGCGATGAACGGGCTCGACGAAACGATCCACCAGCCGATGCGCCTGCGGCTCATGGCGGCGCTGACCGCGCTGCCGCCTTCCGCCGAGGGGCTCGACTTCGCGCGGTTGAAATCGCTGACCGGCGCGACCGACGGCAATCTCGGCGCCCACATCGACCATCTCGCGCGCGCGGGCTACGTCGAGGTCGCCAAGGCTTTCGTCGGCAAGCGGCCGCGCACGACGGTCAAGGCGAGCCGGGCCGGGCGCGCCGCCTTCGCCCGCCACGTCGCGTTCCTGCGCGAGATCCTCGCCCAGAGCTGAATGTCTTCGCGGCCGTCTTGTCCGAACTTGCCGACGTCGCTCCTCGGTCTCATGTTCAGCCTCGTCGCGAGCGTGGAGCTGGCGGCGTCGCCGACGGGAGCCGAACATGAAACGCTTTCTGATCAAATATCGACTGAGCAACGGACAGGAAGAGACGTGGCGTCAGGACATCGCGCGCTTCATCGCCGCTCTCGACGCCGACCCCGCGCTGGCGGGGAAGATAACCTACCGCGCGATGAAGAACCGCGACGGCGCCGACTATTACCACCTCGCGACGGCCGTCGACGACGCGGCGGCCAAAACCTTGGGGCGGGCTGAATTCTTCAAGGCCTATGCCGAACTCACCCGCCGCGTGTCGGGCGGCGAAGTGGAGGTTCTGCCGCTCGAGGTGGTCGGCGAAACGGCGACGGTCGCCTGAGGGCAGTCGGCCCGCGCCGGCAAGCTGTGCTATTCACCCGTCCACGCGCGCTGGGGCCGCCCGGCGCGGCGTCGTGGAATCCTCTGGGATTCGCTGGAGACGGGAGCCAATCGTGTCCGACGCCTTCCTGACCCATCTGCGCGCGACGCTGGCCGAGATCGACGCCGTGGGGCTGACCAAGCGCGAGCGGCTGATCGCCGGGCCGCAGGGGGCGCGGATCAAGGTCGCTAGCGACGGCGCGACGCGCGAGACGCTCAACCTCTGCGCCAACAACTATCTTGGCCTCGCTAATCATCCCGACGTGATCGCCGCCGCCAAGGCCGCGCTCGACGCATTCGGCTTCGGCATGGCCTCGGTGCGCTTCATCTGCGGCGCGCAGACGCTGCACCGCGAGCTCGAGCTGGCGATCGCGCGCCATCTCGGCAAGGACGACGCGATCCTGTTCGCCGCCTGTTTCGACGCCAACGGCGGCGTATTCGAGCCGCTGCTCGGCGAGGCCGACGCGATCGTCTCCGATTCGCTGAACCACGCCTCGATCATCGACGGCGTGCGGCTCAGCAAGGCGCGCCGCTACCGATACGCTGCGTCCGATATGAACGCGCTCGAGGATTGCCTGAAGCAGGCCGATTCCGACGGCGCGCGGTTCAAGCTCATCGCCACCGACGGCGTGTTCTCGATGGACGGCGCCGTTGCCAAGCTGCCTGAAATCTGCGCGCTCGCCGAACGCTATGGCGCGCTGGTTCTGGTCGACGATTGCCACGCGACCGGCCATCTCGGCGACAAGGGCCGCGGCACGCCGGCGCTGACCGGCGCGGGCGACCGCGTCGACATCGTCACCGGCACCTTCGGCAAGACGCTCGGCGGCGGCATGGGCGGCTTCGTCGCCGCGGCGCAGCCGATCGTCGATCTCTTACGCCAGCGCGCGCGGCCCTATCTCTTCTCCAACAGCCTCGCGCCGCCGATGGCCGCCGGCGCGCTGAAGGCGCTGGAGATCGCCATTCGCTCCGACGATCGTCGCGCCCGCCTGCAGGCGCACGCCCGCCGCTTTCGCGCCGGGCTCGCCAAGGCCGGCTTCAATCTGCTGCCGGGCGAGACGCCGATCATTCCGGTGATGCTCGGCGAAGCGCGGCTCGCGCAGGATCTGGCGCGGGCGCTCGACGCGCGCGGCGTCTATGTCGCCGGCTTCTTCTTTCCCGTCGTGCCGAAGGGCGCGGCGCGCATCCGCACCCAGATGTCGGCGGGCTTAAGCGAGGCGGACGTCGACTTCGCTCTCGCCGCCTTCGCCGACGCCGGCAAGGCGGTTGGAATTCTCTAGAACCCGGAGGCGAGCCGATGAAGGCGTTGGTGAAGGAGAAGGCGGCGCCGGGCCTGTGGATGCGCGAGGTTCCGAAGCCCGAGATCGGCCCCGACGACGTGCTGGTCAAGGTCCACAAGACCGGCATCTGCGGCACCGACATCCATATCTTCAATTGGGACGAGTGGGCGCAGAAGACGATCCCGACGCCGATGACGATCGGCCACGAATATGCCGGCGAGATCGTCGCGCTCGGCGCCAACGTGCGCCGCCTGCAGATCGGCCAGCGCGTGTCGGGCGAGGGCCACGTGATCGGCATGGGCAGCCGCGCCGCGCGCGGCGGGCGCTACCATCTCGATCCGGAAACGCGCGGCATCGGCGTCGACATTCCCGGCGCCTTCGCCGAATACGTGCGGGTGCCGGCGTTCAACATCGTGCCGCTGCCCGACGACGTCGACGACGAGCTCGGCGCGATCCTCGATCCGCTCGGCAATGCGGTCCATACCGCGCTCGCCTTCGATCTCGTCGGCGAGGATGTGCTGATCACCGGGGCCGGGCCGATCGGCATCATGGCCGGGGCGGTCGCGCGCCACGTCGGCGCGCGCCACGTCGTCATCACCGACATCAACCCGCGCCGCCTCAAGCTCGCCGAGGAGGTCGCCGACGTGGTCGCGGTCGATGTCTCGAAGTCCGACCTCAAGGCGACGATGGGCCGGCTCAAGATGACCGAAGGCTTCGACGTCGCGCTCGAGATGAGCGGCGCGCCGGCGGCGTTCGATCAATTGTTCGACGCCATCATCGTGGGCGGCCGGGTCGCCCTGCTCGGCCTGCCGGCCAAGCCGACGCTCATCGACTGGAACAAGGTCATCTTCAAGCAGCTCACCATCAAGGGCATCTATGGGCGCGAGATGTTCGAGACCTGGCACAAGATGATCGCGATGCTGGAAAGCGGGCTCGACGTGCGCAAGGTC
>NZ_JBEKVH010000069.1:0-22624 GCF_049514155.1 Roseiarcus sp. | reverse complement strand
GAACTCAGTCGAAAATACCCGCATCGCTTGTTGTGACATGAAGCCTCCTAAAGGCTCATGTCACTCAAATCGTGTGTCTCGCTTTAGAGCGCTCGGACGTTAGGCTGAATCGGGAGGGATTCCCAAATCAGCGACGTTCTGATTCAACCTGCTGGCTGGATGGAGGCCAGCAGGGATGGCTGGAGCTTACTCTCAGGATTTGCGCGACCGGGTGATTGACGCGGTGGCTGGCGGAGGAATGAGTCGCCGCGGCGCGGCGGCGCGCTTTGGCGTCAGCGATTCCGTGGCGATCAAGTGGCTGGAACGCTTTGAGCGGACTGGGGTTCGCGCCGCGGCGAAGATGGGCGGTTACAAGCGCCCGAAGCTGGAGCCGCATCGGGCCTTCGTGGAGGGTCTGCGGGCTGAGAAGCCCGACGTCACGCTGCAGGCGCTGTGCGACCGGTTGCTGGCCGAGCGCGGCGTGAAGAGCGACACCTCGCTGATGAGCCGCTTCCTGCGCCGTATTGGCCTGACGCTCAAAAAAAGACCGTGGTCGCAGCGGAGCAGGATCGCCCGGACGTGAAACGGCATCGGCTGCGCTGGCGGAAATACCAGGCTCGGGTCGATCCTTCGCGGCTGGTTTTCATCGACGAGACCTGGACCAAAACCAACATGACCCGCCGCTACGGCTGGGCGCCGCGCGGACGCAGGCTGATCGACAAGGTCCCGCACGGACATTGGAAGACCCAGACCTTCCTCGCCGCGCTGCGCTGCGACCGCGTCGAAGCGCCATGCCTGTTCGACGGCCCGATCAATGGCGAGCGCTTCCGCGCTTATGTCGAGCAGTTCCTGGTTCCCGCCCTCAAGCCCGACGACATCGTCGTGGCCGACAATCTCGGATCGCACAAAGGCAAAGCCGTTCGACGGGCGATCAAATCCGCCGGCGCTCGCCTTCTCTTCCTTCCCAAATACTCGCCCGACCTCAATCCGATCGAGCAGGTCTTCGCCAAGCTCAAAGGCTTCGTGCGAAAAGCCGCCCCGCGCACCTTCGACGCCGTCTCCGACACCCTCGCCGACGCGCTCGCCGAGTTCTCCCCTAACGAATGCGCCAGCTACCTCGCCAACTCAGGCTATGCCCACGCCTAAATGCAGAGCGCTCTAGCGCCACGCCCATTTCATCCTTCACCTGGGGCGGGAAGCCGAGAAAGTCCCTTTTCGACGAGCCGACCCAATCGAGCGGCTTCTCGCCGGCGATGCGCAGACGCGCCATCGCTGTTTATCCCAGAATTGGGATAGGTCGTCAAGCGTATCTCTGCGTCCGCGTTGACAAAGGCGGGCGGCGCCCTTACCGCCACTCCCTCACGTCGACGAACTTCCCCGCGATCGCCGCGGCGGCGGCCATCGCCGGCGAGACGAGATGGGTGCGGCCTTTGTAGCCCTGACGGCCCTCGAAATTGCGGTTCGAGGTCGAGGCGCAGCGCTCGCCCGGCAGAAGCTTGTCGGGGTTCATCGCCAGGCACATCGAGCAGCCCGGCTCGCGCCACTCGAAGCCGGCGGCGGTGAAGATCTTGTCGAGCCCCTCGGCCTCGGCCTGCGCCTTCACCAGCCCCGAGCCCGGCACGACCATCGCGTTGACGCGCTCGCTGACTTTGTGGCCGGCGACGACCTTGGCCGCGGCGCGCAGATCCTCGATGCGGCCGTTGGTGCACGAACCGATGAACACGCGGTCGATGGCGAGGTCGGCGATTTTCTCGCCGCCCTTGAGGCCCATGTAGTCGAGCGCGCGCTTGATCGAGGCGCGCTTGGCCTCGGTCGCGCCGTCCTCGACCTTCGGCACGAAGCCGCCGATCATCGCGACGTCCTGCGGGCTGGTGCCCCAGGAGACAATCGGCGGCAGATCGGCGGCGTCGAGCCGCACGATCTCGTCGAAATGTGCGCCGTCGTCGGAGACGAGCGTCTCCCAATAGCGGCGGGCCTGATCCCACAAGGCGCCCTTGGGCGCCATCGGTCGGTCCTTGAGATAGGAATAGGTCTTCTCGTCGGGCGCGACCAGCCCAGCGCGCGCGCCGCCCTCGATCGACATGTTGCAGACCGTCATCCGCCCTTCCATCGACAAGGCGCGGATCGCCTCGCCGGCATATTCGATGACGTGGCCGGTGCCGCCCGCCGTGCCGATCTGGCCGATGATGGCGAGGATGATGTCTTTCGCCGTGACGCCGTCGGCGAGCTTGCCGTCGACGACGACCTTCATGTTCTTCGCCTTCGACTGGATCAGCGTCTGCGTCGCCAGCACATGCTCGACCTCGCTGGTGCCGACGCCGAGCGCGAACGCGCCGAAGGCGCCGTGGGTCGAGGTGTGGCTGTCGCCGCAGATGATCGTCGTGCCCGGCAGGGTGAAGCCCTGCTCGGGGCCGATGATGTGGACGACGCCCTGGCGAGGGGGCCGATGATGTGGACGACGCCCTGGCGAGGGTCGAACTCGTTGTAATATTCGATGCCGAATTCGCGCGCGTTCTCGGCGAGTTGCTCGACCTGCAGCCGGCTCTCCGGATCAGCGATGCCCTGGCTGCGGTCGGTCGTCTGGATATTGTGGTCGACGACGGCGAGCGTCTTTTCCGGCGCGCGCACCTTGCGGCCGGTCAGACGTAGGCCTTCGAACGCCTGCGGGCTCGTCACCTCGTGGACGAGATGGCGATCGATGTAGATGAGCGACGTCCCGTCGGCGCCGGTCTCGACGACGTGGTCGTCCCAGATCTTGTCGTACATCGTGCGCGGCTTGGCCATGAAACGCTCCTGCGCCCCTCGCATCGGCAGGCGCGGCGTCGCGCCCGGGGCGAGGGACGCCTTCTAAGCTGTTTGAGCGCAAGAAAAAAGAGGGCGGGCGGCTCAGCGCGGCCGCAGGAAATCCAGACCAGGCGCGTCCTTCGCCGGGCCGAGGATCGCCTGCTTGAACGCAGCGGCCGCCTCGCGCGGCAGCACGCCGTCGAGGATGAGATGCGACAGGCCGTGGACGAGCGACCACGCGGCGATCGCCGCCGCCGGAATCTGTGCGCTCGGCGGCGCGTCCGAGCGTGCGCCGACGCCGCGGGCGAGCGTGGCGAAGGCGGCGTTGGCGGCGGCCCGCAGCTCCGCGTCGTCGCGCCGCGCCGACAGCATCGGCGAGAACATCAGCCGGAACATGCCGGGCTTGGAAAGGGCGAAATCGACATAGGCCGCGCCCATCGCCGTGAGCGGCTCGGGCGCGCGCTCGGACGCCGCGAGCGCCGCGCCGAATTCGCGAAAGCCCTCGACCGCGAGCGCCGCCAGCAGCGCGTCCTTGTCTTTGAAATGGCGGTAGGTTGCGGTCGGCGAGACGCCGACCCGCCGCGCCGCCTCGCGCAAGCCGACCGCGGCGGGGCCGCCTTCGTCGAGCAGCAAAGCCCGCGCGGCGGCGATCAGGGCCGGGCGCAAGGCGCCGTGGTGATAGGAGGAGCGATTCGAAGTTGACATTGATAACATCATGGCATAGTTTACGCCGTAAACATAGCCCCTCCCCTTAGGAGACCGCGCCATGCAGACCTTCGTCGCCGCCCAGTTCGGCCTCGCCCCGCTCGCCGCCTTCTGGCTGTTGCTCGGATTCGCCTCCCCCGGCGAGGCGCTCGCCATCGGCTTGGTCGCCGCGCTGGCGATGACCGCCTGGCGCTGGACGCGGCGCGAGGTCTACCTGATCGAGATCGGCGCGCTGGCGACCTTCCTGGCGATGGCGGCGATCGACGTCGCGGCGCCCGCCTTCTTCGCCGGCGCGGCTTTGTGGCTGTCCTTCGCCGGGCTCGGCCTCACCGCGCTCGTCAGCGTCGCGCTGAAGCGGCCGTGGACCGCCGACTATGCGCGCGCCGCCTTTTCCGCCGAATCGGCGAGCCCGCTCTTCTTGGTCGTCAACATGATGATCTCCGGGCTGTGGGCGGTTCTGTTCCTGCTCGATGCGGCGATCCTCGCGCTCAAGCTCGGCGGGTTGGCCACGACCGCGGTGTTCGTCTTCGGCGCGCTCGCCTCGATCTTCGGCCCGACGGCGCTGATCCGCCTCGTCCTCGCGCGCCAGATCGCCAAATCCTCCGACTATCGCTGGCCGGCGCCGCGCTTCGACGGCGCAAACAACGACGATTCGGTCGACGTCGCCGTCGTCGGCGCCGGGATCGGCGGCCTCGTTTCGGCCGCGCTGCTCGCCGATTCCGGCCTCAAGGTCGCCGTCTACGAGGCCCATGTCGTGCCCGGCGGCTATTGCCATACGTTCCTGCGCAAGGCGCGCCACGACGGCCGCCCCTGCATCTATCGCTTCGACGCCGGCCCGCACGATTTCTCCGGCGTTCATACCGGCGGCCCAGTGAACGCGATCCTGTCCCGGCTTGGCGTCGCCGGCCAGCTCGACTGGCGCCGGCTCGACCATTCCTACCGCTTCGCCAACCGCGTCGTCGAACCGCCGCGCGACGGACGCGCCTATGCCGCCGAGCTCGGCCGCCAGTTCCCCGCCGACGCAGCAGGCCTGAAGGCGCTGTTCGAGGAGATCAAGGCGATTTCCGACGGCATGTACGCGACCGGCGCCGACAACGGCGGCATCCCCGGCCTGCCGGGCGGCGCCGAGGCGATGCTCGCCTTCGCCCGCAACCATCCGCTCGCCGTGCAATGGATGGATCGGCCGTTCGACGAGCTCGTCGCGCGCCACGTTTCCGACCCGCAGGCCAAGCGCTTGCTCACGGCGCTGACCGGCTACGTCAGCGACGGAACCGAGCGGCTGACTTGCGCCCAGATGGTCCCGCTGTTCGGCTATTATTTCGACGGCGGCTTCTATCCGGTCGGCGGCTCGGAGCGCCTCGCTCAAGTCCTGGTCGAAGCGATCGAGGCGCGCGGCGGAACGGTCAGGCTGAAGACGCGCGTCGAGCGCATCCTGATCGCTGACGGCCGCGCGGTCGGCGTCGCGCTCGCCGACGGCCGGCGCATCGCAGCGCGTGCAATCGTCTCGAACGCCGACGTCAAACGCACCTTCCTCGAGCTCGTCGGCCATGACGCGCTGCCCGCCCGCTTCGCCGATCGCCTCGCCGCCGCGGCGCCGGGTCCCTCGGCGTTCATGGTCCACCTCGGCGTCGACTATGTCCCCGACTGCCGGCCGGCGCTGCACCTCGTCGACCAGCATATCGGCGTCGAAGTGCTGACCCAGGTCGATCCGAGCGCCGCGCCGGCCGGCCATTCGACCGTCGGAATCATTAGGCTGCTGACCAACGACGAAGCGCGCGCCTGGTTCCCCGCCGCGGGCGGCGACGACTGGAAGGCGCTGCGCTTCACGCCTGAATACGAAGCGAAGAAGCGCGCGCTCGCCGACGCGATGATCGCCGCCGCCGAGACCGCCCTGCCCGGCCTCAGCGCCCACATCGTCCATCGCTCGGAAGCGAGCCCGGTCACCTACGCGCGCTACGACCTCGCCAGCGACGGGGCGATCTACGGAGTCTCGGGTTCAGGCCGGCTGCGCGGCGCCAAGAGCCCGATCCGCAACCTCGTCGTCGCCGGCGCCGCGACCCACGGGCCGGGCGTCGAGGCGGTCGCAATCTCCGGCGCGCTCGCCGCCGAGGCGCTGGTCCCGGGACTGCTGGCGCGGCCGCGCACCGAAGCGGCGGCAAGCGCGCCAGCGGTTGCCGAGGCGCAGCCGGCCGCTATTTCTTCGGCGGTTTGATGATGTCGCGCAGATCGAACGTCTCGTCGCCGGCGCCGCCGGAGATGTCGTCGACCTTCCACGCGCCGTCCTCGGGCACGAAGCTGTAGCGGACGACATGCTTGACGTCGCCGCTGAAGAAGGTGGCGGTCGCGGCCGCGTCGCCTTCGGGCGCGATCGTCAGCTTCTCGACCTCAGGGTCCTGCGAATCGGTGACCGGATCGAAATCGAGGATCGGCTCGTTGAGCTTCTTCGAGCGCGCGTCCATCGCCTTCAACGCGGCGCGCAGCGACTTCGACAGATAGACGGCGACCCGCTTGTCGTCGAGGTTGCCGGTCTGATAGTCGCCCTTCGGACCGGCGTAGATGCGGTAGATCGCCGTCGTCACGTCGGCGGGCGAACTCTCGCCCGCGGCGCGCGCGGCCATCGGAACGGCGGCCGCCGCCGCCAGCAGAACCATCGTCGACCAGCGCAAGCTTCGCCTCCCCGTCTTCCCATGCGAAAGTGCGGGTGGAGCGGCCCTCGAGTCAACCGGTCCGTCGCTCTTCCCGCCCCTCGACCGCGTCGCCGAAAGTCGCTAAGCAAGGCGAAACGTCGGGACGAACGCGGCAATGGCGACCGCGTCGACGAGGGGGGAACGGATGCGACATCTGCTGCTGTGGATTCCCTGCGTGATCGCGCTGTGGGCGCCGCTCTACAACATGACTGAGCCGACCCTGTTCGGCATCCCCTTCTTCTACTGGTTCCAGCTCCTGCTGATCCCCGTCTCGGCGTTGACGATCTACGCCGCCGACCGCCTGCGGAAGGCGTGAGCGATGTTCGACCATCTCAACGTCGTCGCGACGATCGTCTTCGTCGTCTTCTTCGGCCTCGTCACCGGGCTCGGCTTCATCGCTTCGCGCTGGAAGGCGGCCGACCTCGACCATATCCATGAATGGGGCCTGGGCGGGCGGCGCTTCGGCCCGTGGGTCACCTGGTTCCTGCTCGGCGGCGACCTCTACACCGCCTACACCGTCATCGCCATTCCCGCCGTCGTGTTCGCCATCGGCGCCTACGGCTTCTTCGCCGTCCCCTACACGATCATCATCTATCCGTTCCTCTACATGACGATGCCGCGGCTGTGGGCGGTGTCGCACAAGCACGGCTACATCACCGCCGGCGATTTCGTGCTCGGCCGCTACGGCAATGGCTGGCTCGAACTCGCCGTCTCGATCACCGGCATTCTCGCCACCATGCCCTATATCGCGCTGCAGCTCGTCGGCATGGAGAAGGTGATCCTCGCGCTCGGCTTCTCCGGCCACGGCTTGATGCAGCACGCGCCGATCACCATCGCCTTCGTCATCCTCGCGCTCTACACTTACAAGAGCGGCCTGCGCGCGCCGGCGATGATCGCCTTCGTCAAGGACGCGATGATCTATGTCTTCATCATCGCCGCGGTGATCGTCATCCCGATCGAGCTCGGCGGCTTCATCAAGATTTTCGCCGCCGCCGACGCCGCTTACGCCGCCAAGGTCGCGGCCAACGCCAAGCTCGCCGCCGGCGTGACGCTGACGCCCGGGCAGATCGGCCCCTATATCACGTTGGCGATCGGCTCGGCGATGGCGCTGTTCATGTATCCGCACGCGATGACCGGCGCGCTCGCCGCCTCCAGCAGCAAGGCGATCCGCTTCAACACCATGACCCTGCCGGCTTATTCGTTCGTGCTCGGGCTGATCGCGCTCCTCGGCGTGATGGCGATCGCGGCGAACGTCAAGGTTTCCTCGCCGCAGGACGCTGTGCCGCAACTGGTGCTGTGGGCGTTCCCCGACTGGTTCGCCGGCTTCTGTTTCGCGGCGATCGCGCTCGGCGCGCTGGTGCCGGCGGCGGTGATGTCGATCGGCGCCGCCAACACCTTCACCCGCAATATCTGGAAGCCGTTCATCCACCCGGCGATGACGCCGCGCGAGGAATCGGTGCTGGCGAAGCTCGCGTCGCTGGTGGTCAAGGTCGGCGCGCTGGCGGTGATCTTTCTCATGCCGACCCAGTTCGCGCTCGACCTGCAACTGCTCGGCGGCGTGTGGATGGTGCAAATCTTCCCGGCGCTGATCTTCGGCCTCTACACCCGCTGGTTCAACGGCTGGGCGCTGCTCGTCGGCTGGGCGGCCGGCATGTTCGTCGGCACGGCGTTGTCGTGGGGAGAGAAGGCGTGGACGCCGGTGCATGGGCTCGCCTGGGACGTTCCCTTCGTCGGACCCGTCGACCTCGGCCTGCATTTCGCCGCCTACAACGGCTTGACCGCCGTCATCGTCAACATCGTCGTCGCGACTTTGCTGTCGCTCGTCATCCGCTCGCAGGCGGCCGACGAAACGGCGCCGGCCGACTACGAGGACAGCGCGATGGCGGCATAGCGCGTTGCGCTTGGGCCTACTCGGGCCTCGTCCTGACTTTCTCCCCGATCGCGGAAAGAAGGGAGGCGACGATCGCTACGACTTGCTGCGCCGCTCGCGGATCATGAAATTGTCGAAGGAATATTCAGCGACCTGCCACCACAGATATTGGTCGGCGCGGAACGCCATGTAGGAATCGGCGATCTTCTTGAAGTTCGGATCGTCGTTCGACAATTGCGCATAGAGATCGTTGGAGGTCTTGTAGCAGGCTTCGAGCGCGTCCTGGGGGAACAGGCGCAATTGCGCGCCGCCGACGACGAGGCGCTTCAATGCGCCGGGATTGGCGGCGTCGTATTTGGCCAGCACCGAAGCATTGGCCGCCGCAGCCGCGGCGCGCAGCGCCGCCTGATAGGATTTCGGCAGCGCGTCGAACTTGTCCTTGGCGACGGCGAGATGCAGTTGCATGCCGCCCTTCCACCAGCCGGGGTAATAATAGTTCGGCGCGACTTTCGAGATCGGCTGCTTCGCGCCGTCGGGCTTGTCGCCGAAGCGCTCATCGTCGTAGGGGCCGACCCATTCGAAGCCGTCGAGGCCGCCCGATTCGAGCGCGGCGTAGATTCCGTCCTTCGGCGTCGCCATCGGCTCGGCCCCGAGCGTCTGGAACACCTTGCCGGCGAAACCGCCGATGCGCAGCTTGAGGCCCTTGAAGTCGGCGGGCGTGCGGATCTCGTTGCGGAACCAGCCTGCCATCTGCCCGCCGGTGTTGCCGGCCGGCAGCGCGATGATCTTGCGCTCGGCGAGAAAGTCGTCGATCAGCGCGCCGCCGCCGCCTTCCTGCAGCCAGGCCGCATGTTGGCGCGCGTTCATGCCGAACGGCGTCGACGAAGCGAAAACGAAGCTCGGGTCCTTGTTCCAGTAATAGGAGAGCGCGGTGTGGGCGCAGTCGGCGCGCCCGTCGGCGACGGCGTCGAGCGCCTCCAGCGCCGGCGCGATCTCGCCGGCCGGCGACAGCTTGATGGTGAAACGGCCGTCGGTGATGTCGGAGACGGCGTCGGCGAGCGTCTGCGCGCCGCCGTAGATGAGATCGAGCGAGGTCGGGAAGCTCGACGTCAGCTTCCACTGCACATTGGGCGTCGAATCGGCGAGCGCCGGGGCGGCGATTCCTGCGCCCGCCGCGGCGGCGCCCAAGCCTACGATGAATTGTCGACGTCCCGCCGCCATCCGTACTCTCCCCATCGTCGCGACTCTGCGGCGCGGACGCGCCGGTTCGTTTGCCGAACCCGTTTCGGCTATATCACTTTTACGGTCTAAATTGCGGCGATCGAGCGGTCGCGGCGCGGAATTTGGCTGACGCTGGGAGATGCGCTTCGTGAGCCTCAAGACGGCGGGCGTCGTGCTGGCGGGCGGACGATCGGCCCGCATGGGCTTCGACAAGGCGCTGGCGCCGCTCGCCGGACGGCCGCTCGTCGCCCATGTGGCGGCGCGGTTCGCGCCGCAGGTCGACGCGCTGTTCCTCAACGCCAATGGCGACGCGGCGCGCTTCGGCTCCTTGGGTTGCGCAATCGTCGCCGATGCGGCGGCGAACGCCGGCGGCGGGCCGCTCGCCGGCATTGCCGCGGCGCTTCGCTACGCGCAATCGCAGGGCGCGGCATGGCTCGCGACCGCGCCGTGCGACGCGCCGTTCCTGCCGCTCGATCTCGTCGCGCGGCTCGCCGCGGCGGCCGATGAAAAGGGCGCGCCGCTCGCGGTCGCGACAAGCGCGCGCGGCCTCGAACCGATGTTCGCGCTGTGGTCGAGCGCGCTCACGCGCGCGGTCGAGACGGCGCTGGCGGCGGGCGACGGCGGCCCGCGCGCGCTGATGACGCGGCTCGGCGCAGCGGAAGCATTGTTCGCCGACGCCGACGCCTTCGCCAATCTCAACACGCCCGCCGATTTCGCCGCCGCGCGGGCGCGGCTCGGCTGAGCGCGACGCGACAGCTTACGCCGAAGCGCTGCGCGCGATCGCCTCGCCCAGCGTCTCGGCGACGATCGCCGCCAGCCGCTGCGTCGCCGCTCCCGGCTCGGCCTCGGCGCGATGCAGCTTCACGGCCAGCGAGGGCAGCGGCGGCAGGCCGCACTCGTCTTCGCCGAGCGCGCGCAGGTTCGCCGGCAGGCCGAGCGAGGTGCGCACCGCCAGGCCGAGCCCCGCCGCCGTCGCCGCCCAAACGCCGGCGAGGCTGGCGCTGACGAAAGCGAGCCGCCACGAGATCCCGGCGAGATCGAGCGCGTCGATCGCGACGCGGCGGAACAGACACGGCGCCTCCATCGCCGCCACCGGCAGCGGTTCGCCGCTCGCCGCGCGCCAGACGTCGTCGCGCCCGGCCGGGCCGATCCAGCGCATCGCCGTCTCGGCGATCCGCTCGCCATGCGGCGTCGCGACGTCGCCGTCCCAAGCGAGCGCGAGATCGAGCTTGCCCGAGACGACCCCGTCGATCAGCGCGGCGTTGCGTTCGACCCGCGCCTCGACCCTGACCTTGGGATGGGCGCGGGCGAAGCGGCCGAGCGCCTCCGGCAGCAACGTCTCGCCGAAATCCTCCTGCAGCCCGATCCGCACCCAGCCCTCGAGCTCGACCCCGCGCGCCGCGGCGACCGCCTCGTCGTTGAGCTCGATCAGGCGGCGGGCGTAGGCGAGCAGCGTCTCGCCGGTCGGCGTCAGCGCCAGGCCGCGGCCCGACTTGCGCAGGATCGGCGCGCCCGCCTGACCCTCGAGCTTCTTGAGCTGGGCGCTGACCGCCGAGGTCGAGCGGCCGAGCCGGTCCGCCGCCCTGGCGAAACCGCCAAGCTCGATCCCGACGGCGAAGCTGCGCAGGGCGTCGAGGTCGAATGTGATCCGGGTCGCCATTATCGTCCTGATTGTCGAAACAATCAGTCAAGAACTTCCTGATTGTCGGGACGATCATGCAAGCCTAAGCCGCTTCGGTCAAGCGCGCCGCGCTCGGGCGGCGCGCCGCGAAGGAGCCCGGCGATGAACCCGAAAGCCAATCCGCCCGCCCTGGCGATGCAGTACAGCTTCACCCTTCCGGCCGATTACGACATGGGAAACGTCGAGCGGCGCATCGCCGAAAAGGGGCCGGCGCTCGACGGTCTGCCCGGTTTGCGGGCCAAGGCCTATCTCTCCGCCCGCCGCGACGGGGCGCAACGGGAGAACCTCTACGCGCCGTTCTATGTCTGGGACGACGCGGCGGCGATGAACGACTTCCTCACCGGCCGCGGCTTCGCCGGGGTCTCGGACGCGTTCGGCTGGCCGCAGGTCCGCATCTGGATCGTCTGGCGCGCGTGGCTGGCGCGCGACGTCGAGCAGGCGCGATTCGCCACAAGCGAGATTGCGCCGATCGCGCCCTTTTCGCCGCTCGACGCGCTCGAGGCGCAAGAAGACGAAGCGGCCGACCAAGCGATCGAACGCGGCGCGCTCGCCGCCGTCGCCGGCTTCGAGCCGACGAACTGGACCCGCGTGCGCTTCCGGCTGTGGCGCGAACCGCCCGCGCGCCGCGACGGCGTCGCGCTTTACGACGTCGGCCACGTCTCGCTCGGGGGCCCGAGCGTCGCCGGACAAAAGGCGCTATAGAGCGCCCACGCAAGGCGCGCGCTCGCGCCGTCGAGATGGAGAGGACATTGGCTGAAGTCGCGTTTCTCGGACTGGGCGTCATGGGCTATCCGATGGCGGGCCACCTCAAGGGCCGCGGCGACTGCGACGTCGTCGTCTACAACCGCACCGCGGCGAGAGCGCAGAAATGGGTCGCCGAGCACGGCGGCGTCGCGGCGCCGACGCCGCGCGAGGCGGCGCGCGGCCGCGCCATCGTTTTCGCCTGCGTCGGCAACGACGACGATCTGCGCGCGGTGACGCTCGGTCCCGACGGCGCCTTCGCCGGCATGGCCAAGGGCGCGGTCTTCGTCGACCACACCACCGCTTCCGCCGATGTCGCGCGCGAACTGGCGCGCGAAGCGGAAAAACGCGGCCTCGGCTTCGTCGACGCGCCGGTCTCCGGCGGCCAGGCCGGGGCCGAGAACGGCGCGCTGACGGTGATGTGCGGCGGCGACGAAGCGACCTTCGCCATGGTCGAACCGGCGATCGCCGCCTATGCCCGCGCGTGCAAATTGATGGGGCCGGTCGGTTCGGGCCAGCTCGCCAAGATGGTCAACCAGATCTGCATCGCCGGTCTGGTCCAGGGCCTCGCCGAAGGGCTGCATTTCGCTCAGCGCGCCGGCCTCGACGCCGAGCTTGTGGTCGACGTCATCGCCAAGGGCGCGGCCCAGTCGTGGCAGATGGACAATCGCCACAAGACGATGATCGCCGGGAAGTTCGACTTCGGTTTCGCCGTCGATTGGATGCGCAAGGACCTGGCGATCTGCCTCGACGAAGCCCGCCGCAACGGCGCGCATCTGCCGGTCGCGGCGCTGGTCGATCAGTTCTATTCCGACGTGCAGGCGATGGGCGGGCGCCGCTGGGACACGTCGAGCCTGATCGCGCGGCTGCAAAAGTAAGGGAGGGCCGAAGCCCTCCGCTTTTCTCGCCTCACCGCGGACAGGGCGGCGTGTCGGGCTTGCCGCAAGCTTGCCGCTCGGGCTTGCCGGGCGGCGGGCTCAACCGAGTCGGCGGCGCAGGCTTCGACTCGGGCGTGATCGCCTCGCCCTCTCCCGGCCCCGGGCCGCGCAGCGCCTTGAGCGGTTTCGGTTCGGACGGCGGCTTGCCGCCCGCCGCGCCTTCGTCCGGCGTCGGCTTCGACCTGACGCTCTTCATCGGGCTCGGGCTCGGCGTCGGCTCGCGCGATTCCTTCTCCGGCGTCAGAATCGGCGGCGTCGGGCCGGGGCTCGGGCTCGGCGTCGGCATGAGCGCCGGCGGCGGCCTCGGTCCGCCGTTCGAGGTTGGCGACGTCGCAACCGGCTTCGGCTTGATGCCGTCCGGCAGCGGCGGCGGCGGCGGATTCTGCGCCTGCGGCGGGGGCGGCGCGCCGAGCGGGGCGCGACCCTCTAGACGGCCGGCGTCGCGATAAGCGCGCGCGCCGCTCGGCAACGGAATGGCGACCGCGAGCGCCGGCAACACGCCGACCGCGACCGGCGGCGCCGGCGGCGGCAGGCGGCGCCAATCGTCGTCCTCGATCGCGGCGAAGCCGGGCGGCGGGGGCGGCGGCGGGCCGTAGTCCGGGCCGACGAAGACGGTGGCCGGCTGATCGGCGTAGACGTATTCGGCCTCAGGCGGCGGCGGCAGGTCGGCGTAGTCCCCCGGCGCGAAATCGCTCGGCGGCTGCGCCGCCGCGGCGAGAATCGCCAGCCGCCGGCCGGCGTCGACGACATGGGGCCCGCGCGGATAGCGGCTGAGATAGGTCCAGTAGGCGGAGGCCGTGTCCTCAGCCACCGCGCGCCGCCAGAACAGCGCCTCGCGTCGCACGGCGAGAATCGCGCGCACGCGCCTGGCTTCCGGCGCATTCGGATAGGCGGCGAGGAAATCGGAATAGGCGGCGAGCGTGTCGCGACCGAGCGCGACGGAATAGGCCTGATCGGCCGGGAAGGCGCGGATCGGCTTGCTCGCCGCGTCGGCATAGGCGGCGACGGCCGGCGGCGGCGGCGCGTCGGCGGCGCGCTCGAACACGTAATAGGGCGCGGAAAGCTTGGAGGCGCTCCATGGCGCCTGCGCGCCGCCGGTCGCCTGGTTCGCCTGCACGCGCGTCTGGGCGAAGACGTCCTCGATCGGCACGCCGCCTTCGCGCATCGCCCCGGCGAGCGTCTTGGCGTAAACGCCGTAGGGGCCTCGTTCGTCGCCGACGATTGCGCCGGGCGCGGCGTCGAAGGCGACGAGCGCGCCGGGATCGGGATCGACCAGCGCGAGGCCGCCGGCGAACGGCTGACCTTGGCCGGGATAAGGATTGGCCCGCGCCGCATCGAGGACGAGGATGCGCGCGCGCCCCGGCTCGGAGGCGAGCGCGTGGGCGAAGTCGGCGACCCGGATCGCCTCCATCGGCGCATCGGAATCGCGGGCGAGCTGCGCGTCGACGGGAACGAAGAAATTGTCGCCTTCGTATTGCACGCCGCGGCCGGCGAGATAGACGAAAGCCTGCATGTCGGGGCCGACCGCCGCCGCCTTGTCGAGGAAGTCGCGCATCGCCGCGCGCATCGACGTCCCGTCGAGATCGCGCGCGCCGACGACGTCGAAGCCGGCCGCCTGGAGGGTCTGGGCGATCAGCGCGGCGTCGTTGACCGGCGTGGCGAGCGTCTGATCGCCGTAGGTCGCTTCGCCGATCACCAGGGCGATGCGCGGATTGGGCGGCGCGGCCGCTTGCGCGAACGTCGCCGCCGGCGTCGCCCCCGCCAGCAGAAACGCGGCGAGCAGCGCGAACGGCCAGCGTGCCGGCATTTCCCTTTCTCCATCGCGGCCGATTGGGCGCCCGCGAACGCGTGCTCATGGGCCAATGCGTCTGAACCGCGCCTGAATGGGGGCGCCGTCGCGGCGCGCGGGACGCAGCGGGACAGGCGTGGGACGCCGCCCGACGGACCGTTCCGGAAAGGATTTTGGCGCGGAATCGCGGGTCGCTCGTAGCCGCTCGTTAACGATTAATCGTCATGATCCTGAAAGGGTAGCAGCGTGCGCGCGTCGGGCGGTCATGGTCGAGGTTGCGTCGGAGAAAAACGACAAGGGTCGCGTCGGCGATCCCGCCGCCGCGGCGCGACGGCGGGCGATGACGCTCAAGATGCGCCAGGCGCGTCAGACGCTCACCACCAATTCGATCGACTTCACCGGTCAGTACGCCTCGCTGGCGCGGCTGTTCGCCAACAGCGTCGCCGGCGCGACGCCGGCGATGGCGCTGGTCGCGCTCGCGGTCGGCGCGATCGCCTGCTACTGGGTGCCGGCGCCCAAGGTCGTCACCTGGGGCGTGCTGCTCGCCGTTTCGCTGGCGGTGCGCTACGGGCTGGCGATCGCCTTCCTCGATCTGCCCGAGCCGGAAAAGGCCTCCCCCGCCTGGCGGCGCAAATTCATCGTCGCCGAGACCTTCGCCGGCGGCGCCTGGGCGTTGCTCGTCGTCCTGCTGCTGCAATCGGCCGACCCCAACGCCCGCACTTTCGTGCTGGTCGTCCTGCTGCTGGTCTCCGGCATGACGGCGATGGTCGCCTCGGCGATTCCCTTCGCCGTCGCCGGCGGCCTGCTGCCGATGGCGATCGCGATCGTCTATGTGCTCGGGCCGACGACGCGCGGGCAGGCGCTGCTGATGTCGGCGCTGTGCGTCGGCATCCTCGTCTACTTCGTCATCCTCGCCAACCGGCTCCATCGCACCTCGCTCGCCGGCCTGTCGTTCCAGGCGGAAAAGGACGCGCTGATCGCCGAGCTCGAGCAGGCCAAGCTCAATTCCGACGAGGCGCGGCGGCGCGCCGAGAGCGCCAATCTCGCCAAGTCGCGCTTCCTGGCGACGATGAGCCACGAGCTGCGCACGCCGCTCAACGCCATTCTCGGCTTCTCGGAGGTGATGAAGGCGGAGCTGTTCGGCGCCCATTCGGTCGCCGTCTACAAGGACTATTCCAACGACATCCATTCGAGCGGCCAGCATCTGCTGATGCTGATCAACGAGATCCTCGACCTGTCGCGGGTCGAGGCGGGCCGCTACGAGCTGAAAGAGGAATCGGTGTCGCTGCCCGGCGTGGTCGAGGAGTGCCGCCACCTGCTGGCGATGCGCGCCAAGGGGCGCAACATCGCCATCGTCGAGCAGCTCGACAGCGACCTGCCGCGCATCTGGGCCGACGAGAAGGCGGTGCGCCAGGTGACGCTCAACCTGCTCTCGAACGCGATCAAGTTCACGCCGCAGGGCGGAACGATCACGATCAAGGTCGGCTGGACCAGCGCCGGCGGGCAGTATCTGTCGATCCGCGACACCGGACCCGGCATCGCCGAAGAAGAAATTCCGATCGTGCTGTCGTCGTTCGGCCGCGGCTCGCTGGCGCAGAAGAACGCCGAAGAAGGCTCCGGCCTCGGCCTGCCGATCGTCAAGGGCCTGGTCGAGCTGCACGGCGGCGAGTTCCGGCTCAAGTCGAAGCTGCGCGAGGGCACCGAAGTCATCGTCATCTTCCCGCCCGAGCGGGTGATGGACGCCCTGCCGCAGCTCGACCCGACCGCGCCGCCCGAGGAGACGCCCGAGCAGCGCACGCAGCGCCGCGCCCGCCGTTGGAGCCGCCGCGTAGCGGCGTAAGGACGCTTCGGCGCCGCCTTGCCAAGCCGCCCCGAGCGGGCGAGATTTGCGACGTTGTCGGCAGGCGCCGCGAGGGGGAACGTCGGCATGGACGGATCGGTTCCGATTTGGCTCTACCTGATCCTGGCGCTGAACTTCGGCATTTCGTGGTGGAACGCGCGGAGCTGCGGCCGAGCCTGGGTCGAGTCGAAGGCGGTTGGCGGCTCGATCCGCGTGCTGGTCTGGTGCGGCGCGATCCAGAGCGCCATCGGCTTCAGTTCCGTCTTCCTGTTCCCGCTGCTGTTCCTGGCGAACGCCCTGTTCCCCGATATTTTCACCGGCGACCAACTGAACGGGGCGGTGAGCCTGTGGTACCTCACCATCATCTTCCCCGCGCTCGGCACGGGCCTGATCATCACCATCGAGTCCTGGATCGCCGCGTATCGCCAACACAGCCTGATGAATATCGGCCTCGCCGCCTACAACACGCTGGCGCAAGTCCACAACACGATGGGCGCGATCAACGGGCTCGGCCCGGCGTTCCAGGCGGTCGGCAAGCTGTTCGCGTCGGTCGCCAAGGGCCGCGGCGACGCCAAGGGCAAGGCGGCGATCCTCGGCGCGATGATCGCCATTGCGGTCGTCGTCATCGCGCTCAGCGCCGGCGTCCTTTTGACCGCCGTCCTCATCCATCGCTACGCCGGGACCGTGCCGCTGCCGGCCGCCGCCGCCGCAACGGCGCCTCGGACCGCCTGAGCCGAGCGCGCCGACAAGGTTTCGCGCCAGACGCGCTCGGCGAGCGCTCCGGCCAGATCTGCGTGGCTTGATGTCGCAGGGCCAAAACGCGGCATTCGCGCCCGCTCGCCGCAGCCGGTATAAGCTCTGCGGTCAGCGCGCTTCGCCGCGCAAGCAGGAGTGGGCATGATGGCGGAAGGCGCCGGCGCTTATCGTCACGTCGTTCTGTTCAAGTTCAAGCCGAGCGCGTCAAACGACGCCGTCGTCGCGATCGAGAACGCCTTTCGCGCCCTGTGCGTCGAGCTGCCGTTCGTGCGTGGCTTCGAATGGGGCCGCAACTCCAGCCCGGAAGGGCTCGACCAGGGCTTCACCCATTGCTTCATCGTCAGCTTCGACGGCCCTGAAGGCCGCGACGCCTACCTGCCCCACCCCGCCCACCAGGCCTTCTGCCGCCGCCATCTCGACCCGTCGCTGGAGAAAGTCTGCGTCGTCGACTTTCAGTCGGCGCGCTGAGCGAAGTCACGCTCGCGCAAGCTCGCGCCATCATCCTCGGCTTTCACGCGTCGCCCGCCGGTTCGCGGGAAAGGAAGCCAAGATGATCCCTGCGCTGCCGCTCGTCGGCAAGATTCTCGTCGACCTCGTCGCCTCCGGCGCCAGCGCTCCTGTCGCGCCGCAGGACGCCGACCCCCAGAAGATCGGCGGCGCGGCCAAGCCCGGCGACGACTTCGCCCAGGCCGTCGACGACCTCCAGCGCGCCGCCGGCGCCGGCGCACCGTCGCACGGCGCGCACGGAACCGCGAGAAGCTGAGCGCGAAGCACCATCATTCAGCGTCATGGCCGGGCTTGACCCGGCCATCCACGTCTTCCCGTTGCGCGTCCATTCCACCGCTTCGACCAAGCGGCGCCGCATGGATGGCCGGGTCAAGCCCGGCCATGACGGTGAGGGTTCGGTCAATGGCGCGGTGGGTCGACGGGAGAGCCGACCCTCGGCGCCCCTCTTTCCGCTCTAAAACCCGCGGCGGCGCGACATCTGCGAGGGGATGGCGAGGCCGGCGCCGATCGCGCCCAGCGTCAGGATCACCCGCGTCATCGCCACGATGGCGAGGATCGCCGTCTCCTCGGCATGCGCGGGCGCCGGCGCGGTCACCGCGAACAGACCGAGGATCGCCTTGCCGAAGAAGGCGCCCGGCACCATCGGGATGCAGCCGGCGAGCGCGATCATGTCGGCGCCTTCGCCGCGCCGCCGGGAGGTCAAAGTGACGACGGCGCCCGCCGCCAGCGCCGCGGCGAACGACGCCGCCTCCAGGCTCCATCCGCCGGCGAGCGCCAACGTCCTGACCCCGAGCGCCAGCGCGCCCAGCGCCGAGCACCAGATCAGGCTGCGCCAATCGAAATTGAACAGCACGCCGAAGCCCCAGGCCGCGAGCGCGCCGAAGGCGCCCTGATGGGCGACGTCGAGCACGAGCTGAGCGGAGAGAAGCGTCACGTCAGCATCCCCAGCACCGCTTCGGCGCCGCAGATGCCGATGGTGGCGAACACCATGATCATGGCGACCGAGACCGCCCGCGCGCTGCCGACGGTCGGGAACCCTTCCATGATGTCGGTCTGGGCGTTGGTCGCCGGCACGCCGGGCACCAGCAGCAGCGTCGAAGCGATCAACGCCATCTCGGCGCTCGACGAACCGGCGGCGCGCGCGCCGAAGCCGCCGATCGCGCCGGCGATGAAGGCGATCACCGCGGCGATCAGGCACGGGTTCGTCCCGCGGGCGTGCAGCTTGGCGCGGAGCCATTGGCCGACGGCGCCGGCGACGAGGATCGGCAGGAACGCCGGTCCATCGACGCCGAGCAGGCGGCCGAACGCGGCGCAGGCGAGGCCGGTCGCCGGCGCGACCAGCCACAGCGGATGGCGGCGCGTCTCGCGGACCAGCCGGTCGATCGTCTCGTTGACCTCGTGCGGCGCGCCGCCCTGCTCTGCGAGTTGGGTCGCGTAGCGGCGCACCGCAACGTCGAGCTGGTAGTTCACCCCATGCGGGCCGACGTCGATCATGCGGGTGATCGTCTCTTCGCCGGCGCCGACCGTCAGGGTCAGCGAAGCATAGCCGACGCGCTCGCCGACCACCTCGGCGCCGAGGCCCTGGGCGGTGAGCCGCATGCCTTCGCGCACGACGCGGACCCGCCCGCCGCATTCCATCAGGACGCGGCCGACCCTCAGCGCCACATTGGCGATTCTTTCGAGATCGCGATGGCGCAGCACCACCGGATCCGCCGCCGCGCTCATCGGCCTTCCCCTTCCCGCTCCCGCCGTCACCCAGGCCGCCGAGGCCCTCGCCACCTGTAGCCGCGGCGCGGGCGATTCGGAAGCCGGCAAGGGCGCGGCGGCCAAATTGCGTCACGGCCCGAATTCATATCCGCCGTTTCACATGGCCGTCTCAGAACCATGGTGTTCTTGCGCCGGCGGGCGCTGTCGACGCGGAGGCGCGGGGCGTTTTGAAGCGTCTCCTCCGCGCATGGGCCGCGCGGCGTCGTGGCGGACCGGAGAGGTCGCATGGCAGACCAAGCCGAACTCGATCGCATGCAGGCCGCCTACAAAGCGGCGGTCGAAGACTGGATCAAGGCGATCCGCGAAGAAGAAGCGCTGGCGTCGGTCAATCATTCGGTCGCCGAAGTCGACCGGTGGGAGGGAGCGCATTTTCGCGAGGACGAGCTTCGCACCGCCGTCAAAGCCGCCAAGAAGCAATACGAGGACGCGCTGCGGGAGAAGTTTTTCAACTTCTGACGCATTCGGACGTCACGACGGCGAGGGTCGCTCAGCCAATCCCCCCGCGTCACGCCCGGCCTTGCGCCGAGCGTCCGCGCGTTGACGCCGCGCACCCGGCGCCGGCCTCAATCGTCGCCGGCGACGGCGACCAGCTTCGGCTTCTGGCGGAACGCGCCGGGAAACAGCTTCCACAGATTCTCGACCTTGGGGGCGTCGTTGTAGGCGATATAGGGGCTGTCGGGATTGAGCGTCGCGTAATTCTGGTGATGGGCCTCGGCGGGATAGAAGCCGCGCAGCGCCTCGACGCGGGTGACGATCGGCGCGCTGAACGCCTTCGCGGCGGCGAGCTGGGCGATATAGGCTTCGGCGACGCGCTTCTGCTCGTCGCTCTCGGCGAAGATCGCGGAACGATATTGCGACCCTGAGTCCGGGCCCTGGTAATTGAGTTCGGTCGGGTTGTGCGCGACCGAGAAATAGATCTGCAGGATCGTTGCATAGCTGACGACGTGCGGATCGAACGTCACCTCGACCGATTCCGCGTGCCCCGTCCGCCCCGTGCTCACTTGCTCGTAGGCGGCGGTTTGCTTGTCGCCGCCGGAATATCCCGACACCGCCTCCGTCACGCCCTTCACATGCTGGAACACCGCCTGAACGCCCCAGAAGCAGCCGCCGGCGAGCACCACCTTCTCCTCCGCGGCCGCCGAATCCGCCGCCTCGCCAAGCGCCGGCGCCGGCAGCGCCACCGCGGGCTCCGCCGACCGCGCGCCGGTGAGCGTGATCGCGAAGGCGCCCAAGACCAAGGCGACGCAAGCCGCGCCGCCGAGGGGACCGACGATCGACCTGGTCTTGAACATGGCTCTCTCCTGTTCCGTATGATTGCTCGCGGAAGCCGATCCGCCGAGCGGAAAACGTCCGGTCGGCATTTCGAGATACGCGGTGATCGGCCGGATTGTTACGGGCGCAATGAGCTCACAAGAACGCGATTGCATGGACGGAATTCGGTGACGCTTGCATATTTCCCAATTAGAGTGAGGCTGACCCGCGGTCTTCTCAATGTGGAGTCGAACATGGCGCGCATCGGCCGTTTCGTCGTTCCCGATCTGCCCCATCACGTCACCCAGCGCGGCAACCGGCGCGAGCGGGTGTTCTTTTCCGACGACGACTACGCGCTCTATCGCGATCTCCTGCGCGAGGCCTGCGGGCGCGAGGGCGTGGCGGTGTGGAGCTATTGCCTGATGCCCAACCACGTCCACCTCATCCTGGCGCCGCGAACGCCCGAGGGCCTCGGGCGCGCGCTCGGCAAAGCGCATCGGCGCTATTCGAGCTTCGTCAACGCGCGGGCGCGGGCGACCGGCCACCTCTTCCAGGGGCGCTTTTCCTCGGTCGTCATGGACGAGGACCATTTGATGGCGGCGGCCCGCTACGTCGCGCTGAACCCCGTCCGGGCGCGGCTCGTCGCCCGCGCCGAGGACTGGCCGTGGTCGAGCGCGCGGGCGCATCTGGCCGGGCGCGACGATGGGCTGGTCGAGGTCGCGCCGCTCATCGTCCGCTGCGGCGGACGTTTCGCCGACCTGATCGCCACGGAGCCCCCAGCGAGCGCGATCGCCGCACTGCGGGCGGCCGAGACAATTGGCCGACCGCTCGGCTCGCCCGCCTTTCTCGACCGCGTCGCGGCGCTGTCCGGCCGCGATCCGCGCCCGGCGAAACGGGGCCGCAAGCGGCGGGAGGAAACGGCCGCCAGGGCGAAGAAATAGGGGATTTATGCAAGTGTCACCGTAATGCACCGTAATGGCGTAATGGCAAGTGTCACCGTAATGGCCGGATCAGGTCGATGAACGCGCGCAGCCGGGCCGGAATATTGCGGCGGCTCGGATAGTAGAGACAAAGACCCGGATATTCCGGCGACCAATCTTCCAATACCGGCAGCAACAGGCCAGCCTCGATTGACTTGGCGGCAGCGATGTCAGAGAGAAAGGCTAGGCCTTCGCCGGCCAGAGCAGCCACTAGCATCAGATCGCTATCGTCGAGGGTCAACTGGCCAGGGACGTCTATTGCGATAGCCTCGCCACGCTTTTCAAACTCCCAACGGTAGATCGTTCCGCGCCCCGTGCGCCGACGAATGCAGCGGTGCTCTGCCAAGTCAGCCGGCGTTCTCGGCAGCTTTCGCCCCGCAAAGTAAGCGGGCGAACCCACCACGATCGAGCGTATGCGACGGGTGATCGGCACGGCGATCATGTCCGGCGGAACAAGCTCCTCGAGCCGAACGCCGGCGTCGAAGCCCTGTCCTACGATGTCCACCATCGCCCCTTCGGTGACCATGTCTACCGCCACGCGGGGATAGCGGCGCATGTATTCGGAGATCAGGGGCGACAGGACCATCCGCCCCGCGCCCAGCGGCAAATTCAGGCGCAAGGTACCGGCCGGCTCGGCGCGATGCTCATCGATCCGTTCCATGGCGGTGCGGATCGCGGCCAAGGCGGGGGCGATCTCCCCCACGAACTGCCCACCTTCAGCGGACAGGGCGACACTGCGTGTCGTCCGGTTGAACAAACGAACGCCCAAACGCGCTTCCAGAGCCGCCACGGCGTGGCTCAGCGCCGAGGAGGACATGTCCAGTTCTCGCGCCGCAACCCGGAAGCCACCGTGGCGAGCGACCGCCACTACGGCTTCGAGTTCCAATTGGCTCGCTCTCATTGCGCGATTTTTTGCATCAACCTGTGCCATTCTGATCGTCTTAACAGATCAATCGTTAGATGTCACATTTCCCTTCACCAACCAGAGGAGGCGCGCCATGCGTACCATCGACAGGGTCTACATCGACGGCCAGTTCGTCACCCCGCACGGTGAGGAGCTGTTTGACCTGTTCAACCCCGCCACCGAGGAGAAGATCGGCCAGGTGCGCCTGGGCGACGCAATCGACG
>NZ_JBEKVH010000068.1:0-36097 GCF_049514155.1 Roseiarcus sp. | reverse complement strand
AGGCGCCGCCATTCGTCGGCGTCGCCGCCGCTGGTCGCCAGCCGCGTCGCCAGCCGCTCGACCATGCCGCGGATCATCGCATCCTGCTGGCCGCCCTCCTGCGGCGGCGCGCCGCCGACCAGGGCTTCGCCGGCCGCCACGATAGTCACCAGTCGAGCCTCCGCCAGCTTCTGCGGCGCCGGCAAGGTCGCCACCAAATCCTGTGACGAAACTGGGACGCCTCTCTCGGCGAGGCGACCGGCAATTCGCTCGGCAATGCGCCGCGCTTGGCGATCGCGTGTCGCGCAGTAGAGTTGCATATTGCGATCGTCGCGACGCCGGGGGTCGAGTGAGGGCCGCGAAGGCGGTGCGGGTTAACAACGGCCATGCATGCTCATCCATACATGGTGTTTCCAAGAAATATCGCGGTTGCTCCCGTCAGCGCGGCGATCCAGACTTAGACGACGCATGACCCCGCGCGAAATGAGCCACGAAATCCACCAGTCGCGATCTTAGGCGCCGCGGCAAGCTTCAGTTGTCTTTTGCGCCGTCAAAAATCCAGGTGCGGACGGTGTCTCGATCGCAGATCGACAATTGTTTTTTTCCATGCGGCATGCGGAGTTCTGCAGAGACTCGCCAATCTAGCAATCTCATCAGGTTGCTCGCCTCAGGGTCGCCAGGAACAACCATCGGACCAAACTTGGTGCCCTTCATAACGCCCTGATACGACGTCAAATCCATTCCGCTCTTTTCGTATCCTTCTCCGCCCGCCTGATGGCAGCTCGAGCATTTAAATTTCAGCAGCGGGAGGACATCTTCGGAGAAGCTCACTCGCGGCGCCAGGGGCTGCGCAGCTTGAGCCTGACACAGGGGCGAGTTGCTTCCCTCGCCGGCGATAAACATAGCCAATAGCGCTGTCGCCATCGCCAGCGCCAATGTGACTGCAAGTTTCAAAGGCGCCCCCTACGGACAACATTCAGCACTTGTTCTAAGCGGCCCGAAAACTGCAGATCAGCGTATCGAAATGGCGGTCGATCCAACTCCAATGTGCCGCAGCTTCGTATCGCTGGCAAGGCCGAGACCCGGGCCGGTTTGTCAGAACTCGCCGCGCCGCTTTGTCTGTCGGCATCGGCGTCCGTCGTGCCCGCGTCCAACGTCCCGCGCGTTCGGTCGCTTGGAAACAGAAGAGCCTGGTCCGCTCGATCCCGTCCGGGCAAGCCAACGCCGTTTCCGCGTGGCGACGAACCGTCGCGCCGAGCCCCGTCTTCAATCTTCTTTGGCGCCCGACTTTTCGCACGTATGCGAACCGCCAGATGCGATCAGCCGGCCGGCGCGCGCCTACGCCAGATTCGTTTTTGCCGCCAACGGCGCGGACGTCTCCGTGACGCCGCTTTCGACCATTCGATCTCGCCGTCGCAGCGTCTCCTCGGCTTCAACCACGCCGGACCGGGCCGACGCGACGCGCCGCCTCGACGCCTGCTTACTGCTGCGGCAGGCCGAGTTCTCGCGCCAGGTCGTCCAGCTTGGCGGCGGCGCTCGCGTCGGCCATCAAGGCTTTGCGCGCCGAGGCGAGTGCGGCGACGGCTTTCTCCGGCTCTTGTAAGACGACGTATGAGCGGATCAGGCGCATCCATTCGTCGGCGTCGCCGCCCTTATCGGCGAGACGGTCGGCGAGGCGAGCCACCATCGCGCGGATCATATCCTGCTGGCCCTTGTCGGGCCCGCCTGCGGTCGGCGCGTCCTCCACAGGGGTTGCCTGTGCGACCGCCGCAGCGGCGGTCGGCGACGGCGGTGTTTCGCCTTTCAATGCGGCCAGCCGAGCCTTGTCGACTTCCAGCCACTGCGGATGGTCGCCCAACTCGCCGAGCAGCGATTGGTACGCCTCGATCGCCTTGGCGGTGTCGCCGCCTTGCTCGGCCGCGAGGGCGAGATAGAACCGCGCCATCGGCAACCCCGGAGAATCGGCAAGCGCTCGGTCGAAGTCCGCGCGCGCTTCGGCCGTGACAATCCCGCCCGCCGCCGCCATTTCGGCCTCGCCGAGGTCGGCGCGCATCATTCCATCCTCGCCCCTTAGGCGCAGCGCCTGACGGTAGGCGTTGACCGCATCGTCGTAGCGGCCGAGCCTAAGATAAACCGGCGCCAGCGCCGACCAGGCCTTGGCGTTATCCGGCGAAGCTGTGATTTCCGCCTCGACACGGGTGACCGCGACCTCGACCGCGTCGGGGGCGGCCTCGTCGATTTGCCGCGTTGCGAGCGGCGCGTCGGGCAGGTCGGGGCGTCCGAGAACGGCGTAGGCGGCGACGACAACGACTGGGATCAAGACGGCGATCGCGATCGCCGCGCCGCGGCGCAACCGCGGGTCGACTCTCCTCGGTTCGTCGCGGCCGCCGAGGGCCATCAGTCGGCGCGCGACCTCGGCGCGCGCGGCGCCGGCCTCGGTCGCCGGCAATTGCCCGCGTTCGACGTCGCGCTCGATCTCCGAAGGCTGCGTCCGGAAGAACGCCGCGTCGCTTGGCTCGCGACGTCGCGGTTTTGGCCTTAGCAGCGGCCACAACGCGACCAGAGCGGCGAAGCAGATCATAGCGGCCAAGATCAACCACAACATCGGTCCAGCCTTCCAAACTCCGTTCGGCTTCGCCAGTGGCTAGCCACATCTTCGAGAGCGCGTCGCCCGCCAATCCGCTGCGCCGACGCGGGCCGACCAACCAACGTTTCGTCGACGGCGCCATCCGCCGCGCTCTTCACACCACAAGGGTCGTCAGACGAGCGCCGCAAAAATGCATGCCGCCGAACTTGCGCGAGGGCAAACGCTTGCAACAGTGCAACTGACGATTGGGCAAGCCTTTGCAGCAACGCAAATTCCATTTGCATGGGCTGGGAGGCGCGAACGCCAAATTCTTTGATCCGAGTCAAATGGGCTGCTAACTTTGCAAGCTAAGGCTTAAGACGACCGATCGCGCGCTCTGATCGAATCTCGAAAGATTGCGAATGGATCGCGCCAGTGCGTTACGCCGTCGGCTGGGGGAGTAGACGCGAAGTGGCCAGCAAAATCAATATATTGTGCGTCTCGGCGTCGGTCTTGACGATCGACGACGCTGTAAAACCGCGCCGCGCGGGGGGCCGGCAATGAACGCGGCGGTCGCGTGCGGAGGTAGAGTTGGCCGCCCTGACTCGCGAGCCGTTGGTGCATGCGTGCAAGTGCGTCATTGCAAGTTAAGTCGCAACGGAGCGTCAAGGTCCGCGAGTTGAGAAACAAGAAGCGCCGGGCTTCGTAAGCGCACGGCGCCAACGTCGAGATTGATGAGATCGGGCTGCGTCGGGCGCGAAGTCGATTGTCGTGGGCGACGAAAACAGGTTGGGCCAGGGGATGGGCTGGAAATCTGGAATTGCGCGGGATGCGCTGATCGTCGCCGCGGCTGAAGCGAGATCGTCGGGCGCGATCCGCGCAGCGGCGGCGAAGACGACGAAGGTTGTCGCAGTTGTTGCGCGCCTGATCGTCGGCGGCGCCCTGGTGGTTGCGCAGCCGACGCTCGCTGAGCCCACGGCGGCGGCGGCGGCGGCGTCAGCGCCGGCGGCGGCCGCGGGCTCCGACTATTCGGCCTTCATGAATTTCGTCCAGTCCGGCGTCGCGTCGCCGACCGTCGGGAGCGACGACTCCGACGCGACGCTCAAGAGCTTTATCCGCGTCGCCGACGCGGCGCCGGCTGGCGACGGACCGGCGCCGAATGACGTCCTGCGCGCTGCCGTCGCCGGCAAAGCGAAAGGCGACGATTACACGGTGCTGAGCGATTTCGTCCGCGTCGCCGACGCCGCCCCGGCCGTCGACGGGCCGGCGCCGAACGACGCTGTGCACGTTGGCCTCGCGGGCAAGGCGAATGGCGACGATTACACGGTGCTGAGCGACTTCGTCCGCGTCGCCGACGCGTCGCCGGCTGTCGACGGGCCGGCGCCGAACGACGCCGTGCACGCCGGCATGGCGAAGGGCGACGATTACAAAGTGCTGAGCGATTTCGTCAGCGCCGACAACGCATCCGGCGCGGCGCCTGACGACGCCATCCACGCCGGGGTGCGCGGCTCAGCTGCAGCGACCGGCGACGCTGACGCCGTCCTCCGCAATTTCGCCCGTGACGCGGACGGCGCCGGCGCGGCGCCCGACGACGCCGTTCACGCGCGGCTGCGCAGCGCGGCCAGGACGGTCGACGATTTCGCGGCGCTGCGAGACTACGTTGCGACGCCGACCGAAGAAGCGAAGCCGACAATCGTCGCCGCAGCGACCGTCAAGCCGCCGCCGGCCAAGAAGGTCGAGGCGTCCGACGATGCCCCGGCGACCTACATTGGTTCCGAGGCTTGCGTGAAGTGCCACCGCGACCAGGTCGCTACGTTCGGCCAGACGCTGCATGGCGAAATCTTCCTCAAGCACCCGCGCGGCGACCAGGAGAAACTGGGCTGCGAGGCGTGCCATGGTCCCGGTTCGAAGCACGCCAAGACCAAGGAAACCGACGGCGGCGCGCCCGGCGACATCATCGCCTTCGGCAAAGACTCGCCGCGCCCGGTCGAAGAGCGCAACGCGATTTGCCTGAGCTGTCACGAACGCGCCGACCGCACCTATTGGAAAGGCAGCGCCCACGAGACGCAGGGCCTTGCCTGCACCAGCTGTCATCAGCTGATGGAGAAGGTCTCGGTCAAGAACCAGATGGTCAAGAGCACCGAAGTCGAGGTCTGCTTCCAGTGCCATAAGGACCGCATGGCTCAGTTCGACCGTCCGGTGCATCACCCGCTGCGCGAGGGCGACATGACCTGCTCGTCCTGCCACAACCCGCACGGCAGCGCGACGGACAGCCTGCTGCGCGGCGCCTCGATCAACGAGACTTGCTACAAGTGCCACGCCGACAAACGCGGACCGTTCCTGTGGGAGCATGAGCCGGTCCGCGAGAGCTGCCTGAACTGCCACGAACCGCACGGCACGGTGAACGAGTACCTGCTCAAGGTGCAGCGTCCGCGGCTCTGCCAGCTCTGCCACGAGGGCGGCCCCGGCCACGGCAATCCGGGCAACCCGATGGTCGTCCAGGCGCTGAACCGGTCTTGCCAGAACTGTCACACCAAGGTGCACGGCTCCAATTCGCCGGCGGGCAGCCTGTTCCAGAGATAATTCGGCCAACCGAACAGAGCTCGAATGAGAAACTAGACAAGGGGAGTCGTCAGCGCGCGTCCAGGGGGGCGGACGCGCTGGCGGCGGGTGCAGGGGATCATGAGCACTCAACGCAAATTGCTTCTGTTCGGCGCCGTGTTGAGCGCCGCGGTCGGCGCGAACCGTCTCGCTTCGGCGGACGAATTGCCAACTCTGGCGCAGCCCGGCGGCGATAGCGGCTGGTACACCGAAGGGGAGGCCGCGGCGGGCGGTCAGGTGTTCATCAAGAAGCCCGGCGACACGGCCTCCAACAGCGCCGCTAAGTTCAACGAATACGGCGACAACACCGATCCGCTGTTCCTGAAGTCGCTGAACTTCGCCCTGGTCAAGAACGACGGAAGCTTCCGCGTCGATCTGCACGGCGCCAACATCGGCGAAGACAATCAAAAGCTCGAGGCCGATATCGAGCAACCGGGCTCGCAATACCTGACTCTCGGCTGGTATAAGACGCCGCAACTGCGCTCCAACACCGCCGAGACGATCTACGGCGGCGTCGGCTCCACCGACTTGACAGTGCCCAATTCCGTCGCGCAGGCGCTTTACGGCGGGCTTTTCCCGTTTGGCTCGGTCTCGACGGGCGCCGGCTTCAACAATCCTGCGCTCTTTGTGACGAACGGGTTGCCGACCAATGCAGCGACCGGTCCGAACGGGCCGTACACCTACGCCAGTCAACCATATGGCTGCTTTCTGACCTCTCAGGAGGGCACGGGGGCCTGCAACGGCGCGCAGAAATCGATTCAGACGACGATCAACGACAACGAACACAAGATCAATCTCGGCATCGTGCGCGATCGCAAGGAGATCGACTATCGCTGGACGGCCAACGAGCACTGGAACATCGAGGTCAATTACTCGAACGAGCACCGCACCGGCGTGCAGGAGCAGGGTTTCCTGTTCAGCTCGAGCACCAGCACGCCGATGGCGCAGGTGCCGATGCCGATCGACGACTGGACGCAGGATGCAACGATCTCCGCCGAGTATTTCAACAAGACGGCGTGGGGCGGCAATTGGAACGCCATGGTGAAATACGGCGTTTCGCTCTACACCGACGCGTTCAATTCGTTCACCGCCGAGAACCCGTTCGGCGGGCCGGGCAACCTCAACGGCGCCGGATTATTATGTCCGATCACCAAGACGACCTACGGCCCGAATTGCTACGGCGTCGGAGAGATGGGGACCGCGCCGGATAACGCCGCGCAGACGGTCACCGGCCAGGTCGGCGTCGATCTGCCGGGTTTCAAGAGCAACCGCTATATGGCGACGTTGCAGTTCACCGAGATGACGCAGAACGAGGCGTTCATCCCGATGACGATCAACCCTGGCGTCACCTCGGGCAGCCCTGGCTGCAGTGTGCTGACGCCGTGCTACTACGACAACAAAGACCAAAAGCTGGTGCCGCTCGCGCTGATGCCGCGCAACAGCCTCGACGGCAAGGTCGACACGACGCTGTTCAACAACGTTCTGTCGACCCAGCTCACCTCCGATCTGAAGAACAAGCTGAGCTATCGCATCTACGACTACCAGAACGATACGCCGGCGTTCACCCTGGCAAACTGGGTGGTCAACGACACGGCGATCGCCTCGTCGGGCTCGAACAGCGTCGGGAGCGGCGCCTATGCGCCGCACACCTCCCTGTTGCAATCGTACATCAAGCAGAACGCCGCGGACGAGCTCACCTGGAGAGCGACGAGCTGGGCGACGGTCGGCGAGAACAGCGGCTGGGAGCAGTACCGCTACTCGGAATTCGCCGCCGACGTCACCAACGAGTACTCGGAAAAGATCTTTGGTCGCTTCACACCGACCGATTGGTTCGCGCTGCGGGTCGACGACATTTATTCATGGCGGCGCTACAACAACTACAATTGGCAGGATTTCGTCGGTAATCTCGACGTGGCGTCGGCGACCGAGGCGCCGTTCCTGCGCGACCTCGACATCGCTAACCGCAATCGCGACGTCGCCAATCTCTACGCCGACATCACGACGCCGATCTCCGGCCTGACCATCACGCCGACCGCGGGCCTGCGCTGGGACGACTATCCCACCGACCCCAGCATCCTCGCCGCCGGCGGCATGCAGCTCGGCCTGCGCACCGACCACGATTGGAACGTCGGCGTCGAGGCCGACTGGACGGTCAATTCCAACGTCTCGCTCGATTTCTCGTACACGTACGAGAGGATCGCGCAGACGATGATCGGCTCGCAGGCCATCCCCTACCAGTACTACGCCGGTTCGATGGGCGAGGCGGTCAACACGCTGACGGCGGGCGCCAACTTCAAGATCATCCCCGATCGGCTGGCGCTGAAGCTGAGTGCAACCTATGAGCTCGCCAATGACGCCTGGAGTACGGGGCCTGAGCCCGGCTGCTTGGCGGTCAATGGCGGCAACGGCACGAATTGCGGTCTCGTCAGCCCCGGCAACCCCGCTTATCCGTCCGAAAACACCCAGTTTGTCCACCTCGACGCGACCGCGACCTACAAGGTCGATCCGTCCTACCTTGCGCAGTTCGGCAAGGGCGAGATGTACCTGCAACTCCAGTACACCTGGGAACGCAACGCGGTGACGAACTGGCAGGAAGACAGTACGGCGACGTACCTCTATTCGACGCTCAACTCCAGCACCGTCGCCTTCAAGGACATGATCTTCATGGCCGGCGACAACCCGAACTACAACGCGCAGGCGGTCGCCGCGAGCCTTATCGTCAAGTGGTGATGCGATCGTGCGAGCGAAAACGATTGGCGGCCGTCGTGGCTGAGCAGCGCGCGATTGCCGAGCGGCGCCGCAGCCGCCGAAGCGAAAACGGAGATGGACGATGAAGCTTGCCTGGTTGTCCGGCGCCGCCGCGGCGCTGTCGATGGCGGCGGTCGGCGCCGCCCAGGCGGGGGTCGAGTTCGGTCGCCCCGATTTCTCCAATGGCCTGTCGCGGCCGGGACTGGTAAGCTGCGACTGGAGCTACGAATCCTATTTCCGCGCCTGCCCGACCCCGCAGCTTCCGCCCAAACCGGCCCCGGCGTCAGCCAAAAGCAAGCAGAAAAGCTGACGATATGCGGTTCCGGAAGGGTTGGGACGGGCGTTTGACGTGCCGAGGACGCCGTCGCGAAGACGGGCGAGGCGTCTTTCGTGCGCCGCGGCTTGGCGCGCAAGTGTCGGATTGAACGGATGGCGATGACGAGACGGCGTTGGTTGGCGGCGACGGCGGTGGCAAGCGCCTATTTCGCCGCGTTCGCGGCGAGCGCGCAATTGCTGAAGCAAGGGGACGATGCGCTGCGTCCGCTCTATGCGCAGGCGTCGGACATCGCAGAAGGCAAGGACCTCGCCACGTCGTCGTGCGCCAAGTGCCACGGCGGCGATGGAATCGCCACCGACAGGCTGACGCCCAATCTGGCCGGGCAGCGGCCCGCTTACCTGTATCTGGAGCTGAAAGCCTACCAAGCGGGCGCGCGCGCCAACGTCGACATGACCGAGAAAGTGAAGTTTCTCAGCGACGACGCGATCGTCAAGGTCGCCGCCTACTACGCCAGTCTCGATCCGGCGCAGCCGCCGCAAACAACCCCGCCTGAACTCGACGATCCTGTCGCCGCCGGCAAGGCGGCGGCGGCGACTTGCGCCCAGTGTCACGGCGACAACGGCGTCAGCCATAAGGCAGGCGTTCCCAATTTGATCGGACAGGACGCCAAGTATCTTGTCGAGACGATGCAGTCCTATGTCAGCGGCGATCGCCCGTCTGACGAGAGCAACGAGAAGATGAAGACGGCGCTCGACGCGTTCAAACACAAGGACTTCGCCAACGTCGCGCTGTTTTACGCGCTGCAGAAAGACGGCCTGACGCGTGCGCAGACGCCTGCCCAAGGCGACGCGGCGGTCAGCAAGGACAGCCTGTCGCGTTGCGTCAAGTGCCACGGCGAGGACGGCGTCGGCGTCAGCCCCTCGCCGAGTCTCGCCGGTCAGGATTGGACCTACCTGGTCAAGGCGCTGCACGCCTACAAGGACGGATCTCGCGACGACGACACGATGGGCCCGAAAGCGAAGAAGCTCGACGAGGCGGACATCGAGAATCTCGCCGCCTACTATTCCAGCCTGACGCCCAAGCCGACCGGCGTCGCCAGGCCGCTGACGCCCGATCAATGGGCCGACAAATGCGATCGCTGTCATGGCGCCAACGGCAACAGCACACGACTGGAAGTGCCGGCGTTGGCCGCGCAGCGCTTGGATTACCTGCAGAAGGTCCTCCACGAATATCAGAGCGGCGCGCGCAAGAGCACGGCGATGGCGGCGATGTCGAGCGTTCTCACCGACGACGACGTTGAAGGGCTCGCAATCCACTACGCCTACGCGAAGGCGCGCGCGGCGGTCTTTGTGCCGGTGCCAAGCAAGTGAGCGAGCGAGCCGACTGGACGTCAGTCCGGCGCGTAAACGCCGAGCGCGCCTCCGGAGGGGCCGGGCGCGGCGACCGGCGGCCGCTCAGCCGAACCCCTATTGAGGTCTAGTCGATGGATCAAGACGTAACCGACGCGCCGCCCCCGCACAGACTCTTTCATCATTTTTCCGAGCTGCCCTACAGCATGCGCGTCCTGTTTACGGCGATGCTGCTGCTCCTCGGCATGGGGTACTTGTTCGCGCTGCTCAACATCTACTTCACTTACGCCGGACGTGCGGGCGGCAACCCCCTGATGCTTTCCTACCAAGACATCGTCGTCGCCTATTCGGGCAGCGGCCAAGGATCGGTGCTGGAAGGCGCGCTCAGCGGGCCGATGTCGACCATGCTGCCGCCCGACGAGAAGTCCAAGCTGCTGACCTGGGTGCACGACGGCGCGACGAAGCCGGACTACGATGGGATCAAGCCGATCGTCGACAAGCGCTGCATGGCGTGCCACAGCGGTTCGAACCCGCATCTGCCGAACCTCTCGGACTTCGACAATCTGAAGAAGGTGACGGCCCTCGATACCGGCGCGTCGATCGCGACGCTGGTGCGCGTCTCGCACATCCATCTCTTCGGGGTGACGTTCATCTTCTTCATCGTCGGCTACGCCTTCACCCACGCCTATGTGCGGCCGGTCTGGTTCAAGAGCTCGGTGATCGCCACGCCGTTCGCCGCGATCGCCGTCGACGTCAGCTCCTGGTATCTGATCAAGATCTATCATCCATTCGCTTGGGTCGAGATCGGCGCCGGCATGCTGATGGCGGCCTGCTTCGCTTTCATGTGGCTTATATCCATGTATCAGATGTGGTTTTCCAAGCCGCCAGAAGCGATCTTGCAGCGAATGGGCGGCGACGTTCCGCTGGCCGACGCCGACGTAAGCGGTCGGAAGGGCCGCGATGGATTGCGGTTGTTGAGCTGACGCAAAGCGAGGTTGCGTCGGCGTTCGACGATTGCGAAGTCATCGATCTGGCGGATACGCAGATCGGTCAAGAGGAGGAGAAATACGAGATGGCTAAAGTGCGACTCTATTCCGCGGACATTTCGCGCCGCAATGTGCTGCGGGGCGTCGCCTGCGCCGCAGCGGGCGCCGCCGTCGTCACGGCGACTGGCGGAAGCGCCTTCGCGGCGAAGCCGAAGCGTTCGCAAGCCGACGTCGCCTACCAGGATCATCCGCACGGCGACGAACGCTGCGACAACTGCGAGCCCTTCATTCCGCCGGACAAATGCAAGACGGTCGAAGGCACGGTCGCCGCGCAGGGCTGGTGCAAGATCTACTCGGCGAAGTCGTGAGCGTGACGAGCGGATCGCCGCAGACAACGCCTTAATCGCGGTTGGCGCTCGGCCGAACGACGCGCGGCGGCGGCGTCAGGCGCTTATGCGCCACGTCGCCGCAGCGCTGCCCGACTTTGCGACGGGGTTGCCCGACTCTCGGCGTATGCCGCGAGCGGGATCGGCCAGGTGGCGCTGAATGCCGCTAGGCGCGTCATGGCGCGAAGTCCATCAGCCTCGACGCGCTTCGGCGGAGTGTGACCGTGCCGACCCGACAAAATCGCAGAGATCTCATGGGTTCAAGAGGCTCGGACCTCGGCGGCGCTCCCCCCATGGGAGTTCCCGACGCCGTCGGCAGAAGCGTCCTCAAACCGGACACCGCCATGGTTTCAACCTTCCTGGGGTCTGCCGCGAAATCGACTTCGCATGACTCCCCATACCGAAGTCGGCGACGCCTACGCACCGGAAGACATTTCGCTCTCGCGGCTCCGCGGCCGCAAGGGGCGCGTATTGGCAACGTTCTCTTTTCTGAGGGCGATCCAGCTGACGAAGTCTTCGAAGTCCTGAAGGGTGCGGTGGTCGTGTCGCGTTCGCTGACGGGCGGCCGCCGGCAAATCATCGATATCGTGGGTCCAGGACGCATGGTCGGCTTTACGGCGCGTCGGGCGCACGAGTGCACGGCTATCGCGCTAACCGCTGCAGAGCTCATCGCTTTTGATCGAAATAGCGCGCAGAACTGGAAGGACGAAGACCTGGACTTCAACACCGCCGTGCTGACCGAGATCGATCGGTTGCGCCGCCTCGTTTCTCTGCTCGGTCGAAAGACGGCGATCGAACGTTTGGCGACTTTCCTCGCCGACCTTATGGGCGATCGGAAGGGACCGCAGGTCGTTAGGCTGCTGCTGTCGCGACAGGAAATCGCCGATCATCTCGGCTTGGCGGTAGAGACCGTATCGCGCGGTTTCCTCGCGTTGAAGCAACGCGGCATTATCGAACGCGCTCGCCGAACAAGCATCACGGTTCTCGACGGCTCGGCCCTGCGCGGCATCGGAGCCGGTGACGGAGAGACGATCGCTTGAGCAAAAGTCACAATGGAGAGTCCCGGCGATTATACCTGCTATTCGCCGCATCAAGAGAGCCGTTGGCGAGGCGCTCCGGCCGCAAGCGTGGAGGCGGAAGCGGATGAATCAGACGCGAATTCTCACAGTTCGTGAAGACAAGATTCGTGAAAAATCGCGCTCTCTCATGTTGCGTCCATGTCGCGTCGAGATTCTGGCGCCGTTTTGCGACCCTTGAAAATAAATGGAAATTCCTGCGACACGAGGCAATTTCAAAACCGCAGCTTAGCGGTCAAGGCCGCCTCGTAACACGTTGATTTATATTTTATATTTTTGGCTGGGGCGCCAGGATTCGAACCTGGGGATGGCGGAATCAAAATCCGCTGCCTTACCGCTTGGCTACGCCCCACCAGGCGCGAAGGCCGGGCCGGCGTTCGCGAGGCGGCGGGACCATAGTGCGAGCACCCCTTCGCCGCAACACTTGCCTGGCAAGGCTTTGGCGCTTTGGCGCGGCGCGAATCGCCAATCCGCCGCGTCTCAGCCGGCGACCAGCCCCGCCAGGGCGTCGAGGTCGACATTGGCCCCGCAGACCAGCACGCCGACCCGTTCGCCGGCTTGCGGCCGATAGGCGCCGCTCGCCAGCGCAGCGAAGGCCGCCGCGCCGCCCGGTTCGACGGCGATCTGCAGCTCGCGCCACAGCGTCCGCTGGGCGGTGAGAATCGCCGCGTCGGCGACCAGCGCCACATGGTCGACGACGCGCCGGGCAATCGCCAGATTGAGGGCGCCGACGCTCTTCGCGCCGAGCGAATCGGCGGCGATCGACTTGACCGGCACGTCGACCGGCTTTCCCGCGGCGAGCGCCGCGTCGAGCGCGCGCGAACCCTCCGGCTCGACGCCGACCACCTTCACCCTTCTGTCGAACCAGGCGGCGATGCCGGCGACGAGGCCGCCGCCGCCGACCGCCACCAGCGCCGTGTCGATCGGCGGCAGGCCGAGGCGGGCGAGATCGTCTTCCCATTCGAGCCCGACCGTGCCCTGGCCGGCGACCGTCGCCGCGCTCGCGTAAGGGTGGATCGCCAGCGCGCCGCTCTCAGCGACATAGGCGTCGCACAGCGCCTGCGCGTCGGCGTAGGCGGCCCCCTTGACGACGACCTCGGCGCCGTAGGCCTTGATCTTGGCGATCTTCGGCGGCGCGGCGATTTCCGGCACGAACACGCGCGCCTTCACGCCGAGCTTGCCGGCGGCGTAGGCGACCGCGGCGCCGTGGTTGCCGCCCGAAGCGGTGGCGCAGCCGACCGGCGGCGCGGCGCGGGTCAGCAGGTTGTGGAACGCGCCGCGCGGCTTGAACGAGCCGGCGTGCTGCAGGAACTCGAGCTTGAGCGAGATCGGCGGCCGGCCTTCGATCGGCGAGCCGGCCTCGATCAGCGGCGTGCGGCGCACATGGGGCGCGATCACGGCGTAAGCGGCGCGGATGTCGGCTTCGACGACGTTCGGTTCGGACGGCACGGCGGCCCCTTTACCCTCAAACCGGGATGACGTCGACTTCGACTTCGAGCGCGTGCGCGCCCGACGACACGATCAATCCTTCCACCGGCGGCACGTCGGAATAGTCGCGGCCGCGGGCGACGAAGATGTGGTCGTCGCCGGCGGGGATCGCGTTGGTCGGGTCGAGGCCGAGCCAACCGAAGCCGGGGCCGCACCACACCGACGCCCAGGCGTGCGAGGCGTCGGCGCCGGCGAGCCGCGGCTTGCCGGGCGGCGGGATGGTGCGGATGTAGCCGCTGACATAGAGCGCCGGCAGGCCGAGGCCGCGCAAGCCGGCGATCATCACATGGGCGAAGTCCTGGCAGACGCCGCGCTTGCGGGCGAAGGATTCGACCGGCGAAGTCGTCACCTCGGTCGCGCCCGATTCGTAGACGAAATCGGCCTTGATGCGATGCGCGAGCTCCGCCGCGCCCTCGTAGATCGGCCGGCGCGGCGGAAAGCTCGCCCGCGCGTAGTCGGTCGCGGCGGCGAACAGCGGCGCGAGCCGGCTCGGATAGATCGCCGCCGCCGGCGAGTCGGCCTCGAGCGAGGCGGCCGACGCGGCGAGCGCGGCGACGTTCTCCCAGGTCGGCGTCAGCGCGGCGAGCGGCGGCGCCGGCCGCTCGACCACGACGCGCGCGCGCGAATGCAGCGTCAGCTCGCGGTGCGGCGTCTCGATGCGCAGCTTGAGCACGCGATTGGCGAAGGCGTCGGTGCGCTCGATCAGCGTCAGCGGGCGCGGCGTCACTTCGACGCCGGCTTCGAGCACGCGCTGCCCGTCTTGCGAACGCGGCAGCAGGCGCAGCACGCAGACGTTGACGGCGACCGGCGCGTCGTACTGATAGCGGGTGAGATGAGAGACGTCGTAGATCAAGCGAGACCCACGCCGCCGTCGGCGCGGCTCGCCGCGGCGCCTTGCAGGAAATAGCGGGCGGCGATCGCGTCGGCGAGCGTCATCACCCGCTGCTCGACCGCGAGAATGCGCGAATCGTCGACCCGGTCGGCGTATTCGGCGGCGAGTTCCGCGCGCAGCAGCGTCGACAACCGGCGCGGCTCCTCGGGCACGCCGTCCTGCTTGAGGGCGGGCAGGGCGGCGAGATGCTCGTCGACCAGGTTGACCTGGAAGGCGACCGAACGCGGGTTGAACGGATCGAGTAGCGCCATGTCGCGCACCGGCGCGAGGGCGACGCCGATCAGCGTGCGCGAACGATAGGTGATCTGCGAGTCGATCAGGTCGAGCAGCACGTCGAGCGCATATTCGGTGGCGTCCTGGCCGGCGAACTGGCGCGACAGGCGGCAGGTGTTGATCGCGCGCTCGATGCGGCGGCCGAGCTCGTAGAACACCCAGCCGGCGCTGCGGTTGAAGTTCTCGTCGAACAGGCCGGCGAGGGCGGCCACGACCGTCAGCGCCTCATCGACGCAATCGAGGATCCCCGGCTCGTCGAGACGTTCGGGCGCGTCGCCGATGATCGTCTCCAGCCGGCCGATCAGGTGCCAGATCTGCGGCGTCAGGCGCTCGCGGATGACCGACGCGGCCTGCCGCGCCGAGCGCGCGATCGACAGCGCCGAGCCATAGCTCTGGTCGTCGCGCAGCGCCGCTTCGCTGGCGACGATCGGGCTTTCGGCCGCGATTTCGGCTTCCGTCGCGCCCCACGCGACCAGCAGGCCCTTCAGCCGCTCGATCGATTGCATTGAGCCGTGACTGGGGGCGTCGGGGTCGACGGAGCGCGCGCACAGGCAGCGCACCAGCCTCAGCGTCGCCTCCTCGCGTTCGAGATAGCGCCCGAACCAGAACAGATTGTCGGCGGCGCGGCTCGGCAGGTTGCCGAGCATGCGCACGATGCGCGCCGTCTCGGGCGGCGGCAGCAGGCTCACCGCCTCGACTTGCCGCTCGGCGAGCACCCAGACGTCGGCCGATTCGACCCCTTCGCCCATCGACACCGCGCGCCCGTCGGCCTGATCGGAAATGCGGCAGAAGCCGCCCGGCATCACCTTCCAGCCGTCGGGCGTCGCCGCCGCGTAGACGCGCAGCACGAACGGTCGCGGCACCAGCCGGCCGTCCTCCCAGCGCGGCGTCGTCGACAGGCGCACGACGTCCTGGCCGACGAAATCGACGCCACGGGCGGCGATCGCCGCGCGCAGCGCGGCGCGATCGGTCTCGGGAAGTTCGCCAGCGGCGACCGGTCGGCCGGTGGCGAGGCCGGGGAGGGAATCGGAAAAAGCGCCGGCGATCGAAAACGACTCAAGTCCGGCGAGCACCCGTTCGCGCTCATTGGGCTGTCCGCCCCACCAGGTGGCGATATTCGGCATAATCAGGTCTTCGCCGATCAGCCGGCGGGCGAGGGCGGGCAGGAAGGCGAGCAGCGCGCGCGACTCGAGCAGGCCCGAGCCGGGCATGTTCTCCACCGCCACGCCGCCGGAGCGGATCGCTTCGATCAAGCCGGGGACGCCGATGCGCGAGGCGGCGTTGAGCTCGAGCGGGTCGCACCATTCGGCGTCGACGTGCCGCCACAGCACGTCGCAGCGCTTGAGCCCGGCGATCGTGCGCACGAACACGCGGCCGTCGCTGACTACCAGGTCGTCGCCCTCGACCAGCAGGAAGCCGAGGTAGCGGGCGAGATAGGCCTGCTCGAAATAGGTCGCGCTGAGCGAACCAGGGGTGAGGATGCCGATGCGCGGCTCGCTGCGCTCGCCGGCGGCGCGCAGGCCGTTGCGCAGCTCGCGGAAGAACGGCGCCAGCCGCTCGACGTTCATCCGGCCGTAGAGGTTGGAGAAGGCCTGCGAGACGACGAGGCGGTTCTCCAGCGCGTAGCCCGAGCCGGATGGCGCCTGGGCGCGGTCGCCGAGCGCCCACCAGCGCCCGTCGGGCCCGCGACCGATGTCGGCGGCGTAGAGCCTGAGCCAGCGCTTGCCGGGCGGCGTGACGCCGCGCATCGCGGCGACGAAATCGCGCGAGCCGGTCACGGCGGCGGCGGGCAGCAGCCCCTCGGCGACCAGCCGCCCATCGCCGTAAATGTCGGCGAGCACGCGATCGAGCAGCTCGGCGCGCTGGATTACGCCGCGCTCGATCTCGCGCCACTCCGACTCGGAGATCAGCAGCGGCATCCGGCTCAACGGCCAGCTGCGCTCCGCCGCTTCGCCCTGCACGCGATAGGACATGCCGCGATTGCGAATGCGGCGATCGGCGGCGGCGAAGCGCTGGTCGATCTCGTCCGGCTCGAGATCGGCGAGCGCGCCCAGCAGCCGCTCCCAATGCGGCCGCCGCTGGCCGTCGGCGCCGACGAACTCGTCGGGAATGCCCGGCAGCGGCGCATAGTCGCGCGTCCACGCCGCGACGCGCTCGAGCGCATCGCGTTCAGGCGAAGCGGCGGCGCGGGCGAAACGCGCCAGCCGCCGCGCCTCCGCTTCGTAAGCGTTGACCGGCGCGGTCTCGTAGTTGCGCCCGCCGGGGTGGGCGACGTGATAGACGCAGCCGCCGAGCGAGCGACCGCTCCAGGAATCGAGGATGTCGAAGGTCAGCGGCGCGTGGACGTCGATCGTCGGGTGAAGGCTGGAGGCGGGCTTCCATGCCTTGAAGCGCACGCCCGCCACCGCTTCCCCCGCCCGGCCGGTCGGCTGCAGCGGCAGACGGCGGCCGTTGCAGGTCAGGATATGGCGGCCGACGACGAGGCCGTTGGCCTTGGCCTGCAGCCGCTCGACCGACGAATCGACATAGCGCGCCGTGCCGCCGGCGGTCGTCTCCTCGCCGAGCACGTGCCAGGGCTCGAGCGCCTGGCGAATTTCCAGTTCGACGCCGCCGTGGGCGACGCGGCCGTAGGCGGGAAAGCGGAATTCGCGCTGCGCCTCGTACCATTGCGGATCGAAGGCGTAGCCGGCGCCTTTGAGATCGTCGAGGACGCCGAGAAAGTCGTCCCAGACGAAATGCGGCAGCATGAAGCGGTCGTGCAGGCTGGTGCCCCAGCGCACCGGCGCGCCCTGCTGCGGCTCGCGCCAGAACCAGGCGATCAGCGCGCGCAGGAGCAGTTGCTGGGCGAGGCTCATGCGCGCGTCGGGCGGCATTTCGAACGAGCGGAATTCCACCAGGCCAAGCCGCCCGGTCGCGCTGTCGGGCGAATAGAGCTTGTCGATGCAGATTTCGGCGCGATGGGTGTTGCCGGTGACGTCGACGAGGAGATTGCGAAACAGCCGGTCGACCAGCCACAGCGGCGCCGCTTCGCCGGCCGCCGGCGTGCGCGACAGCGCGATCTCCAGTTCGTAGAGCTGATCGTTGCGCGCTTCGTCGAGGCGCGGCGCCTGGCTGGTCGGACCGATGAACAGCCCGGAGAACAGATACGAAAGCGACGGGTGGCGCTGCCAATAGAGGATCAGGCTCGCCAGCAGATCGGGCCGGCGTAAGAACGGCGAATCGGCCGGCAAGGCGCCGCCGAGCACGACGTGGTTGCCGCCGCCGGTGCCGGTGTGGCGGCCGTCGGCCATGAACTTGTCGGTGCCGAGCCGCGACTGGCGCGCGTCTTCGTAGAGCACGGTCGTCGTCGCCACCGCCTGGCGCCACGACGCGGCGGGATGGATGTTGACTTCGATGACGCCGGGATCGGGCGTCACCTTGATGCAGTCGACGCGCGGGTCGAACGGCGGCGTGTAGCCCTCGATGCGGATCGGGACGTTTCTCTCGCGCGCGGTCGCTTCGACCGTGCCGAGCAATTCGAGATAGTCGTCGAGTTTCGGCGTCGGCGGCATGAAGACGCACAGCACGCCGTCGCGCGGCTCGATGGTGAGCGCGGTGCGCACCGCGCCCTCGGCGGCGAACTGTTCGTTCTGGGTTTGCTGTTCCACGCCGGTCAGCGCCGGCGCGACCTGGCGGAACTGCATCGGCTCGGGCAATTCGCCGCGCGGGTCCATCGGGTCCTGCTCGTGGACGAACGGGGCGTCGGACGGTTTGACGTGGGGCAGCGTCTTCATCGGCAAGCGCAGCCCGACCGGCGAGTCGCCGGGCACGAGAAAGAGCTTGCCGCGCCTCAGCGGCCAGCGCTCGCTGCGCCAGGCGGGCTTGGCCTCGGCGTTCCAGCGCTGCACCGGCAGGACGAAGCCGGTCGGTCGCGCCAGGCCGTGGTCGAAGGTGCGCACCATGCGCGCGCGTTCTTCCGGATCGTCGATCTTCGGGTCGGAGGGATCGACGTTGATCGGCAGCGCGCTCTCGCGCAGCAGCCAATAGGGCGCATCCTCGTAGGCCGGGATGACGTAGTCGGACTCGATGCCGAGGCGGACGGCGACTTCCCCGGCGAGCGCTTCGGCGTCGGAGTCGGTCGCCGCCGCGGTCGCGCCGGCCCCGGCGATCAGCAGCGGGTCATGCCAGAGCGGCTTGCCGTCCTTGCGCCAATAGAGCGCGAAGGCCCAGCGCGGCAGGCTCTCGCCGGGGTACCATTTGCCCTGGCCGTAATGCAGGAAGCCGCCGGGCGCGAACCGCGCCTGCAAGCGCCGGATCAGCGTCTCGGCGCGCGCCTGCTTATTGCCGCCGACGGCCGCCGTGTTCCATTCCGGAGCGTCGTACTCGTCGATCGAAACGAAGGTCGGCTCGCCGCCCATGGTCAGGCGCACGTCCTGGGCGACGAGATCGCGATCGACTTTCTCGCCGAGCGCGTCGAGCTTGCTCCAGGCTTCGTCGGTGAAGGGCAGGGTGACGCGCGGCGCCTCGCGCAGTCGGGTCACCTTCATGTCGAAGCCGAACGTGACCTGCGCCGGCTCGACCAGGCCGGTAATCGGCGCCGCCGAACGGTAATGGGGCGTCGCGCAGAGGGGGAGGTGGCCTTCGCCGCAGAACAGGCCCGAAGTCGCGTCCATGCCGATCCAGCCGGCGCCGGGGATATAGACCTCGGCCCAGGCGTGCAGATCGGTGAAATCCTTGTCCGTGCCGCGCGGGCCCTCGATCGGATCGACGTCGGCCCTGAGCTGGATGAGATAGCCGGAGACGAAGCGCGCCGCGAGGCCGAGCCGGCGCAGGATCTGCACCAGCAGCCACGCCGAATCGCGGCACGAGCCCGAGCGCAAGGCGAGCGTCTCGTCCGGCTCCTGGACGCCGGCCTCCATGCGGATGACGTAATGGATCATGTGCTGCAGTTCGGCGTTGAGGGCGACCAGAAACGGGATGGTCCTTCCGCGCCGCGCGCCGAGCTGCTCAAGGTGCTGCTTCAACAAAGGGGTTTCGGGCTCGGGCGCGAGATAGGCGGCGAGTTCGGTCGCCAGCTCCTCCGAATAGGCGAAGGGAAATTCCTCGGCGTAGGGCTCGACGAAGAAGTCGAAGGGATTGATGACCGCGAGTTCGGCGGTGAGATCGACCTCGATCTTGAATTGCTCGACCAGCTCGGGAAACACGTAGCGCGCGAGCCAGTTGCCGTGCGGGTCCTGCTGCCAATTGACGAAGTGATTGGCCGGCGTGACCTTGAGCGAATAGCTCGGCACCCGCGTGCGGCAGTGGGGCGCCGGACGCAGCCGGATCGACTGCGGCCCCAGCGCGACCGGCCGGTCGTAGAGGTAGCTGGTGATGTGATGCAGGCCGACGAGAATCGCCAAACGAGGCCCCTTGCCCAGACGGAAGCGCTTGTCCTAGCAAGGCGCGGGCCGCCGGCCAATTGGCGACGTCTGCGACGGGCCTGTCAACCCGACGGGGATCCGGCGCCGCGCAGCGCCCAATTTGGCGGCGCCTGCGCCCGAAGCGTGGCGCGAAAGCCGGCGGCGTTGGCGGCGGAACGCTTGCATCGCCGCGACGCTTGCGGCAAAAGGAGCCGCCGTAGGAGTGTAGCTCAATTGGTAGAGCACCGGTCTCCAAAACCGGGGGTTGGGGGTTCGAGTCCCTCCTCTCCTGCCAGCGTCTCCCGCTGATCGTCCGATCGCCCGGGCTGAAAGCGTCGCCTTCGCATCGCCGGCGCCGACGGGCGCGGCTCTGACGTTGTCATTCGCCGAAAATAGACCTTGAATCATGTAGTTGCTAAACGCGCTTCGACTCTGACGTGAAGCCGCGTTCTGGCGCGCGCCGCCAAGATGCGCCAGACTGATGGTTCGAATTTGAACGCGCCAAGCGTCGCGCCGAAAGATCGCCCCCATGACGCCGCGCAGCCGACGGGCGGTCTCGCGGCGGCCGCGGGTCTCGACCAGTTTGAGCACGAGCGCCAGCTCGGCCGGCGTGGGCTCGGCGATCGGCCGATTGGCGATCGGCGAGCCGAGGTCTTGCGACGGCCAATTGTTCTGGGCGATCGCCGCCTCGGCCGCGCCGCGCTCGCGGAGGTTGTCGACAGAATATCTTGCGCGACCGCGCCGAGCGGTTTGCGCGCCGGCGTGGCGGCGGCGAGCTGGCCGGGCTTCTTATGCGCGCTGAGGCCGCGCCGTCCGAGAGCCGCACGGCTCGTTCTTGAAGCGGGCAGCGTTGATGTCGAGCAATGCGCGCGTCATGCGGGCGCCGGCTTGCGGGCGCCGCCGCCGCGCCCGAGACGGCGCCGGCAAAATCGCGCGACGCAACCTGACGCGACGCGATGCGACGATGCCGCGCTTCGTTTCAAGCATATGATTTTATTTGAGTGTTGAAGTCTTACATCACACAACGAGAAGGTGTGATGGTGCCCAGGGGCGGAATTGAACCACCGACACTGCGATTTTCAGTCGCATGCTCTACCAACTGAGCTACCTGGGCGCCGCGAAGCGCCTCGGCGCCGCGGACGGCGGTTTATAGGTAGGCGTCGTCGGCTTGGCAAGCGCCTCCCGCCGCCCGGCGCCAGGCTGCGCCGATGGACATCGCCAGCGGCGCGTGGAACCATTCGAGCGCGACATCGCCGTCGCCCGGAGGCCGCCATGATCCGTGTCGTCGCCTGCCTCGCCGCGCTCGCAATTGCAGCGCCTGCCTTGGCCGCCCCGGCGATGGCCGAGCCGATGCCCAAACACGTCGGCGATTGCGCCAAGACCAAGGTCGCGCGGATCGAGACGCGGCTGATCGACGGCGACGGCAAGCCGGTCGCCGGTTCGGGCAGCGCGGTCGACTTCGTCAACGGCGGCTACCAGGTCTCCTACGACCAGGTCGCGGCGATCGACGCCTCGCGGCCCGGCGATCCGGCCGAGGTCTGCCTGGTCTCGGTTCCGAAAGGCTGCCCGAAGGGCGACCATCGCGGCAAGATCTACAAGACCGTCAATCTGCGCAGTCACGGCCAATGGACCCTGCCTGACGCCGAACATTCCTGCGGCGGCGCGTAATCGACGAGGCGCAGGGGATATGGCGAACGCGCGCGCGCGGCGGGTCTCGATCGCCAACGATCCGCGCGCGCGCGCGCTCCTCTATCAGGCTCTGCTCGCCGCGGCGCTGATCGGCCTCGCAGTCCTCGCCTGGCGCAACGCCGTCGCCAACATGCAGGCGCGCGGCGTGCCGATGGGCTTCGGCTTCTGGGACGAGACCGCCGGCTTCGACATCAATCAGACGCTCATTCCCTATTCGGCGCTGTCGACTTACGGCCGCGCGTTCTGGGTCGGCCTCATCAACACCCTGCTGGTTGGCGCGGTCAGCATCGTGTTGGCGACGCCGCTCGGCTTCGCCGTCGGCCTGGCGCGGCTCGCGCCCAACTGGCTGCTGTCGCGGCTGGCGCTGGTCTATGTCGAACTGACGCGCAACACGCCGCTGCTGTTGCAGCTGTTCTTCTGGTACAACGCGGTGCTGAAGACGTTGCCGTCGCCGCGCCAGTCGATGAGCGTCGCCGGCGTCGTCTTCCTCAACAATCGCGGCCTCTACCTGCCGCGCCCGATTTTTTATGACGGCGCACGGCTTGTCGGCGCGGCGCTGGCGCTCGCCGCCGCGCTGATCTTGGCGTTGGCGATCGCGGCGCGTCGGCGCCAGGCGGCGACGGGCGAGCGGTCGCACGACCTGTGGACCGCGCTGGCGCTGATCGCCGGTCTGCCGGCGGTTGCCTATTTCACCGCCGGCCGGCCGATCGGCCTCGAGTTCGCGCAGCTCTCCGGCTTCAACCTGCGCGGCGGGACCGAGATCCATCCCGAATTCGCCGCGCTTGTCTTCGGCCTCGTGACCTATACCGCCGGCTTCATCGCCGAGATCGTGCGCGCCGGCGTCATGGCGGTGCCGCGCGGCCAGAGCGAGGCGGCCGCCGCGCTCGGCCTGCATCGGCCGTTGGCGCTGCGGCTGGTCGTCGTGCCGCAGGCGCTGAGGCTGATCACGCCGCCGCTGACCTCGCAATATCTGAACATCATCAAGAACTCGTCGCTCGCCGTGTTCGTCGGCTATCCTGACCTGGTGCTCGTCTTCGCCGGCACGGTGCTCAACCAGACCCATGCGGCGATGCAGGTGATGGCGGTGACGATGGCCGTCTATCTGGCGATCTCGCTGGTCGTCTCCTTCGCGCTCAACCTGTTCGACGCGCGCAACGCGCTGAAGGAGCGCTAGCATGGCCGCCGTCGCCTATGTGCGGGCCGCTCCCGGGCCGATCCTGCCGCCGCCGCTCGCCCGGCGCGGCGCGATCGGCTGGCTGCGCGCCAATCTGTTCTCGTCGCGCTGGTCGAGTGCGGTCACGCTGCTGCTGCTCGCGTTCTGCCTGTGGACGCTGCCCGATCTGATCGCCTGGGCGACGACGCGCGCGGTGTGGCGCGCGTCCGACGGCGCGCTCTGCCGCGCCCATCAGGACGGCGCCTGCTGGGCCTTCATCGCCGACAAGCTCGACTATTTCCGTTACGGCTCCTATCCGCAGGCCGAACGGTGGCGGGTCGACGTCGTCGAGGGAATCGGCGCCGTGCTGATCGTCTGGCTGCTGTGGCCGGGCGCGCCGCGCCGCGGCTTCGGCGCGATCCTGTTCTTCGTCGTCTATCCTGTGGTCGGTTTCGTGCTGCTGCGCGGCGCGGAAAGCCTCCGCCTGCCGCTGGTCGACACCCAGCTCTGGGGCGGGATTTTCGTTTCGCTGCTGACGGCGCTAGTCGGCATCGTCTTCTCGCTGCCGCTCGGCGTGCTGCTCGCCCTCGGGCGCCGTTCGCGCCTGCCGATCGTCAAGGCCGCGAGCGTCATGTTCATCGAGGGCGTGCGCGGCGTGCCGTTCATCGCCGTGCTCTACATGGCCGAGAACATGCTGCCGCTGTTCCTGCCGCCCGGCTGGATTCCTGATCGTTTCATTCCGCCGCTGGTCGGCGCGGCGCTGTTCGCCGCCGCCTATCTCGCCGAAGAAGTGCGCGGCGGGCTGCAGGCGCTGCCGCGCGGCCAGTACGAAGGGGCGATGGCGCTGGGCTTAAGCTATTGGCGGCTGATGGGCCTCGTCATTCTGCCGCAGGCGCTGACGCTGGTCATACCGGGCCTGGTCAACAATTTCATCGGCCTGTTCAAGGATACGACGCTGGTGGCGAGCGTCGGCATGGTCGATTTTCTCGCCGCGATCGACAACGGCCTCAAGGACGCGGTGTGGAGCGGTCCAACCCTGCTGACGACCGGCTACGCCTTCGCCGCGGCGTTCTATTTCGTCTTCTGCTATGCGATGTCGCGTTATTCGGCGGCGATCGAGCGGCGGCTGGCGCTGGGGCGGCGGCAGTAGGAGCGGGCGGGGGAAAGGCGTCGATGGCGAGCGATCCGATCATCGAATTCGTCGACGTGCACAAATGGTACGGTTCGTTCCATGTGTTGCGCGCGATCAATCTCGCCGTCGGGCGCGGCGAGCGCATCGTCGTCTGCGGCCCGTCCGGCTCGGGCAAGTCGACGCTGATCCGCTGCGTCAATCGGCTCGAGGAGCATCAGCGCGGATTGATCCGCGTCGACGGGGTCGAGCTCACCCGCGACCTCAAGAGCGTCGACGAGGTGCGGCGCGAAGTCGGCATGGTGTTCCAGTCGTTCAACCTCTTCCCCCATCTGACGGTGCTGGAGAACTGCGCGCTGGCGCCGCTCTGGGTGCGCAAGACGCCGAAGCGCGAGGCGGAAGCGCTGGCGATGAAGTTCCTCGAGCGGGTCAAGATCCCCGAACAGGCGTTCAAATATCCCGGCCAGCTGTCCGGCGGCCAGCAGCAGCGCGTCGCCATCGCCCGCGCCTTGTGCATGAACCCGAAGATCATGCTGTTCGACGAGCCGACCTCGGCGCTCGACCCGGAGATGGTCAAGGAAGTGCTCGACGCGATGACCGAGCTCGCCGAGGAGGGCATGACCATGGTCGTCGTCACTCACGAGATGGGCTTCGCCCGCAACGTCGCCGACCGCGTCGCGTTCATGGACCAGGGCGAGATCGTCGAGATCAACGCGCCGAACGAATTCTTCGCCCACCCTCAGCACGAGCGGACCAAGGCGTTCTTGGGGCAGATTTTGCGGTGAGGGGAGCGGCCATGTCGCGCCGCCGCCGTCAAGCGCCTGCAGCGCTCCTACGCTCGCGCTTCGGCCGCTTCGCGGTGACTGCGTCGTCGCGACATGGCGTTTGGTTGTCATGATCTCCGACGTCCAAATCCGGCGCTGCGCGCCGGTCGTGGGCGTCGGAGATCATGCAAACCTTCCGCCTGAGCCACGCGGAGGGGTCAAGGCCGCGAAGCGCCGCCGATAGGCGGTTTGGCCTTGACGCCGAGCATGGCTCAGGCAGTCAGCGCGGGCCTCACTTCACCGGAATCTCGATCAAGCTCGGCCCTGACCGCGCAAATGCCCTCTTCGCAGCGGCGGCGATCGCTTCGCGACTGTCGGCGCGCGCGGCTGGCACGCCCATCGCGGCGGCGAGGGCGAGGAAGTCGATCGGCGGGTCGGTGACCTCCATGCCGACGAAGCGGCCGGCGAGCGCGTTGGCGCAGCCGAGCTGGCGCGCGACGTTCTGCAGCACGCCGTAGCGGCGGTTGTTGAAGACGAAGAACACGACATGCGCTCGCTGGTGGGCGGCGCTCCACAGCGCCTGCGGCGAGTACATCGCGCCGCCGTCGCCGACCAGCGACGCCACCGGCCCGGAATGCTGCAACGCTGCGCCGACCGCCGCCGGCATGTTGCAGCCGAGCACGCCGCCGCGCGAGAAGAAGTAGCGCCCCGGCCGCGTCGCCATCAGCTCCTGCACCGCGCCGAAGGTCGCCGCCGAATCGTTGGTGATCAGGGCGTCGTCGGGCAGGGCGTCGAACACGGCGAGCACCGCCGCGTCGGAGGTCAGCTCGGAGTGCGCGCCGGCGAGAATCGCGGCGCGCGTCGCCGCGGCGTGATCCGCCTTGAGCTTCGCCCGCGCGCCGATGCGCGCCGCCACCGCGGTCGCGTCGACCTTGGCGCGCAGCGCGGCGGCGGCGGCGGCGAGCGTCGCCGGAACCTCGCCGAGGAGGGCGAGGTCGGCGGCGTGCTCGCGGCCGAACGCCTCGGGCGTCTCGGCGACGTGGAAGATCCTGACCCCGTCGGGGATCGGCTCGACGTCGCGATAGGGATAAGCGATGAAGGCGCGGCCGCCGACCAGGACCAGCGCCTTCAGGCCGGCGAGCCGCGCCCGCATCTCGGCGAAGTCCGGCTTCAGCACGCCCGCCCAGCACGGATGCGCGGCGGGGAAGGCGACGCGCGAGGTGAGCTGCGTGCCCCACACCGCGTAGCCGCCCGCTTCGGCGAAGGCGACCAGCGCGTCGGCCGCCGAGGGCGCGAGGTCGTCGCCGAGCACGACGACGACGTCGTCCGGGCCGTAAGGCGCCAGCGCCTCGGCAAGCGCCGCCGCGTCGGGCGAGGGGCCGAGCCGCGCCGGCGCGGAGCGCGGCGGCGCCGGCTCGTTCGCTTCCTCGCCGAGCACGTCCATCGGCAACGACAGAAACACCGGCCCGCACGGCGGCGTGCGGGCGATGGCGAAAGCGCGTCGGACGAGCTTGCCGACGTCGGCGCCGCGCCGCGCTTCGCCGGCCCATTTCATCGCCGGCGAAGCGAGCGCGACCAGATCGCCGGCGAGCCACGGCTCGCTCGACAGATGACGCGTGTCCTGCTGGCCGGCGGTGACGACCAGCGGCGTTTCGCTCGCCTTGCTGGCGACCAGCGCCCCCATCGCGTTGCCGAGCCCGCCCATCGCGTGGAGATTGACGAAGCCGACCTTGCCCGAGGCGAGCGCCCAGCCGTCGGCCATGGCGACCGCCGTCGCCTCCTGCAGGCCAAGCACATAGGCGACGTCGGGCGCGTCGACCAAAGCGTCCATCAGCGGCATCTCGGTCGAACCGGGGTTGCCGAAGACATGGGTGACGCCTTCGTCGCGCAGGACGTCGATGAGAACGTGATAGGCGCGTCGCGTCATGGGCAGGCCTCCGGCGCGCGCGGCGGCAGGCGCCGGTCGCATCGGCAGCCTAAACCGGGCGCGGCGAAATCGGCGCGCGTTGTGCGCCGCGCGCTGCCGCTACAACGCTATCCGATGTTGCAATTCTCGCTGTTCGTGGCATTGAATTGCGCATGGACGAAATCGACCGCAAGATCTTGGGCGAACTCCAACAGAACGCCGCCATCGCCAACCAAGAACTGGCGGCGCGTGTCGGCCTCTCGCCCTCGCCGTGTCTCAGGCGCGTGCGCGCGCTCGAAGCGGAGGGAATCATTCGCGGCATCGTCGCGCTGGTCGACGGCAAGGCGGTCGGCGCCGGTTTCGTCGCCTATGTCGAGGTGCGGCTGGAAAAGCAGTCGGAGGCCTTTTCGTCGCGCTTCGAGACGGCGATCCTCGCCCGGCCCGAGGTGCTCGAATGCGCCTTCGTCACCGGCGCCTACGACTACCTGCTCAAGATCGCCGTCGCCGACCTCGACGAATTCCATCGCTTCCTCACCGAGACGCTCGCGCGCATCGACGGCGTCGCCAACACCCGCACCACCATTCCGGTCAAGCGGATCAAGGAGACGACGGCGCTGAGAGTCGGCGCGGGCGAAAAGGGCGCGGCGCGCCGACGCGATTGAAGGACGGCGGCCCGAGATTGAACTTGCGGAGGCGGCCGAGAGCGCACTGTCGACTTCGGGCGATCGGAGCGCCGAAGCGGGCGTTCGCTTCGGCGCGGCGCTGCGGGCGCTCTTGCTGCTAGGCAGCCTGTCGCGCCTGGTAAAACATTTCCAGGAGTCCACGCACTTCCGAGGCGGGCACGGGGCGGCTGAAGAGATAACCCTGCACTTCCGTGCAGCGATACGCGATCATCGTCTTGAGTTGATCCTCGGTCTCGACGCCTTCGGCGGTCGTCGTTATCCCGAGCGTCCGGCCGAGGTTGGCGATCGCTCTGACGATCTCCCGCGCGTCTCGCTGATCGATGTTCTTGACGAAGGATTGATCGATCTTGATCTTATCGAACGGAAAGCTTCGCAGATAGCTGAGCGACGAATAGCCGGTTCCGAAATCGTCCATCGCAATTTTGGCCCCAAGGCCGCGCAGCCCGTGCAGCGTCGCCAGATTGTCGCTGCTTCCGTCGAGCAGGACCGACTCGGTGATCTCGAGTTCCAGTCGTCGGGCCGGCAATCCGGCGTCGGCAAGCGCCTTGCTAACCGTTCCGATCAGATCGCCCGTCCTGAATTGACAAGCCGACAGGTTGACCGAAACGCGTACGTCGGTAGGCCAATGAATCGCTTCCTGGCACGCCGTCCTTAGCACCCATTCGCCCAACGGCACGATCAGGCCCGTTTGCTCCGCCAACGGAATAAAGTCGGCTGGCGAGATCATGCCGCGCTCGGGATGGCGCCAACGCACCAGCGCCTCGAAGCTTTTGATCGTTCTGCTCTTGGCGCTGTTGATGGGTTGAAAGTAGACTTCAAATTCACTGTTCGCCAATGCCTTACGTAGATCGATCTCGAGCCCGCGCCGGGATTGAAGCTCGGCGTCCATCGCGACCTCGAAAGAACGCCAGGTCTTGCCGCCCTCCATCTTCGCGCGACTCAGCGCGATATCGGCCTGGCGCAACAGCGGCGGGCCGGCGGTTTCGTCGCGCGGCGCCAACGCCATCCCCACGCTCGCGTCGATGTTGATTTGATGACCTTCGATTTCGTAGGGTCTGGTGAGAACATCCAATACTTGCCGTGCGAGGTCGATCGGTTCGTCCGGTCCCGCGATTCCAATCTGCAAAATCGCGAACTCGCTCCCGCCGATTCTGGCGAGGGTGTCGCTTCCTTGGACGCACGCGCTCAATCGAGCGGCGACCTCGCGAAGCAAGGCGTCGCCGACTGCATGGCCGAGAGCGTCGTTGGCGCTCTTGATATGATTGAGCCCGACACAGAGAACAGCGAACGCGTCGCCACGTTGAAGGCCAGCGACGGCCCTCTCCATGCGCTCCTGAAGAAGGTAGCGATTGGCGACGCCGGTCAAGGCGTCGTAATGCGCCATGTGCGACAGCTGCTCTTGAGCCTTGTGCCGCTCGGTGATGTCTTCATGCGTGGCGACCCATCCTCCCTCGTTGATCGGCTGATGGCGAACGAAAATGATGCGCCCGTCTCCAAGGACGCGCGTCGCGGTTGTTTCGTTCTTTGTCAGATCGATGGCGCGGTGTTGCGCAAGGACATCGTCATAGCCGAGGTCGCGGTAGCCGAACGTCTTCACCCGATGGGCGACAATGTCCCGCCAGCGCGCGCCCGGCTGCGTCAGCTCGTCCGGCAACGCATACATTTTCGCGTAGCGTTGATTGCAGACGATCAGGCGATCGTCGACGTCGAACATGCACAGGCCCTGCAACATGTTGTTGAGGGCGACCTCAAAGCGTCCGGCGTGTTTCAAGATCTCCCGCTGGGCCGTACGCTCGATTTCGGCGGCCAGGCGAACGCGCTCGGTCTCCGCATTATGCGTCCCGACCAGCTTTTGCTGGTAGGCGACCATGTTGGCGAAATCGCGCGAATAGGTGAGCAGAACATACACCATGACCGCCGAGACCAGCAGCGTATTGATCGCGATTGCGATGAAAACGGGGTGCCCTGTGGCCAGGAAGAAGATCGAGAAAGGAACGACGGTGACGCCGGTCAGCAAGAGGGCGGCGGATCGCAGATGCATCAGGCAGAAGATGGCGCTGATCACCGTGATCGCCATATAGAATACGACGTGCCCCTGCGCGTAGGCGTCGCCGTATTGGTAGAGAGCGAGTCCCCAGACGAGGAACATCGCGCCAAAGACGCCGGCGACGACGACCGTGGCGTTGAGGAGGCTGCGCGCGTCGGCGTCGCTGATCGCTCCGCCGCGCGACTTCACCCAGGCTCGCGCTCGCATGAGGCCGGCGATCAAGACGATGGTCGGGAAGCCGATCGTGAGGAAATCGGGCGCGATCCCGTAGTGAGTCGAGGCGACGGCCGCCGTATTCACCAAGACGATGAAATAGAGAAGCGGAATTCGTCTGGACAGAGCCTTGACCTGCGATTGCATCAGGCTCGGATTGTCGGTTGGAATAGCAAGTAATCCTACAGGCGGTTCTGTCGGGTCGCCATTGCTTTGATGTTCGATCGTGGTCATTGCCGTTGCGGCCCGAAAAATTGTATTCACGACGCCAGTCCTGCTCACGTTTCGGCTGTCGGTTCTGCGCAGCCTGCTCGGTCGCCGGCAATGTTGCGTCAAACCCGCTTCGACGAATCTTGGCGCGCGCCGGTCTCTTTGCGGCATCGACGGGAAGTTCCGGATCCTTCCAGAACGAGCGTGCGGCGTCATGCCCGCGCCCCGGGGAACGGCGTTCGCCCGGTTCGACCGTCACGCAGGACTGTGAAGGCTGATCATTAACAATGGCTTTCGGGCAATCTTTCGCGCCCGTCGACGTCGCTGGCGAAGGCCGCGCGCGGCATTGCAAACGGACCCGCGCCCGCCTGACGCGCGCGCTTGACTTGGCGCGCGGGGCGGGGCTCTTGGCCGCTCAAGTCCGTCGCGCTGCCGGAGGTTCGCATGACCGACCGCCCCTCTATCCATCACGCCGCGGCGAAGGGCTTCGGCGCTGCGGCCGAGGCCTATCAGGAATCGCGGCCCGACTATCCCGCGGCGCTCGCCGATTGGCTCCGCGACGAGCTCGGCCTCGCGCCGGGCCGCGTCGTCGTCGATCTCGGCGCCGGCACCGGCAAGTTCACGCCGCTGCTCAATGCGACCGGCGCGCGGGTGGTCGCCGTCGAGCCGGTCGAGGCGATGCGCGCGCTGCTGGTCGCCGCCCATCCCGACGTCGAGGCGCTTCCCGGCGAAGCCGACCATCTGCCGCTCGCCGACGCCTCGGTCGACGCCATCGTCTGCGCGCAGTCGTTCCATTGGTTCGCCCGGCCCGCCGCGCTGAGCGAGATGCGGCGCGCGCTCAAACCCGGCGGCGCGCTCGGCCTGGTGTGGAATGTCCGCGACGCGCGCGTCGCCTGGATGGCGGCGCTGACCAAGATCCTCGATCGCCATCAGGGCGACGCGCCGCGCCACGAGAGCGGGCGCTGGCGCGAGGTTTTTCCCGCGCCGGGCTTCACGCCGCTGACCGAACGGCGCTTCGCCTACGAGCACGTCGGATCGCCCGAGCGCGTCATCGTCGAACGCGCGCTGTCGGTCAGTTTCATCGCCGCGCTGCCGAAAGACGAACAGGCGCGGGTGGCCGACGCGGTGCGGGCGCTGATCGCGGCGACGCCGTCGCTCGCCGGCCGCGCCACGGTCTCATTTCCCTACGTGACGCACGCCTACGCCTGCCGGCGGCGCGACTGACGCGGCGACGCGTCGCCGGTCAACCGCCGGCGCGCGCCTGCGCCGCCGCCGGCTTCGCCGCGCGCGTCGCCAGCGCGCGGTCGAGACGGCGGCGCAGCGGCTTGTCGCCATGCGCCGGATGGCTGGGGTCGGCCGCGGCCGCTCCCATGCGACGCATCAGATCGTAGTCGTGTTCGTCGCGATACGGCTTAAGATCGAGATCGGCGGGCAGCTTGGTCAGCCGCTCGTCGCCCATCGTCTTGACGTATTGCTGCATGAAACGGTCGTAAGCGCGCCAAGAGACGGCGTCGGCGCGCACCGCCGCTTCCTCGGCGCGCGTCGCGATCTGGTGCGCGTGCTGATAGTGGAGATCGAGCTGGTCGATCAGCGTCTTTTCGACTTCCTCGTGCAACAGCAGATAGCGGTCGACCGCCACGTCGCGGCCGCGATAGCGGAACGTCGGCGGCAGATGGCGGTCGATGTAGATGCGTTTGCCGTCGAGGCTGTAGCCGGCGAGATAGGGAATGTCGTGCTCGCGGTCGATCGAACCGACGCGGCGGGCGATGGCGTCGAGCGCGCGGTCGAGCATCAGGCTCGAGACGTAAGTGTCGGGAATGCGCAGCTTGTGGTGGGCGGCGATCGGGTGGCAGCAATCCTGCGGCATGGGCGCCTCCGAAAACGAAAACGCCGCTCCGCCCTGGGGCGAAGCGGCGTCGATCTTGACGGCCGACGGGGGCGGCCGCTAGCGACGGATCACTTCGGCTCTTCGCCCTTCGCGGCGGCGTTGCCGGCCGCCTTGGCGTCGGCTTCGCACATATAGGCGCCGTGCTTGGTCGTGCCGTAGCTCTTGTGGCCGGCGAAGTGGTACTTATGCGACGTGGTGTTGAGCCAGACGACGGTGTCGCTCGGGCAATGCGCCTTCGCCTCGGCCTCGGCGGCGAACTGGCCGGCGCCCTCGGCGGCGGCCGGCGCCGCGGCGGCCGGCGTCTTCTTCGGCTTGGGCGTCGCCATGGGCATGGTCATCGGCGTCGCGGCGGCGGCCGGCGTCATCGCCGGCGCAGGCGCGGCGGCCGCAGTGGGCGTGGCTGCCGGGGCGGGAGCGGGAGTGGAGGCCGCGGCCGGAGCGGCCGCCGGTTCAGCACTGCCTTTGCAATGCGATTGCTGGAAATCGCGGTAGGTCATTCCGGTTGCGGTCCCAGCCGCCTCGGCGGCCTTCCAGTCTGCGCCACACTGTTTGTTCGACATTGCATTGGCTGGGCCGATCATCGCCAGGCCGAACGCGCCGGCGAGCGCCATGGCCGCAAAGCCAATCGCGAAACTCTTGTTGTACATCGTCTGTCCCCTTGTCCTCCGCTCCGCGCCGCCGCTTCGCTCAGCGTCAGAGTGCCTTTGCGCCGCGATTCGCTGCGGCCACGCGATCCACGGCTTTACGCCGCCGAACTTTTCACGAACAGGTTCTTGAGCCGCTTCAGCCGGGTCGAAAAGCCGTGCCGGTTCTGCTCGGCGTCGACCACCGCCTGCGAGGTGACCCAATTCAGCTGGATCGCCCGTCGCTGGCCGGAGATCGGCTTGTGGCCGTGCCAGGAATTGTCGGCGCGGCGGAACGCCAGCAGCGTGCCGCCGTAGGGCGGCACTTCGGCGACATAGTCGTCGAGATTTTCGGGTCCGCGCAGGAGCCGAAGGCGCCCGGCGTCCTCCTGCCAGCGCTCGTTCATATAGAGCAGGACGGTGATGATTTTGGTCTTCGAGTCGGTGTGGATCGCGCCGTCGCGTTCGCGCACGTAGCCGCGCACGGTGTACATGGTCGGTCGGCCGGAAAGGTCGATGTCGAACTTGCGTTCGATCGCCGCCTGGAACTCCGGGCCGCGCAGTTCGTCGATCAGCGCGCGGAAATGGCCGTGGATCTCGAGCTCCGCCGGCGGATGCGACCCTGGCCCGGGAACCTCAGGATAATCAGATAGAACGGCGGGGAAATTCTCGCTCTTGAGGAAGTCGGGCACGACGACGAAGTCGAAAGGGTCGCGCTCGAGCGGCGCACGCTCCAGCCCGGCGAAATCGCAATAGCTCATCGGCCGCTCCAGCTCGGCGCCCGTCGGGCCGCGCGCCGTTTCGGGGCGAGCCTATACCAGATCGCCTGGATGCAGCCAAGAATTGGAGCGTTTCAACTTTCGCCGCGCCGCTGCGATCGTCGCCGCGAGCCCGCCGCTCGCCTCGAGCCCGCTCCAGCCGGGCTCGGCGAGCGCTTCTGCCGATTGGCGCGCGGCGATTGCGGCGTCGGCGTCGGAAGCGTCGCCGCTGCGCCGGCCGATCCGTTCGAGGCGCGTCGCGAGCGGCCCCTGAAGCCAAAGACCGATGAAGGGGACGGCGAGTTCGGCGGCGAGCCGCGCCGCGGTTCGTCGCTCGTGAGACTTGGCGTAGACCGCGTCGAGAACGACGCCCTGGCCCGCGGCGAGCGCGCGGCGCGCCTTGTCGATGAGGCGCGCGTAAGTCGCCTCGGTCGCGGCGAGGTCGTAGCCGGCGGGCGGCAGGCGCTCGGTCTCGGCGACGGCGAACAAGCGCTTGCGTTCGACGTCGCTGCGCAGCGTCAGCGCGCCCGGCGACCGTCCGATCTCCGGCGCGAGCGCGGCGGCGAGCGCGCTTTTTCCCGCTCCCGAAAGGCCGCCGATCGCGACCAGACGCGGCGGCGCAGGGCGCAAGAACGCCTCGGCGAGGACGAAATAGCGGCGCGCCAGCGCGCGCTCGGCGCGCCGCGCGCCGCCGGCGAGATGAGCGAGGTTCGCCGCTTCGACCTTGGCGCGGATCGCGGCGCGCAGGCTCATGAAGAACGGCAGGGCGGCGAGCCCGTCGAGCTCGTCCGTCCGGCCGAGCGAAAGATAACTCGCCAGCAGAAGGTTGGCCGCGGCGGCAAGGTCGCGCTCCCAAAGGTCCATCAGCGTGAAGGCGAGATCGTAAAGGACGTCGCCGGCGGCGACGTCGGGATCGAACGCGATCGCGTCGAACAAGGTCGGCTCGCCGTCGATCAGCGCGATGTTGCGCAGGTGCAGGTCGCCGTGACCGCGCCGCACCCGGCCCGCTTCGCCGCGCGCGATCAGCAGCGATCGAAGCGCGGCGAACGCGACGCGGCTCTCGCGGTCGAGCGCCGCGGCGCGCTGCGGCGCGAACAAGTCTGGCCGCGCCGCGAAGGCGGCCTGGTTCTGATCGAGATAAGTCGCCAGCGACCGCGTCGCGCGTTCGCCGTCGCCCTGCGGCGCGCGGTCGTGCGAACGGCGGATGGCGGCGGCGAGGCGGCGGATCAGGTCGCTCGACAATTCGCCGCGTTCGGCGACGCGGTCGAGCGTCGCGTTCTCGTCGAAGCGGCGCATATGCGTCGTCCATTCGACGACTTCGCCCTCGCCGCCGATCGCCAGGCCGCCGCCGCGGCGCACGATCGGCGTCACGCCGAGATAGACGCCAGGCGCGTTGTCGCGATTGGCGGCGATTTCCGCCTCGCAGGCGGCGCGGCGCTTGTCGAGGGTGGAGAAGTCGAGAAACGGCAGCCGGATCGCCCGCAGCGCCTTGTAGGCGTCGTCGCCGGCGAGGAAGACCGCCGCGCCCTGGGTGTCGATGCGCGTGACCGGCCCGATTCCGCCGTGGGCGGCGGGGTCGGCGAGAAAGGCGAAAACCTCCGATTGGTCGCCCTCTGCGGGCGTCGGCGGGCCGGCGGTCGGGGCGCTGCTTTTGGTCATCGGGCTGGCCGCCGAGTCTAGCGCGTTCGCTCCGGCCCGTCGCGCCCTTGACCTGCCTCAAGCGATCCAACCGCGACGGGGCTCTATTCCACGGTTCGCATCGCGCTTCGCCTGTGGCGGCCGACCCGCTAAGCTCGCTGCCGCCGGATTCGCCGCCCTGGGGCCCGATCGATCATGTCCCGTATCGAAAACCGCACGTTCGACGAACTGGCGATCGGCGACAAGCACACCTACACCCGCACGCTGACGCCGGATGATTTCGAGCGCTTCTCTCGCGCCGCCGGCGAGCTTGACCCGGCCGCGGTCGAATCGGGCCTGGTCAGCACCAACGGTTTCGAGGCGATCGCCGGCGCCGCCGGCTGGGCCGGCGCGCTGACGGCCTCGGTGATCGCCGGACAGTTCCCCGGCCTCGGCTCGCTGCTCGTTCGCCAGTCGTTCGCCGACCAGGGCCCTGCGGCGCCGGGCGATGCGGTGACGCTCGCGGTTTCGGTGCGGGCGAAGGGCGAGGGTCGGCGCGTCACGCTCGACCTGCGCGCCGTCAACCAGCGCGGCGAAGCGATCCTCGCCGGCAGCGCCGAAGTCGTCGCGCCGTCGGAGAAGATCGCGCGCGGCCGGGTGCGCGGCCGCAACGGAGAAATCCACGAGAAGGGACGCCGCTATCGCCAGCTACTCGAACTGGTGCGCGGCTTCAAGCCATTGCGCACCGCGGTGGTCCATCCGGTCGACGAAGCCTCGCTGGTCGGCGCGGTCGAGGCGGCGCGCGAAAAGCTGATCGAAGCGGTGCTGATCGGCCCGGAGGCGAAGATCCGCCGCGCCGCCGAACTGGCCAACCTCGACCTCGCCGGGTTCGAGATCGTCGACGCGCCGCACAGCCACGCCGCCGCGGTCTTGGGCGTGGCGATGGCGCGCGAAGGCAGGGCGGAGGCGCTGATGAAGGGCGCCTTGCACACCGAGGAGCTGATGAGCCCGGTCGTCGAGGCTGCGACCGGCCTGCGCACCGCGCGCCGCATCACCCACGTCTTCGCCATCGATGCGCCGAACTATCCGCGCCCGCTGTTCATCACCGACGCGGCGGTCAACATCTATCCGAGCCTGATGGACAAACGCGACATCGTCCAGAACGCGATCGACATGGTGCGCGCTCTGGGCATCATCACGCCGCGGGTGGCGATCCTGTCGGCGGTGGAGACGGTGTCGCCCGACATCCGCTCGACCATCGACGCGGCGGCCTTGTGCAAGATGGCCGATCGCGGCCAGATCACCGGCGGCATCCTCGACGGCCCGCTGGCGTTCGACAATGCGATCTCCGAGGAGGCGGCGATCAGCAAGGGCATCGTTTCGCCGGTTTCCGGCCGCGCTGAAATCCTCGTCGC
>NZ_JBEKVH010000067.1:0-19332 GCF_049514155.1 Roseiarcus sp. | reverse complement strand
CCGTATTCGTATGGGGCACGGCGCTGATCCCTTTCATGTCCAAGCGAGTCGCTAAACTCTGGAAATGATTAGAATCAATGCCGTGCGCTTTGCCCAGAAAAATCGAACCGGACAGCCGTGGGACAAGCCCGGCCATGACCACGGAGAGGGGATCGGCAGCGCTGAACGACGACGGCCCGAGACGCCGGCCGTCCTCCGGCGACAAATCGCCAAAAGCAAATCCGTGTCCGGCGTCAGGCGATTTCAATCGCTTGGGCGCCGTTTTCGGTCCCGATCTCGATCGCGTCGGGCGCAGCGAGCGCGAGCGGCGGCCGGGGAAGCGCGGGCGGCGGCGGCGCGTGTAACGCGTCCTTGACGGCGGCAAGACCTCGGAAAAAGACGCTTCCATGATGGGGGGGGACGGCGCTCCCTGCCGAGCTTGCGACCGCCACCTTGTTGGAGTGCGAGCCCGCACCCGCGCTGTCGCCGCGGTCGCCGACCGCGGCTCGCTCAACCGCCACGACATAGGCAAATCGAGGCGCTGACGCGCCGGACGCGCTCGGCGAGCGCGTCTACATAGGCCACCCCTGTCCATCGCCCAACACCCTCTCCGCACTATTTCGCCGGATACCCAACCGTCTGCGCGAACAGCGGGCGCTGATCGGGGCGCAGGTTCAGTTTCGCGGCCAGCCCCGGCTTGTCGCAATTGTGGAACCACGCCGCCAGTCCGAGCGAGGCGGCGAAGAGATAGACGTTGGCGGCGATCATGCCGGCGTCGACATAATAGTAGGAGCGCTGGACGTCGGGGTCGCGCAGCCCCGGCTCGGCGAAGCCGGCGGTGTTGGCCAGCCGGTCGATATCCGCGACATAGACGAGGCGCACCGGCGCCGTCTCGCCGCCGCCCTGGCCATGGCTGATCGCCAGCGGGCGTAGATCGCCGGCGGCGACCGGCGTCAGCCGGTTGACCAGCGCGTCGTAAAGATAGGTCCCTTCCTTCAGGACGACGTAGACGTCGATCTCCTGGGAATTGCTGGCCGAGCCGGCGGTTCGCCCGGACGCCCCGAACGGACCCCGCTTGCGGTTGACGCCGCAGGCCGCCCAGAGGAGATCGCTCAAGGTCTGCAGCGGCAACGGCGCCGCGCCGATCTCGCGGATCGTGCGGCGACGGCGCAGTGCCGCGACCAGCGTCCCGCGCCCCTCGAGCGCCGGCGGCGGCAGCGCGATCGGCGCGGGGCCGGAGGCGGCGCCTTTCGCTTGGTCGCGATCGGATGGCTTGCGGGTCATCGTTTCCTCCCGGCGCAAGGGCGCCCGGCGCGCGGCCGGCCCTGCTCCGCCGCATGCCGCGCCGTCGACCTTATGGAGGCATGGGCTTCCGAACGCTTGCCGCTGTCAATGGCGGGCTCGGTCGCGCTGGCCCTGGCCAAGCCGGCGCGGCGGACGCGACTGACGGCGCGACCGCTCATCCGCCGTTGCGCGGCGACGCCGCTTGTCTCCCGCAAGGGGGGAAGGTTAGCGGCGCTTCAAAAGAAATTGCATATCGGCAATCTCAATTGATCGCGATGGCGAACGCGTCATCGCGAATTGATCGACGGTCGAATTTCTTCCGCCAAGTCGCCGCGAAGACATCGGATTTGGGGCTCGTAATTCCCTCGCCGGGAAACACCGGTTTCCACGAAAAACTGAATGGAGAAACCGATGACTTCGCATCGTCCATTGCGTTCGACTGTCGACGGATTGGCGGCGGTGGCGATCGCCGCCGCGTTCATGGCGGGCGCCCCGATCGGCGCAGCCGCGGCGGCTGGGGTCGGCGGCGGCGGTTCGGCCGGCGTCGGCGCCGGCGCCGCGGCCGCGTCGGGCCAGGCTTCGAACGGCAGCGGCTACGAGCCGTCCGAGACCGATTGCGTCAACGTCGCCCAGCAGCCCGGCCGCTATGCGCCGGACGATCTGTCGGCCTGCGGCCTCACCCCGCCGATGGGCGGCTACGGCGACTATCCCCGCCACGGCTGACCGTGGCTGGAGGGCGCGGCGGCATGTTCTGCGCCGCGCCCGCCTGTTTTCGCCTGCCGCGCGTTCAGCGCGCCGGCGCGGCTTTGGCCTGGTAGGTCGGCCGGGTGCGGCGGCCCTGGCGAACGCGATGCGGCTGCTGGTTGGCGGCGCGCGGGTCGCGATGGGGCGCATGATGCGGCCGATCGGGCGCCGTCGCGGCGGGCTTGCGCACCACCGGGGCCGGCTTCGGCCCCTTGTCGCCGCGACGATCGAGCGAAAAGATGCGCATCCGCGTCAGGCGCTCGATCGCGCGCAGCGAATCGCGCTCCGAGGCGTCGCAGAACGAAATCGCCTGGCCGCCCTTGCCGGCGCGCGCGGTGCGGCCGATGCGATGGACATAGGCCTCGGCGACGTCGGGCAGCTCGAAATTGACCACATGGCTGACGTCGTCGATGTCGATGCCGCGCGCGGCGATGTCGGTCGCCACCATCGCCCGCGCCTGGCCGGAGCGGAACGCCGCCAGGGCGCGCTCGCGCTGGCCCTGGCTCTTGTTGCCGTGAATGGCGAGCGCGCCGATTCCGGCCTGGTCGAGGCTGCGGGCGACGCGATCGGCGCCGCGCTTGGTGCGGGTGAAGACGATCGCGCGGGTGAACGCCGGGTCGGCGAACAGCTCGACCAGCATGTCGCATTTGCGCGACGCGTCGACGTGGACGACCTTCTGCTCGACCCGTTCGACGGTGGTGGCCGCCGGGGCGACCGAGACTTCGGCCGGCTCGTGCAGCAATTCGCCGGCGAGCTTGCGGATGTCGGGCGGCATGGTCGCGGAGAAGAACAGGTTCTGCCGCTTGCGCGGCAATTCGCGCACGATGCGGCGGATCGGCCGGACGAAGCCGAGATCGAGCATCTGGTCGACTTCGTCGAGAACCAAGAATTCCACCGCGCCCAGCGTGGCGACGCGCGCGTCGAGATGGTCGAGCAGACGCCCCGGCGTCGCCACCAGCACGTCGAGGCCCTTGGCCAGCGCGCGGATCTGGGCGCCGTGCGGCACGCCGCCGAAGACGACGGCGATGTCGAGCGACAGACCGGCCGAGAGATCGCGGAAGCTCTGGGCGATCTGGCTGGCGAGTTCGCGCGTCGGCGCGAGCACCAGAACGCGCGCCCCGCCCCGCGGCGCGGGCTTCTTGTCGGCGATCAGGCGGTTGAGGATCGGCAGCGCGAAGGCCGCCGTCTTGCCGGTGCCGGTCTGGGCGATGCCGATCAGGTCGCGCCCCTGCATCAGAACGGGAATGGCCTGGGCCTGAATCGGGGTCGGCTTGGCGTAGCCCATCTGGGTCAACGCGGTCACGAGCGGCGCGGCAAGGCCGAAGCCGTTGAAATTTTCCAAGTGATGATCTTTCAAACAGCCGCAAAGGCGCGGGAAACCCCGCGCGGCGGCTTGTGGTCGTTAAAGGGGACGCCCCGCGTGTCCGGGCGACTGGGCGATCTACAAACAGGCGCTCGGCAGGAGGACAGAGAAGCCCTTCACGCAGCCGGCGCGCATCGACCGCTCAGGGAGCGGCATGCGGCTTATCCATGATGCAGCGCACAATGTCAAGGAAAGGCGGGGCGCGGGCCTTTCTCCCCGGCGCCGGCCGCCCTGCCGATCGGCCAATATCCTCCGCCTGCAGAAGCCGCTAAAACCGTCGCCGGCCTCTGAGAACGGGCGTCGGGCGGGGAGCGGCGGGGGAATGGCGAGGTCATTCGAAGCGACCAATGCGCCGTTCGACCGGCTGACGCCGCAGCAGGTCGGCGCGGTCGAAGCGGCGCTCGACATCGGTTATTTCCGCCCCGGCGAAACGCTGATCGCGCGCGACGGCGCGCCGGAATCGCTGTTCGTCGTCATCAAGGGCTGCGTCGAGGAGCGCGACGGCGACGAAGTCGTGGGTCTGCGCGGCCCCGGCGATTGTTTCGACAGCCGCGCGCTGGTCCAGGGCGCGGGCTCGAACGCCTTCGTCGCGCGCGAGGAGACGCTGTGCAACCTCGCCCCGCGCGATCTGATCCTCAAGCTCATCGCCCATAACGACCGCTTCGCCGCCTTCTTCTATCGCGAGATCTCGCGCAAGCTCGAGGCGGCGGCGCGCGACCAGGAGGCGGCGCGCTTCAGCCCGCTGCTCGGCGCGCGGGTGCGCGACGCGCCATTCCATCCCGCGGTTTTTATCGCGGCCAACGAGACGATCGAGAGCGCCGGCGAGACGATGCGCGCCAACAAGATCAACGCCGTGTTCGTGCGCGACGGCGGGCGCGTCGGCCTGCTGACCGGCATGAACCTCGCCAGGGCGGCGATCCTCGAGCGCAGGCCGATCACGGCGAGCGTCGCCGACCTGGCGAAATACGACATCGTCACGGTCGAGGCCGACGACTTCGTCTCGCGCGCGCTCTTGAGGATGACCAAGCACAACAAGCGCCGCGTCGCCGTCGTCGACGACGGCGAATATGTCGGCGTGCTCGAGGACATCGACCTGCTGAGTTTCATCGCCGGCAATTCGCAGATGGTCGCGGCGCGCATCGACCGCGCCTCGAGCCGCGACGACCTCGCCGCCGCCGCCGGGGCGATCGAATCCCAGGTGCGCATGCTGCGGCGGCAGGGCGTGCGGGTCGAGGTCGTCGCCGAGATCGTCTCCGACCTCAACCGCCACCTGTTCGCCAAGCTGTTCGCCATGACCGCTTCGGCCTCGATCCGCGAGCGCGGCTGCCTGATCGTGATGGGCTCGGAAGGGCGCGGCGAGCAGACGATGCGCACCGACCAGGACAACGGCCTCATCCTCGCCGGGCCGGTCGACGAAGCCGAGCTCAAGGCCTTCCGCGTCGCCTTTTCCGGCGCGCTCGCCCGCTTCGGCTTTCCCCCCTGCCCGGGCGATGTGATGGTCGTCAACCCGCAATGGTCGAAGCCGCTCGCCGACTACGAGGGCGACTTCCGCCGCTGGCTCGCCGAGCCCGACGAGATCGCGCAGATGAATATCGCGATCTTCTACGACGCGGAGGCGGTGGCGGGCGACGGCGAGCTGCTCAGACGCGCCAAGCAGGCGCTGATCGACGCGATGCGCGGCGAGCGCGCTGAGCTGGCGCGTTTCGCGCGCGCGGTCGACGCCTTTCCGACGCCGATCGGCCTGTTCAACAATCTCGTCACCCACAAGGACCAGGGCGACGCCCTCGATCTCAAGAAAGGCGGCATTTTCCCGATCGTTCACGGCGTGCGCGCGCTGGCGCTCGAGCGCGGCCTCGCCGAGACCGGCACCGCGGCGCGCATCGCCCGCCTCGCCGAAGAGGGCGCGCTCAGTCACGATCTGGCGCGCGAACTGACGCAGGCCCTGCGCTACCTGATGACCTTGCGGCTCGACGCGCAGCTCGCGGTCGCCGCCTCCGGCAGCCTCGTGCGTCCCGGCGAGCTGTCGACCATGGATCGCGATCTGCTGCGCGACGCGTTTCAGGTCGTCAAGCAGCTGCGCGAGGTCGTGCGCCGCCACTTCAACCTGGCGATGTTCTGACCATGGCGCCCGGCTGGCTTCCGTCGCTGTTCGGGGGCGCCCGGCTGCGCGACCCCGCCTATCGCTTTCTGTTCGAGCCGGGGCCGGCCGACGAAGCGGTGGCGATCGACTGCGAGACGACCGGCCTCGACACCCGCCGCGACGACATCGTCAGCGTCGCCGCCGTGCTCATTCGCGGCGCGCGGATTCTGACCAGCCAGCGGTTTCAATCGTTCGTGCGGCCGCAGGCGAAGCTCAAGCCCGACGCGATCAAGGTGCACGGCCTGCGCGAGGCCGACGTCGCCGCGGCGCGACCGATCGCCGCGGTGCTGCCGGATCTGCTGCGCTTCATCGGCGGCCGGCCGCTGGTCGGCTATTACCTCGACTTCGACATGGCGATGCTCGACCGCCACCTGCGGCGCTGGCTCGGGATCAGGCTGCCCAACCCGCGCATCGAGGTTTCGGCGCTTTATTACGAGCGCAAATACGGCGACGCGCCGCCCGGAACCCAAGTCGATCTCAGTTTTTCGGCGATGCTCGCCGATCTGAAGGCGCCGATGCTCGACCAGCACGACGCCTATTCCGACGCGCTGATGACGGCGATGGCCTATGTCGCGCTCAGCGACCTCGCCGCGCGCGGAATCCGCATCCCGCGCCAGCCCATGCGCGGCGCGCCGAGCTTCGAGATCGGCTGAGGCGCCGCCTTGGCAGTCCCGCGCGACGGGTCTACGTTGCCTTTGGGTGGGCCGGCGGGACCTCCGAGCGAACAAGGGGAAATGACGATGAGATTGGCGCGTTGGCTGGTCGCCCTGCCTTTCCTGGGCATTCTCATCGGCACGGCGTTCGTCAATCAGGTCGAGCCGCTGGTGTTCGGGATGCCGTTCGTCCTCGCCTGGATCGTCGGCTGGGTCGTCGTCGGCGCGGCGGCGATGGCGATCGTCTACGCGCTCGATCCGCTCAACGCCGTCTCCGAGGGCGAAGCCGACGGAGAGCGCCAATGAACGCCGCGCTGGTCATCATCGGCTTAGCCACGCTCGGCGCGCTGGCGCTCGGCCTCGCCGCGCATCGCGGCGTGCGCATGACCCTCGAGCAATGGACGGTCGCCGGCCGCGGCTTCGGCGGGCTGCTGGTGTTCCTGCTGACCGCCGGCGAGATCTACACCACTTTCACCTTCCTCGGCGGCAGCGGCTGGGCCTACGGCCGCGGCGCGCCGACCTTCTACATCCTCGCCTACGGCTCGCTCGCCTATTTCATGTCCTACTGGCTGTTGCCGCCGATCTGGCGCTACGCCAAGCGTGAGCGCCTGCTGTCGCAGCCGCACTTCTTCTCCCACAAATACGACAGCCCATGGCTGGGCGTGCTCGTCGCCGCGGTCGGCGTCGTGGCGCTGGTGCCCTATCTGGTGCTGCAGTTCCAGGGCCTCGGCATCATCGTCTCGATCGCCTCCTACGGCTCGATCTCGCCGACTTTGGCGATCTGGATCGGCGCGGCGACGGTGACGATCTACGTCATGATCTCCGGCATGCACGGCGTCGCATGGAACGCCGCCGTCAAGGACGCGCTCATCCTCGTCGTCGTCGTCTTCCTCGGCATCTACCTGCCGGTTCATTATTACGGCGGCATCGGCGCGATGTTCCGCGCCATCGACGCCGCCAAGCCGGGCTTCCTCGTCTTCAAGCCGAGCGGCCAGAGCATATTGTGGTTCCAATCGACGGTCATCCTGACCGCGCTCGGCTTCTTCATGTGGCCGCACGCGTTCTCGGCCATCCTGACCTCGAAGCGCGAGCAGACCTTCCGCCGCAACGCCGCGCTGCTGCCGCTCTATCAGCTGATCCTGCTGTTCGCCTTCTTCTGCGGCTTCGCCGCGATCATGCAGGTTCCCGGCCTGACCGGCACGAAGGCCGACGAGGCGCTGCTGCGTCTGTCGATCCAGTCTTTCGACCCGTGGTTCGTCGGCGTGATCGGCGCGGCGGGGGTGATGACGGCGCTGGTGCCGGGTTCGATCATCCTCATCTCGGCCGCGACGCTGCTCGCCAATGACGTGCTGCGACCGTTGCGGCCGGGGCTGTCGGATTCCGCCATCGGGGTGACCGCGCGCGCCCTGGTGCCGCTGATCGCGCTGCTCGCCGTTTATTTCACTCTGAATAACCCACCGACGCTCGTCGCGCTGCTGTTGATGGGCTACGCCTTCGTCACCCAGCTGTTCCCGGCGTTGGTGTGCAGCCTGCTGCCGCGCAATCCGATCACCAAATACGGCGCGGCGGCGGGAATCGTCGTCGGCGTCGTCGTCGTCGCTTTCGTGACCGAGACCAAGATCGGTTTCGCCGACATGCTGCCGTTCCTGCCGGCGCGCGTCGGCGACGTCAACGTCGGTTTCGCCGCGCTGATCCTCAACCTCGTCGCCGCATTGCTGGTGAGCTGGGCGACGCGGCCGGCGCCGATTGCGGCGGCCTCGTCGTCGCGCTGATCTTTTCGTAGGCTGCCGAAGGCCGGCTCGGATTTCTGGGGCTGAGCCCCCGGCGGCGTGGACGCGCGTGAATCGTGTTCCGCGGTCTGGACCCTGGGGAAGCCGGCGCAGCCGGTCTCGAACACTGTCTGGGCTCTCGGATTCACCGTGCGGGCGAGCTTACGCCCACCGACAAAGACGCAGCCGCCGCAATTCCTCGGTCGCGCCGGATCAGAGGCGAAGGCGCGACGCGCGCAGCAAGGCGGGCGGGTTCGCTCGCCGCGCCCTTGCGCTCCGGCGGCGAAGGCTTCGCAACCCGTCGGCCGGCGGCCTCTCGAGGCTCGACGCCGAGAAATCCGAAGACGTCGGCGGCCGGCATCGGACGACCGATCAAATAGCCCTGGGCCTCGGAGCAGCCCTCGATCGCCACGTGGGCCAACTGCTCCTCCGTCTCGACCCCCTCGGCGACCGCCTCCATGCCAAGCGCTTTCGCCAGGCTGGTTGCCGCGCGCACGATCGCCACGCTGTCCTCGCGTTGTCCGAGCTCGCTGATGAACGACTGGTCGATCTTGATTTTGTCGAAAGGAAAGCGGCGCAGATAGCTCAAGCTCGAGTATCCCGTTCCGAAGTCGTCCATGGCGATCGCGCTGCCCATGGCGCGGATGGCATGGAGCGTCGAAAGGGCCTGGTCGGCGTCGGTAATCATCACGCTCTCGGTGACTTCCACGACGAGTCGCGAGCCGTCGACGCCCGCGGCCTCGATCGCCTCGGAAACACATTGGAGAATTCCAGGAGACTTGAGCTGCACTGCAGACACGTTGACGGCCACCTTGATGTGCGCCGGCCATTTTGCCGCCTCACGGCACGCCTCGCGCATAACCCATTCCCCGATCGGCACGATCAGACCGTTCTCTTCGGCCACGGGGATGAACTCGCCGGGCGGCACGGCGCCGCGTTCGGGATGCTTCCAACGCAGCAGCGCTTCGAACGATTTCACCTGCCTGTCGGGCACCGACACGACCGGCTGGAAATGGAGTTCGAACTGCTCCTCGGCGAGCGCGGCCCGCAGGTCGTTCTCCATTTTGCGACGAGAACGAACCTGCTCGTCCATCGACGGCTTGAAGAAGCTGAAGCTGCCGCGATTGGTCTTGGCGTGGTAAAGCGCCATGTCGGCGTTGCGGATGAGCTCGTCGCAGTCGAGGCTGTCGTCCGGCGCGAGCGAAATGCCGATGCTGGCGCCGATTTCAATGTCGTTGCCGTCGATCGTATAGGATTTGCCGACGGAGGCGGTCAACCGTTCGGCGAGATACGCGGCGTCGCGCGGAATGTACGAGACGCGCTGGATGATCGCGAACTCGTCGCCCCCGAGCCGCGCAATCGTGTCGCTCCCGCGGGTGACGGCTTTGATTCGCGCCGTGACCTCCTGCAGCAGCTTGTCTCCAAGCGGGTGCCCCAAGGTGTCGTTGACCACCTTGAAATGATCCAAGTCGAGATAGAGCACGGCGTACTTGGCGGCGCGGCGCCGCGCCTCCGCAAGACATTGTTCGAGGCGCTGCTTGAATTCGATGCGGTTCGACAGACCGGTCAGGGCGTCGCTCCGCGCCATTTCCTTGACCTTCTCTTCGGCTCGGTAGCGCACGGTGATGTCCTCGTGCGTCGACACCCATCCGCCCTCGACGAGCTTCTTCTTGCGCTGCGCGATGATCCGCCCGTCCGCCAATTCGCTGACGCTCAGGACGCTGCCGTCAGCCTCCTTGAGCGGCTCGCTCATAGGCTTGCCGAAGCCATGATTGCCGCGATAGCCGACGATTTGCGCGCGCGTGACCCCGGGACCCGTCAGTTCGGCGGGAAGGCCGTATATTTCAGCGTAGCGCTTGTTGCAGGCGATCAGGGCGTTGCTCCGATCGTACATCGCCACGCCCTGGACGATGTTGTCCATCGCGTTGCTGAACCGCTTGTACTGGATCGCGACCTGCCTCTGAATGGCTTCGCGCGCCTGCGCGTCGGCGAGCCGTTCGATATAAACGGCGAGCCTGATCGTCCCGAAGGCGATCGCCAGGACGATGACGGCGGCGCCGAACGCCAGCGCTTCCGCTTGATGGAGCCAGTCGGCCAGCACGTCGTTCATCGCCACGGCGACAACGGACACGACAGGAAAATTGTGCGAATGGACGACGGCGAACATCCGGTCGACGCCGTCGACGGCGCTCTTCTGTCGCGCCACGCCATCAAGTTTTCGTGAGATGAAGCGCGTATACAAGTCGCTCTCGGCGGCGTCGGCGCCGGAGACGATTTCGCGCTGCGGGAAGCAGGCGATGATTGTGCCGTCCTGTTGAAAAACCGAGACCGAGGCATGCTCTCCCAACGCCGCGCTCTCCAGGACCTCCTCGAAGGACGCCAGCTTGACGACGCCGGTCACCACGCCGAGAAACGAGCCGTCGCTCGCGGAGACGCGCTCCGACAGGCTCAACTGCCACGTCCCCGAGATCGTGCTTTGGAACGGCGTCGACACATAGACCGCGCCGGAAGACGCGTTACGCAGAGAATCCACGTTGTCTTGACCGTGCAATTCGGCGATCGACGTGAGTTGTGCGCCATCGGGGTTGCCGATCTTTCCGTCGGCGCCGACGATGAAGACGCTGTCGAGCGACGGATCCTCGGCAAGGCGACTGCGCAGCATCGCCTGGACATCCTTGGCGCCGGCCGCGGATTCCAGAGCGCCGACCGAGCCGACGCCATCGCCTTGCAAGCGCTCGACGAGTTTGGAAACAGTCGACGAAACGGATTGCAGCGATCGATCCGTTTGGTCGGAAAGAATGTAAGATAGACTGCGCGCGCTTCTTGAAACCTCCTCGACGAGCAGGCTATGGAGGCAGACGTCGAGCGCAACCGTCCCAGCCAGAACGAACCCTATCAGGACTCCCCCGCCGACGAAGAGGGACGTCTGTCTCGCAACCAGGCGAGCGAATTTGCCCAGCCAGCGCTTGGGCCCAAACCCTGGTGACGTCATGGCCTATCGGTTTCCGACTGCGCTTTCGCCCTAACGCGCGTGGCTTAAGAAATCTCCAACGCACACCCGGGCTGCGTCGATCCGTCTTTCGCCCGACATCGACGCCCGCCGCCATCGCCGGCGCGGCGAAGGATCGTTCGCGGGGACGAAAGCGCGCGTCGGAGCGCGCTGCGAAAACGTCGACGCCGGACTTTCGCCAAGATGCGCGCGACAACAAGAATTCCGGACGGTGCGGCGGCTCCGACCCGTCGCCGCCGTCAGGTGCCGAACATCTCGCAGTCGCTCGCCTCGTCGGGCTCGGCGTCGGAATCATTCGTATCGCGCCTGGCCAGACTCGCGGCGAGTTCGTGCAGGTCGATCAGCAGGGTCGCGGTGTTCGAATCGGCGACCCATTCGGCCGGCATGTCGCGCGCCAGACGCTCGAGGAAGCTGGCGATGCCGGCGACTTCCTGCTTGGCGCGATCGAGATCCTGCAGATCGTGGAAATGCGGTCCCTTGGGCGAAGCGGCGTCGAAGACGAGACGGCCGACGGCGTTGTCGACCCGTTCCAATCTGCGCGTGACTTTGCGCAACTCGTCGGTCACCCGGCGCAGGGTTTCGCCGATGGGGGAAAGCGGGGGGCTATCGAGCTGGCTCACGGACGCATCCTCACTTACGCGGCTCACGGGTTCACGACTCAACGGTCAAAACAGTTCGACGTCGCCGACGTCGCGGATCAGCAGCGGCTTGAGCGGCTTCTCGTCGATGCCGCCCGGCGCCACATAGGCCTGGCGAGCGCGGCCGGAGACCGGCCAATATTGCAGTCGGCGACCCCGCTCGCCGCCGAGGTCCTTGCCGATCACGGCGATGCCTTCATGCTCGAGATAGCGCTCGGCGAATTCGGCGTTCTTCTTGCCGATGTCCGACAGCCCGCCCATCATCCTGGCGCCGCCGAACAGCTTGGCCTCGAGCCGGTCGCGATGCGCGCCCTGCTTCATCAGCCCGTTGATCAAGAGCTCCATCAGGTAATCGCCGTAGCGCTCGGCTTCGTGGTCGTGCGAGCGCCCGTCCTCGCCGGGCAGCAGGAAATGATTCATGCCGCCGACGCCGGTCGACGGATCGCGAATGCACGCCGCGACGCACGACCCCAGCAACGTCGAAACGACGACATCGGGGTCGTCGGTGACCTTGTACTCGCCCTGAACGATATGGATTCGGCGCTCGGGGCGCACCGCGTGGCTCATGACAACTTCCCGACCACCGCCTCGATCGCCCCCCGCAGCTGGGCGACCGTGAACGGCTTGGTGATGTAATTGTTGAGGGCGAACTGCCGCCCGCGCTCGATCAAGGTCTTGTCGGCGCTGCCGGTGATGAGGATGAAGCCGATGCGCGAAGTCGCTTTGTTCTCGCGCAAGCGCCTGAGCAGCCCGAGGCCGTCGAGCCCGGGCATGTTCATGTCGGAAAGGACGAGATGGACCGGCTGGGTCGTCAGCGTCTGCAGCGCCGTCGCGCCGTCCTTGGCGATGACGACGCCACGCACGCCCATCTGGTCGAGGGCGTCGACGACCAGCGCCCGACTGACCGAAGTGTCGTCGACCACCATGATGCGAATCTTGTCAGCGATCGACATGAATCAGCTCTTTCCACTCGAAGTCAGCTTGAGGATGCCGGCGCGCATGTCGCCAATGGCCAACTGACGCTCCACAGCCCCGATTTCAAACGCCACCTTGGGCATCCCGTAGACGACGCTCGAGGCCTCGTTCTGGCCGAGCGTGCTCGCGCCGGCGCGCCGCATCGACAACAGACCGGCGGCGCCGTCGCGGCCCATTCCGGTCAGGATGACGCCGACCGCGCGCGAGCCGAAGGCCTTGGCGGTCGAATCGAACATCACGTCGACCGAGGGACGGTGGCCATTGACCTGCTCGTCGCTGTTGAGGCGACAGCGCGGATGGGCGCCGCCGGCGACCTCGAGATGGGTGAGGCTGCCCGGCGCCAAATAGACGCGGCCAACCTCGATCGGCGCCCCGTCCTCGGCCTCGGCGACATGGGCGTCCGTCAGCCCGTCGAGCCGGCGCGCGAACGAGCGCGTGAACGGGCTCGGCATATGCACGGTCATGACGGTCGGCGGGCAGTTCTCGGGATAGCCGGCGATCACCGAAATCAGCGCCTCGACGCCGCCGGTCGAAGCGCCGATGGCGACGATTCTGCCGTCGGGCTTGTAGGTCGCGAGTTCGTCGACCGCGCCCGGCCGCCCGAGGCTGGGGCGCTGCAGCCGCGCGCCGGCGGCGGCGCGAACCCGCGCCGGCAGGTCGTCGAAGGAGTTGGGATGATCGATCGACGGCTTGCCGATGCAGTCGACCGCGCCGAGCTCCATCGCCCGGATCGTCGCCGTCGCCCCGCGCGCGGTGAGGCTCGAGACCATCACCACCGGGAACGGCCTGAGCCGCATCACCTTTTCGAGGAACTCGAGCCCGTCCATCTTCGGCATCTCGACGTCGAGGGTCATGACGTCGGGATTGAGCGCCTTGATCGCTTGGCGCGCCTCCAACGGATCGGAGGCCTGACCGATCACCTCGATGCCGGGATCGTCGGCGAGCGAAGCCGAGATCAGGCCGCGCATCGTGGCCGAATCGTCGACGACGAGCACCCTGACCGGATTCATGCGCCGTCTCCGTCCCTGAGCCGATAGGCGGTGACGCCGTCGCTGGCGAAGCGCGCCGCCGCCGGCCCGGTCACCCGTTCCGAGTGGCCGATGTAGAGGACGCCGCCGCGCTCGAGCTTGCCGGCGAACTTGCTCCATACCGTCTGCTGGGTCTGCTCGTCGAAATAGATGACGACGTTGCGGCAGAAGATGGCGTGGAACTTGCCCGGCATCGGCCAGACGCCGTTGAGATTGAGGGTGCGGAAGACGACCAGGCGGCGCAGCTCGTCGCTCGCCTGCAGGCCGCGTCGCTCGTCGCCGCCGACGGCGGTGAAATAGCGCTTGCGCAGGGCGACGGGGGCCTCGGCGAGCGCAGCGGCCGGGTAGATTCCGCGCCGCCCCTCCTCGACCACGCGCGGGTCGATGTCGCTGGCGAGAATCCGCACGTCGAGCGAGGCCGCGTTGGGCTCGAGCGACAGCACGGTCAGCGCCATCGAATAGGGCTCGGGCCCGCTCGAGCAGGCCGCCGACCACAGCCGCACCCGCCCGCCGCGGCGCGCCAGTTCCAGCAGCGGCGGCAGCACTTGGGCGCCGAGATGCTCGAAATGATGCGGTTCGCGGAAGAAGCGGGTGACGTTGGTGGTCAGCGCCGACAGCATCTCGAGCCGCTCGTTGGAGCCGTCCGGCGAACCGACGAGGTCGCAATAATCGCGGAAACTCTCGAGATTGAGCGCCCGCAGCCGCTTGACCAGGCGCGAATAGACCAGCGTCGTCTTCGACGCGGGCATGTAGATCCCCGCGTCGGCGTACAGCATCGCCGCAATGTCCTTGAAGTCGCGGTCGGTCATCGCGAACTCGCTCGATCCGAGCGATCCGCCGACGCCCGCCGCCAACGCCTGCGTCACGCGGCCGCCTCCGACTCCGTCGTCATGACGCCGTCGAGCTCGATGACGCCGATCATCCGGCCGTCGATCGCCAGAATGCCGCGGACGAACGACTTGACGAAATCGCTGGCGACGTCCGGCGTCGGCTGGATGTTCTCGGTCGTCAGGGTGAGGATGTCGGACACCGCGTCGACGAGCAGGCCGATGATCTGCGCGCCGACCTGAACCACGATGATGACCTGCCGCGCCGAAGCGTCGGTCTGCGGAAAGCCGAGCCGCTCGGCGAGGTCGACGATCGGCAACACCGAGCCGCGCAGATTGATGACGCCGCGCACATAGGCCGGCGCGTGCGGCAGCGCCGTCGCCGGCGTCCAGCCGCGAATTTCGCGCACCGACATGATGTCGATGCAGAACTCCTGCACGCCGATGCGAAAGGCGATGAACTCGCGGGGTTCGGCGGCGGCGACGTTGACTTCCTTCATTGGATTAACCTACTGCGGCGAGAAGGGGTTCTTGGGCAGTCGCGCTGCGATTGGTGCGCGCGACGAAGGTGTCGATGTCGAGGATCAGCGCGACTCGCCCGTCGCCGAGGATCGTCGCGGCGGCGATGCCGGGCACCTGCCGGTAGTTCGCCTCGAGGCTCTTGATGACGACCTGGCGCTGGTCGTGGATCGCGTCGACCACCAGCGCGCAGCGGGTGCTGACCTCGGTCTCGACCACCAGGACGACGCTGCCGACCGGATCGGCGGCCTCGTCGCGGTAGCCGAGCTCCTGGCCGACGTCGATCAGCGGCGCGAAGCCGCCGCGGTCGGAGATCACCCGGGCGTTGACGCCGAGCGCGTGAACTTCGCCGGCCTTGGGCCTGAGCGTCTCGACGATCGCCGTCAGCGGCACGACCAGCGTCTGATCGGCCACCTTGACCACCATGCCGTCGAGCACGGCGAGCGTCAGCGGCAGGCTCATCGAGAAGATCGAGCCTTGACCGGGACGCGAGACGATCGTGATGCGCCCGCCCAGCGCCTGGATCGAACGCTTGACGACGTCCATGCCGACGCCGCGGCCGGAGATGTTGGAGATCGACTGCGCGGTCGAGAAGCCTGGCATGAACAGCAGATTGTCGATTTCGCCGTCGGTGAGCTGGGCGTCGGGCGCGATCAACCCCTTCTTGATCGCGATCTCGCGCACGCGCTGGCGATTGATGCCGGCGCCGTCGTCGGAAACTTCGATGACGATGCGGCCCGAGCGATGCGCCGCCGACAGCTTGACCTCGCCCTGGGCCGGCTTGCCGGCCGCCTCGCGCACTTCCGGCCGCTCGACGCCGTGGTCGACGGCGTTGCGGATCATGTGGGTGAGCGGATCGGCGAGACGCTCGATCACCGTGCGGTCGACCTCGGTGGCTTCGCCTTCGGTGCGCAGCCGCACGATCTTGCCGGTCGCGTCGGTCAGCTCGCGCACGATGCGCGACATGCGCTGGAACAGCGGCTTGACCGGCTGGGCGCGGATCGCCATCACGCCTTCCTGGATCTCGCGGGTCAATTGCTCGAGCGCGCCGAGGCCCGCGGCGACGCTCGACGAGCGCGCCAGCCCCGCCTCCAGCACCCGCTGCGACAGCATCGCCTGGTTGATCACCAGCTCGCCGACGAGATTGATCAGGCGATCGACGCGCTCGAGATCGACGCGAATCGTCGGCGCGCTCGCCGACGCATCCGGCTTGGCGGCCTCGGTCCTGGCCTTTTCCGGCTCGGCGGCGGTCGCGGCAGCGACGGCCTCGATCGGTTCGGCCGGCGCGGAGACGCTCGGCGAAGCGAGCGCGCCGGCGGCGACGGACGGCGCGGTCGGCGCGGTTTCGGCCGGCGCGTTCGCCCCAAGCGCGGCGGCGGCGCGATCGACGACGATCTCCAGTTCGCAATCGTCGATGACGAATTCGAACAGCTCGTGGATCGCCGCCTCGTCTTCGGCGGTGGTCAGCTCGACGCGCCAGGCGAGATAGGCGCCTTCGGGGTCGAGGGCGTCGAGCGGCGGCAGGTGCTGCGTATCGCATTCGACGCGGAATTCGCCCATGCGCGACAGTTCGCGCAGCAGACGGACCGTCTCGTTGCCCTTGCGATAGAGGTCGGGCGCAGGAATGAGCGTGATGGCGTAGCGCGCCGCCTGCGGCTCGGGCGCGCCGAGATTGCCGATCTCGAGCAGGACCGGTTGGAAATCGAGCCCGTCGGCGTCGCCGCCGCCGGCGTTCGCCGCGCTCGGCGCTTCCTTGGCGCTTTCGGACAGGGCCTTCAGTTCGGCGATCTGCGCCTCGACCCGCGCCTCGTCGACCGGGTGGTCGCTGCGCGACGCCTTGACCAGGTCGGCAAGCAGGTCGGCCGAGCGCAGCATCGTGCGCATCACCGTCGGCGAAGTCGCAAGCTGATCGGAGCGGATCAGGTCGAGACTGGTCTCGAACGTGTGGGCGAAGCGCACCAGCCGATCGAGCTTGAAGGCGCCGGCGCCGCCCTTGATCGAGTGGACGGCGCGGAACACGGCGTTGACCGTCTCGGAATCGGCCACGCCCTCTTCCATCGCGTTCAGGCCGACCTCCAGCTCGCCGAGCTGTTCTTCGCATTCCTGGAAGAAGGTCTCCCGGATCGCCGCCATCGTGTCCATGCGAACAGCCCTCGAACTTCCGTTAAGCCGCCACGCGCCGCACGACGTCGACCAGCTTGGCCGAGTCGAACGGCTTGACGATCCAACCGGTGGCGCCGGCGCGCCGCGCCAGGTTCTTCTTCTCGGGCGAGCTCTCGGTGGTCAGGACGAGAATCGGAATGCCGAGGTAGCGCTGGTCGCGGCGGACGTTTTCGATGAAGCCGAAGCCGTCGAGCTTCGGCATGTTGATGTCGGTGATGATGACTTGCGGCGTCTCCTGCTCGAGCACTTCGAGCCCGTGTTGGCCGTCGACCGCCTGGATGACGCGATAACCCGCATCCATCAGCGCGACCTTGAGCATGTCGCGCATGGTGCGGGAGTCATCCACGGTTAAGATCGTCATACTCATTGGGGCAGTTCTCCAGTCACGAGCGTTCGATCGATTCCGATGAGTTTGAGATCTTCGATCATGCGCGCCGCGCAATTGACGATCGACAGCGGCACGCCGTCGACTTGCCATGTCCGTTTGGCCGACAGCAGCACCTGAACGCATTGCGCGCCGATCTGGCCGACCGCCGACGCGTCGATGGTGATCGGTTTGCCGCGACGTTCGAGCAGAGCGGCGGCGAGCGGTCGCGCGGCGGGCAGATCGAGCGAGACGGGCAGGCGCAGGACGCCATCGGCGTCGCCGCGCGGCGCGGAAGCGACAGGCGCCGGCGAAGGCGCCGCCGCGGCCTGCGGTTTGAGATAAACTACGGGCGGGGGCATGATTTCCTCCTCCTCGCGCGCCGGTTCGACTGGGGCGACCGACTCCTCGTCGGCCGGTTCCTCGGCGGGCGCTACGACGCTGGACGCCGACCACGACGACGGCAGCCTGCCGTCGAGGTCGGTGAGATCGACTTTTGGGTAGTACTCGCCTTTGGCGAACCCGGTCTTGCGCGCCGGTCGCCGCGGGGTCGAAGGCCTCGCCATCACGTCCTCCCGGCGCGGGCGCACGTCGACGCGCGGGCGTCCGACGGGGAACAGGACAGGCGTGCGAACGCGTTCATGCGACCTCGCGATAGCGTAAAATCTCCCCCCACTTGCGTCGGCGGCGGCTGGCGACCGGTCGCGCTTTGCGGCGCGCTTGGGCCGTCGCGTTCAATTGCAGAAGGGCATGTCGGCTCGGAATCCGACGCGAGCGAGTGGCGTCATGCCGCGGAGGCGCCCCCCAAGGCGGGCTCCGTCGATCGCATCACAAGTCCTAAACAGGATTGGTTTATCGAAACTTAAAAGTCATATTGATTTTGGTCCGCGCCGCCGAACTTTACGTCAACGGCATGTTTAAACCACGCCGGCGACGGAAGCAGCGCGACGGCGCCTCAGCCGAGCGCCTCCAGTTCGCCGATCATCCGCTCGATCAGCGACAGCCCGATGTCCCAGAAGGCCGGGTCGCGGGCGTCGAGGCCGAACGGCGCCAGCAGTTCGCCATGCGGTTTGGAGCCGCCGGCGGCGAGCATCGCCAGATAGCGCTCGGCGAAGCCGGCCGGGGCGCGCTCGTAGAGGCCGTAGAGCGAGTTCACCAGACAATCGCCGAAAGCGTAGGCGTAGACGTAGAACGGCGAATGAATGAAGTGGCCGATATAGGCCCAGAAGGTCTCGTAGCCGGGACCGAGCCGGATCGCCGGGCCCAGGCTCTCGCCCTGCACGCTCATCCAGGCGGCGCCGATCGCTTCCGGCGTCAGCTCGCCGGCGCGCCGCTCGAGGTGGAGCCGCCGCTCGAACGTATAGAAGGCGATCTGGCGCACGACGGTGTTGAGCATGTCCTCGACCTTCGCCGCGAGCATCGACCGGCGCATCGCCGGATCGGCGGCCGAAGCGAGCAGCGCGCGGAAGGTCAGCATCTCGCCGAACACCGAGGCGGTCTCGGCGAGCGTCAGCGGCGTCGGCGCCATCAAAGCGCCGTTGGGCGCGGCGAGCACCTGATGGACGCCGTGGCCGAGCTCGTGCGCCAGCGTCATGACGTCGCGCGGCTTGCCGAGGTAATTGACCAGGACGTAGGGGTGCGCCGACGGCGTCGTCGGATGGGCGAAGGCCCCCGGCGCCTTGCCGGGCCGTGGCGGCGCGTCGATCCAGCCCTCGTCGAAGAAGCGCCGCGCGACGTCGGCCATGCGCGGCGAAAAGCCGCGATAGGCGTCGAGCACCGTGTCGCGCGCCGCGCTCCAGGCGAAGACGCGGCTCGGCGCGTCGGGCAGCGGCGCGTTGCGGTCCCAATGCTCGAGCTGCGGCTTGCCGAACCAGCG
>NZ_JBEKVH010000066.1:0-24369 GCF_049514155.1 Roseiarcus sp. | reverse complement strand
TTCGCGCGCCGCGCCGCCGAGCGCGATCGCCGGCGCCGCCGCCGCGGCGGGATCGAGATAGAGCGGCCGCGACGGGTCGGCGGGATCGACGCGGGCCGGCAGCAGTCGCTTGAGCAGCGCGGCGAACGGAGTCAACAGCGGCATGAAGATCAGCGCCAGCACGAGATTGAACGCGGTGTGGAAGTCAGCGACCAGCCGCGCCTTGTCCGGCTCGATCGTCACCAGAAAGCGCGAGATCATCGGCAGAAACGCCAGCGCGACGGCGACGCCGACGGCGCGGTTGAGGAGATTGCCAAGCGGCACGCGCTTGGCCGCCGGATCGGCGTCGGCGGCGCCTTCGAACCACGGATTGAGCGCCGCGCCAAGATTTGCGCCGAGCGCCATGGCGAGCGCGGCGAGCGGCGGCGCGGTCCCCTTGGCGGCGAGCGACATGACGATCAGCACGACCGCGGCGCTCGAATGCGTCGCCCAAGTCAGCGCGGCGGCCAGAATGACGTCGAGGACCGGTTCGGTATTGATGGCGCCGAGCAGCAACCTCAGGCTCGGCACGTCCTCATAGGGCGTGAACAGGCCGAGGAGCTGATGCAAGGCCATCAGCATCAAGCCGACGCCGATCGCCGCTCGTCCGAGATCGCGCGTCGCCGCTGTCGCGCGACGGAACAGGATCACGCCGATCAGGATCAGCGCCGGCGCGATCTCGGCGACGTCGAAGGACAGCGCCTGGACGATCAGCGTCGTGCCGACATTGGCGCCGAGCATCACCGCCAGCGCCGCGGTCAGATCGACGAGGCCGCCGGCGGCGAAACCCGTGACCATCAGGCCGGTCGCCGTGCTGCTCTGCATTACTGCGGTCACACCGAGGCCGGCGGCGAAAGCGGCGAGACGGTTGCGCAGAGCCGCGCCGAGCGCGTTGCGCAGCTTGGCGCCGAAGGCGCGCTGCACGCCTGTGCGCGCCATATGCACGCCCCACAGCAGCAGCGCGACGCTGCCGGCGAGATTGAGAAACGTCACAGAGAGGTCCATCGCCAGCGCCTCCGATGATCGTCAAGCCCACTGACCACCGGCCGCGCGCCAAGGCGCCGACCGCGACTCCGGCGATGATCTCGCAAGTCGGAGCGAGCGGCAAGCGCCGGTCCGCCAGGTCTAGCGCGCCGTCTTCAACCGCTTCGGCAGATCGCGGATGATCGCGCTCATGCCCGGTTCGTCGACGAGGTCGGCCGCTTCGTCGGGGTCGAACCATGCGACTTGCCTTTGGTCGCGCTCCTTCCAATCGGCGAGCTGGCGCTCGACTTCGAGCAGAAACACCTTGACCCGGCAAAGCTCGAAATGGTCGCTCAGCCGCTTCCAGTATTCGTAGAAGCCGATCGGCTTCTTGTGGATGCGGCCGACGACGCCCGCCTCCTGCAGCGCCTCGATCTGCGCCGCGTCGTGGTCCTGCCGGCCCTTCATCCGCCAGCCCTTCGGCGCAACGTAGCGCTTGGTGCCGCGCGAAGTGACGAGCATGACCCTCAGCCCCTCGGCCGGGTCGCGACGGATGGCGAGCGCCGCCACTTGTTTGCGAGGTTTGAATTTCGGCTTCGCCATGGCGGACCTTATGACAAGTTGACGCGCCCGCCTCAACCCCCCGCCTTACCGCCATAAACCCATTTCAGCTCACCCGGCAGTCCAAGCGGCGGCGGCGGAAAGGGGGCGGCCTCGCGCACCGCCTCAAGCGCCGCCGCGTCTACGCCATTCGAGCCGCTCGGATGCGTCACGCTCCGCTGCATAAGATTGCCGTGCGCGTCGACTTGGAAAGTGATCTCCCCGACGACTCGCCCGTATTCCGCTCGCACAGCGTCGGTCATGCGCAAGTGCTTCATCAACATCCCGTCGACTACCGACGGGTACGTCGTATCTGCAGTGCCGCCGCCGACGGCGCTCGCCGCGTCGCCTCGGAACTCGGCGTCGGGCACCGGCTCGAAGGTCGAGAATTGTTTGCCCTTCGACCAGGTCGGCAGCGGCTGACCGATCATCGTCGCGACCTTGACTTGCGAATCCGGCGCCGTGGCGGCCGTCGCCGGCGGCTCGGCGACCGAGAACGCTTCGTCGCTCGCCTTCTGTGGGCCGCCGTCGTCCTTTGCTTCCGCCTGATGGTCCGAAGTCGGCTCGACGGGTTTGGCGCCATTTTCTGACGCCGCCTTGTCGCCGGTCTGCGGCTGGTCGGGCGTGGCCTGCTTCTCGGCGTTCTTCGCCGCGACGGCGCCGTAGCGCGGCGTCTTGACGTCGCTGGCTTCGCCCCGCGGCGCGTCATGGGCGGGTTCGAAGTCGATCGGCGGCTTCGGCGGCGCCGGCTCGGGCGACGGCTGAGGCGGCGGCTGAGGCGGCGGTTTGGGCGGTTCGACGACAATCTCGACCGGAATTTCCTCGCTCGGCGGCGCCGCGCGCGGCGCCCAGTCGAATTGCAGCCAAATCGGGGCAAGAATCGCCAGGTGCAACGCCAGCGCGGCGCCGATCGCGATCCAGCGGTTGACGCCGACAAGCGAGGACGGGGTGCGCGTCTCAGCCACCCGCTCTGCCGGCTCAGCGCTCAGCGTCGTTGCGGGGGGCGCCGCCGCGCTGGGGTCCGTCGCGACCGCCGTCATGCGCTCCATCGTCGTCGTGTCGACCAAGACCATCATATTGGCGACCGCGCGGCCCTCACAAGCGCCGGCGCCTCAGCGCCCGCCGCGCCGCTCGCGCCAGGCGAGGAAAACGCCGCAACCGATGACGATGCCGGCCCCGAACAGCGTCGCGCCGGGCGGCGTGTCGCCGAACACCAGCCAGCCGATGACGATCATCCATAGCAGCTGCGTATAGCCGAAAGGCGCCATCGCTGAGGCCGGCGCACGCTGATGGGCGAGAATCATCAGCCAGTGGCCGAAGGCGCCGCTGGCGCCCATCAGCGCCATGATCGCCCATACCTTCGGACCCTGCGGCGTCACCCAGAACCACGGCAGGAACGGCGTCGCCGCGACCACGCCGGCAATTGAAGTCCACACCAGCGTCGTCTCGGCCGAGTCTCGCCCGGCGAGCATGCGGGTGGTGAGCCCGTAGAATGCGTTGCAGACGACGCCGGCGATCGCCACGAAGACGATCGGCTGGAAGGCCGACGTGCCCGGACGCGTGGCGATCACCACGCCGAGAAAGCCGACTGCGATCGCCGCCATGCGGGGGCCGCCGACCCGCTCGCCGAGCCACGGCCCGGCCAGCAGCGCGACAAACAACGGCGACAGGAACGAAATCGTCGAGGTTTCCGCGAGCTGCAGCTTGGTCAGCGCGAGGAAATTGAAGTAGGTCGAGCCAAGCAGCAGCGCCGAACGGACGAGCTGTAGCCACGGGCGCCTGGCGCGAAAGACTTGGGGCCGCGACAGCGGCCGCACGACCAGGAGGCTAAAGAACGCCGCGCCGACGTAACGCGCCCACACGACCTCGGCTTCCGGCAGGCGCATGCCGAGCCATTTGGCCGAAGAATCGATTCCGGAAAAGCACACCGTCGCCGCGCACATCAGCAAGACGGCGAGCAGCCGCATGTCGCGCTGCGCATGGCCGGTTTTGGCCGGTCGCGCCGCCTGAAGAGGCTGCGATCTTAAATTCACGCTTTGCGTTTGCGGCGCGCCGCTTCGTCGGCGACGTAGCCCGCGCGTGCCCCCAGTTCGAGTTATGACGCCCCAGCCATAGACGCGCCAGGCCGAGCGCGCAAATCCGTCTGGGCCCGATCGAAGCCAATTGACAGGCGCCGCGAAGGCGCCGCTAATTCGTCGCATGGGCGTGGTCGCGGCCACGCCCCGAGGATAACGAGTGGCGAAAACGGGCGAACGAAAAACGAAAGGGCGTAGCGCGCGGCCAGCGCGGGCGCTGCCGCGCTTCGTCACGCTGCTCGCCGCCCTTGCGGTCTTCGCCCAGCTCGTCGCCCTGCCCTATCATCATCCGCAGGAGCGCCACGACCTTTCGGTCGTCGCCGCGGAGCTCAAGGCGACCTTCGGCCCCACCGCCGTCCTCTGCACGCAAGGCGACGACGGGTCTTCGCCGGCAACGCGCGATCGCCAGCCAGGCGGCTGCGACGCCGGCTGCCCGCTGTGCCAGTTCGCTTCGCACGCGGCGCTGCTCGAAGCCCCACCGCCCGCCTTGCCCGAGCGACTGGCGAACGCCGACGGTCCGCCGCCGACCCATGCCGACTTCTTGCGGCCGCGCGCGCGCGCGATCCGTTTCGCCCAGCCCAGAGCCCCGCCTTTCTTCGCCTGACGTGAAATCCGCTCGCGCGCCGTCACCAGCGGCGCGCGAACCCATCTCTCACGACTTCAAGGCGAATCCTCATGCTTTCCACGACCTGGCGAAGCATCGCGGGCGCCGCAATTGGCGTTGCGGCGCCCCTCTGGCTATGTCCTGCGTTCGCGCACGCTGTGTGCGGCGACCGCATCTTTCCCGCCACCCTCGGCATCGACGACCCCGGCGTCGGCGACGAACTGGCGCTGCCGACGTTGACCTATCTGCCGCATAATTCAGACGGATCGCAGGAGTTCGACGCGAGCTTCAGCTACACCAAGACGATCTTTCCCGGTTTCGGACTGTCGGTCTCGGACGGCCCCACTTGGCTCAGGCCCGGCGGATATGGCTGGGGCGACGTCGATACCGAGGCCAAATACAATTTCCTCTGCGTTCCGGGGTGGGAGTTCATGGCGTCGGCGGGTCTCGACATGACCTGGGCCCATATCGGCACGCCAAACATGACCAAACCCTACAACACCTACACGCCGGTTCTCGACATGGGCCTCGGGTTCGGCAGCCTGCCGAAGAGCCTGAATATCCTGCGCCCGTTCGCCGTGACGGCCGAACTCAGCGAAACCATTCCCGGCGAAGCCTGGAGCGATGGGAACCAGAACCCCACCAGCCTCAATTGGGGCTTCGCCGTCCAATACAGCCTGCCCTACTACAATTCGCATGTGGCCGAGATCGACAACGACTTCTTCAAGCATCTGATCTCCGTCACCGAATTCACCTTCTCGAACAGCGCGAGCGGCCGCGGGGTCGGCGTCGTCGGCGAGCTGCACTTCTTCCTCGACGACATCTTTCCCAACTCGCTCGGCAAACCAATCTCGCAATGGGGGCAGCCATGAATCGTCGCTCGACCGTCAGAATCGCCGCCGCGCTCGCTTTCGTCTTCGCCGCCCCCGCGGCGTTCGCGCACGCCCAACTCGAAAAGGCCACGCCCGCTGTCGGCGGCGCGGTCACGTCGCCCGCCGAGATTCGGCTGAAGTTCAGCGAGGGCGTCGAACCGCATTTTTCAGGCGTCGCGTTGACCGCGGAGGGTGGCGCGGCCGTCCCGCTCGGCAAGCCTAGCGTCGATCCCGCCGACAAAAGCGTGCTGATCGTCAAGGTCGGCAAGACGCTGCCGCCTGGCGTCTACACCGTGACGTGGCGCGCCGTGTCGGTCGACACCCACCACACCCAAGGCGACTTCCAGTTCACCGTGACGCCGTGAGCGAGGCGCCGCCAATCGGCAACAAAGAAAGGATGCAACCATGACTCGATTTCACGCCATCGCCGCGGCGCTCGCGCTCGCGCTGTCGCTCGTCGCCGTCCCCGCGCTCGCTGAAGGAATCAAAGCGGGCGACCTGACGATCGAGAAGCCGTGGGCGCGCGCGACGCCAAGAGGGGCTGATGTCGGCGCCGCCTATCTCGAAATCCGCAACGGCGGAGGCGAGGCCGACAAGCTGACCGGCGGCTCGGCTGATTTCGCCAATGTCGAGATTCATCAGATGTCGATGCAGGGCAACGTGATGAAGATGCAAGAGCTGAAGGACGGCCTGGCGATCCCCGCCCATGGCGACGTCAAGCTCGCGCCCGGCGGCTACCACATCATGCTGACCGGCCTGAAGCATCCCTTGGTCAAGGGCGAGACCGCCAAGCTGACGCTGACCTTCGAACACGCCGGCGCAGTCACGGTCGATTTCCCGGTCGTCGGCGTCGGCGCCGCCAGCGGCGACATGAAGGGCATGGACATGAAGGGGATGAAGGGGATGTAGCCGCCAGCGGCGGCGACGCCGTCAGATCGCGCGGCGTGGAGACCGCCCTCGCCCTCTGCCGCTTCGCCCATTTCGCCGCGGCGATGACGCTGTTCGGCGCGACGGCCTTCGTCGTGGCGCTGACGCCGCCCGATCTCGCGCATGCGCTTCGACCGGCGACGCGCGCAATCGCGGCGGCGGCGATTCCTGCCGCAGCGCTCAGCGCGGTCGTTTGGCTTGCGCTCGAATCTGCGTCGATGGTTGGCGACTGGAGCGCGTTCTTCGATCTCGGGTCGATCAGCGCGGTCCTAACCGATACGGACTTTGGCGCCGTGTGGCTGTGGCGGCTTGTTCTCGCCGCCGCGCTCGTCGTGGCGCTGGCGCTCGGCCGCGGCGGTCCGACCCTCGCGCTCCTCCTCGGCGCGGCGCTGCTGCTGGCGAGCCTCGGTCTCGTCGACCATGCGGCAATGCAGGCCGGCGCCGTCGGAGTGCTCCATCGCGCCAACGACGCGACGCATCTGCTGGCGACGGCGGCGTGGCTGGGCGGCCTGCCGATGTTCGCGCTCTGCCTCAAGGCCTATTGCGACCCGAATCTAAGCGCGGGCGCGGTGACGGCGATGAGGCGGTTCTCGTTCTGGGGCCAGTTCGACGTCGCGATTGTCGTGCTCACCGGCGTCGCCAATGTCGCGCTGACCAGCGGCCTCGGCGCGCTTGCGCCGGCGACGCCCTATCGCCTGCTGCTCGCCGCCAAGCTCGTTCTGGTCGCGACGATGATTGCGTTGGCGCTGTTCAACCGCTACGTCCTCTCGCCGCGACTGGCGCCTGACGGCGCGGCGCGGCGTGCGTTGACGCGCAGCTGCGTCGCCGAGGTCGTCCTCGGCGCGGCGGTCGTCGCGCTGGTGAGCCTGTTCGGCCTGCTCGACCCGCGCTAGGCGCGCTCGATGCGGATCACCTGTGGCTTTTCGCGCACGACGCCGTCGGCGACCGCCAGATCCAGCGCTTCGCGGATCGAGGCTTCGGTGGTGGCTTTGGTGATCAGCACCACCGGCACGAACTCGCTCGCCGGCGCGCCCACGTCCGAGCGCTTTTGCATGATCGCTTCGAGCGAGATGCTGCGCTCGCCCATTCGCTTGGCGATCACCGCCACTGAGCCGGGCCGGTCGACGACCGACATGCGCACGTAATAGCCGCCCTCGTGGCGCTGCATCGGCACGCGCTCGGCCTCGACCAGCGCGGCGACCGGCCGGCCGAACGCCAGCCCGACGTGACCGCGGGCGATGTCGCAGATGTCGGCGGCGACCGCCGAAGCGGTGGCGTCGCCGCCCGCCCCCGGTCCGACCAGCGTCAGCGCGCCGATCGCGTCGCCGTCGATCGACACCGCGTTAAGCACGCCCATGGTCTGCGCCAACGGCTCGGACTTGGCGACCATGGTCGGATGGACGCGCTGCTCGACGCCCTTGGCGGTGCGCTCGGCGACGCCGAGCAGCTTGATGCGGTAGCCGAGTTCGTCGGCGGCGGCGAGGTCGGCGAGCGTGATCGACTCGATGCCCTCAATCGAAACGGCGTCGGCGTCGATCCTGGTGCCGAAGGCGAGCGAAGCGAGAATGGCGATCTTGTGGGCGGTATCGAAGCCGCCGATGTCGAAGGTCGGATTGGCTTCGGCGTAGCCGAGCTTCTGCGCCGCGGCGAGGCAGGCGTCGAACGACAGGCCGTCGCTTTCCATGCGCGACAGGATGTAATTGCAGGTGCCGTTGAGAATGCCCGACACGCGGCGCACCTCGTTGCCCGCCAGGCCTTCGCGCAGGGTCTTGATGACCGGAATGCCGCCGCCGACCGCCGCCTCGAAGGCGAGCGCCGCGCCGTTCGATTCGGCGAGCGCAGCCAGTTCGAGGCCGTGGGCGGCGATCATCGCCTTGTTGGACGTCACCATCGGCAGACCGCGCGACAGCGCCGCGCGCGCCGCGGCATAGGCCGGCCCATCCGCGCCGCCGATCGCTTCGACGAACACGTCGATATCGGCGGTTGCGGCGAGCGCTGTCGCATCGTTGTAGAACGCGGCCTGCTCCAGGCCGGGGCCGCATTCGCTCCGGCTGAGCGCGCTGACCGCGACGATGGCGATGTCGCGTCCGGCGCGCGCAGTCAGGTCTTCGCGCCGCCGCTGCAGAAGGCGGGCCAAGGCCCCGCCGACCGTGCCCACGCCCGCGAGGCCGACCCGGAAAGGTTTCGCCATTCGACCGCTGTCCCAATGAAAAAAGCCGCATTCGCCGACTCGGGGCCCTATTTGCCCCAGTCGCGACCGGCGATCAACAAAGGACTCAGCGGTAGCGCTCGAAGGGGCTCTTGGCCTTCTTCTTGCGCTCCTTGCGGGCGGCGTAGCGCGCGTCGCGATCGAGCTTGCGCTCGTATTCGAGCCGCTCCTCTTCCGCGCGACGGGCGTTTTCGGCCGCGTCGCGCGCAAGCGCCTCCTGGCGCACAGCCTCGATACGAGCGGCCTCCTCCGCGGCGAGCCTCGCCGCTTCGGCCGCGGCGGCCTCGGCGCGGCGGCGCTCACGCTCCACCTCGCGCGCCGCGCGCGCTTCAAGAACAGCGCGGCGCTTGGCCTCGCGTTCCTTCACTGCCGGATCGTTGGGGTCGTATTTCGGGCGGGAAAGAAACTTTTCCGCCATCGCTTTGCGCGCCTCGGCGGCGGCGGCCTGACGGTCCTGAAATCGGTTGCTGGTGAAAAACGACATTCCGCCTCGTGAGATTCGTTGAGCGAGCGGGCTCTTGCCACAAACGGCGTCGGTCCGCAATCGCGCCGTTCGCATTGCAGCATTGCGCCCAGCAGGGGCGCCCCTGCGACCCCCAAGCAAAGCCAAATCTTTGTGCTCACAATGATTTTACCGGCTTGCGCAGGCCGCGCGCGCCCGCGCGCGCCCACGTCGGCGCGCCGCTTTGCCGCGGGTTCCAGCGTCGCAGGGACCCTCGTCAGTCTGAGGCAAGCTCCGCCCGCTAGCGATCGCTGTCGCTCGCCCAGACGTCGCGCAAGCGGCCAGGCGGCGTCCAAGAGGGAGCGGACAGCGGCGAGACGATCGCGTCGCGGCCGGTCGCCGGGGTCTCGCAGCGTCGTTGCGTTCCAGCGGTCGGGCTCAGCGAGGACTCCGGGCATGGTTCTTTCCGGCTTCAGGCAGGCGATCGCCGCGATCCGCAGGCCCCGCAAGGGTAAGGCCGGCGGCGATAGGCCCGACCTCAGCCGGCACGCGGCGCGGATCATCGACGAAATGGCGGTGGCGACCTTCGTCCTCGATCGCGACGGCCGCGTTGCAGTGTGGAACGACGCCTGCGCCCGCTTGACCGGCCTCGAGGCGGCCAAGGTCATCGGCACCAAGGACCATTGGAAGGGCTTCTACCTCGCCGCGCGTCCGTGCTTGGCCGATCTCGCGCTCGAGGGCGGCGCGGCGAAAGTCAGCTCGCTCTACGCCGCGCAGGGCGATGGCGGCCGCAGCGACCGCCTGGAAGCCAAGAACTGGTGCGACCTGCCGCGCGGCGCGCGCGTCTATCTGGCGATCGACGCCGACCTGGTGCGCGATTCGACCGGCGCCCTCGTCGGCGTCGTCGAGACGCTGCAGGACCTGACTGCGGTCAAGGAAGCCGAGGCGGCGATCGCCGCCGAGCGCGCGCGCGCCGCCGAGCGACTGGAGACGGTCGTCGCCGCGCTCGGCGCCGGCCTCGCCGAACTCGCCACAGGCGACCTCGTCGCGCGGGTCGAAACCGAGCTGCACGAGGAGGCCGACCGGCTGCGCCTCGACTTCAACGCCGCCGCCGAGGCGTTGCATTCGGCGATGGGCGCCATCGTCGAGGTCGTGGCGACGATCCGCGGCGGCGCCGATCAGATTTCCGGCGCGATCGACGAATTGTCGACCCGCACCGAGGGCCAGGCGACGAACTTGGAGCAAACCGCGGCGGCGGTCGACCAGATCACTGGCACGGTGAAGAAGACGGCCCAAGTCGTCGGCGCCGCCCACAAGGTCGTGTCGGCGGCCAAGGGCGACGCCGAGCGCAGCGGTGAGATCGTCCGGCAGGCGATCGCGGCGATGGGCGGCATCGAGCAATCGTCGAAGCACATCGTGCGCATCATCGGCGTCATCGACGAGATTGCGTTCCAGACCAATTTGCTGGCGCTCAACGCCGGCGTCGAGGCGGCGCGCGCTGGCGACGCGGGGCGAGGCTTTGCGGTCGTCGCCTCGGAAGTGCGCGCGCTGGCGCAACGCTCGGCCGAAGCGGCCAAGGAGATCAAAGGCCTCATTTCGTCTTCGGCGACCCAGGTCGGTCTCGGCGTCGACCTCGTCGGGCAGACTGGCAAGGCGCTGGAACGGATCGTCGCTCAGGTCGTCGAGATCGACAACGTCGTCTCCGCCATCGCCGCCAGCGCCGAGGAGCAGGCGAACGCGCTGCAACAGGTCGATCGCGCCGTATCGCAGATGGATCAGACGACCCAGCACAACGCTGAAATGGCGCAGCAGACGACCGCCGCCGCGCGCGCGCTCGCCGCGCAGGCGAACGAACTCGACCGGTTGACCGGCCGATTCAGCATCGCCCGCGCCGGCGCACGTCGCGAACCGCCGCGCGCCCGCGCTGCGCGCGTCGCCGCCGAATGAGCGCGAACGTAGAGAGACGGCGATGATCGCTGTCGCAACCCTGTGGCTGCTGTGTCTCGGCCTGTTCCTCGATCTCGCCGACAGGGCGCCGACGCTCGACGACAATTAGCGGCCGCGGCGAGCGCGCGCGCTTAGATCGACAGGCAGACATATTTGAGCGTCAGATATTCGTCGATGCCGTATTTCGATCCTTCGCGACCGATTCCCGACGCCTTGACGCCGCCGAACGGCGCCTCGGCGGTCGAGATCAGGCCGGTGTTGACGCCGACCATGCCGTATTCGAGCGCCTCCGCCACTTTCCACACCCGAGAGAGGTCGCGCGCATAGAAATAGGAGGCGAGGCCGAATTCGGTGTCGTTGGCCATCGCGATCACGTCCTCGACCGTGTCGAAGGCGAACAGCGGCGCGACCGGGCCGAAGGTCTCCTCGCGCGCGAGCCTCATCGTTGCGTCGGCGCCGACGAGCACGGTCGGTTCATAGAACAACGCGCCGGCGGGATGACGCTTGCCGCCGACCGCCGCCTTGGCCCCGTGCGCGAGCGCGTCGGCGATATGGGCTTCGACCTTGGCGAGCGCAGCGGGGGAGATCAGCGGACCGATTTGCACCCCGGGCTCGGCCCCGTCGCCGACCTTCAGCTTGGCGACCGCGGTGGCGAGTTTGTCGGCGAACGCCTCGAACACGCCGCGCTGCGCATAGATGCGGTTGGCGCAGACGCAGGTCTGGCCGGCGTTGCGGAACTTGGCGATCAGCGCGCCCTCGACCGCCTGGTCGAGATCGGCGTCGTCGAAGACGATGAACGGCGCGTTGCCGCCGAGCTCGAGGCTGAGCTTCTTGATCCCGTCGGCGGCCTGGCGCATCAGGATCGAGCCGACGCGCGTCGAGCCGGTGAACGAGAGCTTGCGCACTTTCGGATTGGCGCAGAATTCCTGGCCGACGCCGGAAGAGTCGGCGCTGGTGACGACGTTGAAGACGCCGGCGGGAATGCCGGCGCGCTCGCCGAGCGCCGCCATCGCCAGAGCCGACAGCGGCGTCAGCTCCGCCGGGCGCGAGACAAACGTGCAGCCGGCGGCCAATGCGGGCCCGACCTTGCGCGCGATCATCGCGTTGGGGAAGTTCCACGGCGTGATCGCCGCCGCGACGCCGATCGGCTGCTTGAGGACGAGGATGCGCTTGTCGGCGAGGTGGCCGGGAATCACGTCGCCGTAGACCCGCCGCGCCTCCTGGGCGAACCATTCGACGAAGCTCGCGCCATAGAGGATCTCGCCCCGCGCCTCGGCGAACGGCTTGCCCATCTCGGCGGTCAGGATGCGCGCGAGATCGTCGGCGTTGGCGAGCATCAGGCGGTTCCATTCGAGCAAAATCGCCGAGCGCTCGCGCGCGGTCTTGGCCGACCAGGCGGGAAACGCCGCCGCGGCGGCGTCGATCGCCGCCCGCGCGCCGGCGACGCCGACGTCGGCGACCTCGGTAATCAGCGCGCCGTTGGCCGGATTATGGACCGGCTTGCGATTCGCCGCCTCGGTCCAGACGCCGCCGATGTAGGCGCGGTCGCGCAACAGCGACGGGTCGTTGAGCTTCAGCATCGTTTCGCCTTTCGTCTGGGGGATTGCGGGACCTCGCCGGCCCACGCGCGCCCGCCCGCGCCGGCGCGCCGCGGCAAGCGGCGAGCGGCGGGGCGGCGCGTCGAAGCCTGGGCCGAGCAGCCGGACAAAGCCGTGAACGCGCAATGGGGCGCAGTGCGCGACGGCTGTCAATCCCGCCCGCCGCGCAACTCGGCGTCAGCTTGGCGGGGAATGACTCTGCGATGCGCAGAAAGCTCGCCGCTCAGCGCCGACATCCACAACAACGTCCAGACGGTGACGGCGCGCGTCGGCTGGACGTTCCGAACCCGAGTCCCTATCGGGCGCCGCCGTCCGACGCGACCTCGCCTCAGCGGCGCGCGCCTTGCGGCAGACGGCCGGTCGCGCGCGACAGCTCGTCGTCGCTCCAGCCCAATTGATCGTAGCCGCCGCGCCAGTAGACGAGCGCGCCGCCGCCGGCGCTCGTCGCGGCGCGCTTGACGCGGCCGATGACGATCGCGTGGGTGTGGCGTTCGACGACGGCTTCGACGTCGCATTCGAACGTGGCCAGCGCATCCGACAACAGCGGCGCGCCGCTCGGCGGGATCAGCCAGCGGCCCTCGCGAAAGCGCTCGACGCCCTCTTCGCCGGTCCGGCCGGCGAAACGCTCGGCGAGCTCGCGATGATCGGCGCCGAGCACGCTGACGCCGAGAGCAACGCCGGGCGCGAGGCCCGCGTAAGTCGACGAAGCGCGATTGAGACAGACGATCAGCGTCGGCGGAACAAGCGACAGCGACGCGATCGCGGTCGCGGTCATGCCGGCAGGCGCGCCGCCGACGCTGTGGGCGACGAGGCAAACGCCGCTCGCGAACTGACGCATGGCGGCGCGAAACGCGTCGACGTCAGTCTCGGCTGGCGCCGAACCGCTTGGAGAAGGTCGGCGAAAAGCGTCGATGGCCGCCATCACCGTCATGCAAAGCTCCTCGTCGTTCGTCTGCGGGCCTGGCGCGCTTGGCGACGTCACGCCTGCGGCGGATGGAAGACGCGCTCGCGCAATTCGCGCTCGTAGTCTTCCGGCGACTGAGGCTCGGGATCTCGCAGCGCGGCGACGATTTTCCCGCCCCAGGCGCCGAATCGCCGCCATGCCGCGGCGCGCGCGCGGGAGATTCGCCCGATCGTCAGCGAGACGGCTCCGAAGCTTCGTGTCATGTGCGCCTCGAATTTGCTAGTTGACAATTTTTATAGATATACTGCATTAATGGTCACGAGGCAAGCGCCGAATGGCCGGGCCACTTGAAATACAAGGGGTTTACGATGAATCGGCGAGAGTTTCTGATCGCGTCCGCCTCGCTGGCGGTCGCAGGCGCGACGCCGGCCCGCGCCGACGCGCCGCGCGAACTCAGGATCGGCTACCAGAAGACCGCCATCCCGCTGGTGGTGAAAGCGCAAAAACGCCTCGAGCAGCGCTTCGAGCCGCAGGGCGTGACGGTCAAATGGGTCGAATTCGCCTTCGGCCCGCCTCTGCTGGAAGCGGTCAACGCCGGCGCCGTCGATTACGGCTACACCGGCGACGCGCCGCCGATCTTCGCCCAGGCCGCGCGCGCCGCCATTGTCTATGTCGCCGTCATTCCGGCGCGCGGCTACGGCCAGGCGATCGTCGTCCCCGCCGATTCCCCGGCCCAGACTCTCGCCGATCTCAAGGGCAAGAAGATCGGCGTCGCCAAGGGCTCGAGCGCGCACAATCTGCTCGTCTCGGCGCTCGAAAGCGCGAACATACCGTGGGCCGACATCGAGCCCGTCTATCTCGCGCCGGCCGACGCCGCCTCGGCGTTCTCGCGCGGCGCGATCGACGCTTGGTCGATCTGGGACCCGTTCTACGCTATCGCCGAGTTGAGGCAGAAGGCGCGGCCGCTGCCGATCGACCCCAAGGCGACGACGCAAAACAGCTTCTTCCTCGCCAACCGCGATTTCCTCGCCAAGCACGCCGACGTCGTCGCCGCCGTCAACGAAGAGATCGCCAAGGCGACCGCGTGGGCGGGCGATCATCGCGACGAGACCGCGGCGCTTTGGGCGGAGGCGAGCGGCGTCGACATCGCGGCGCAGAAGCGCTCGGTCGACCGCGCCGAATTCAGTTTCGGGCCGCTGACTGACGCGGTGATCGCTCAGCAGCAGGCGGTCGCCGACCGCTTCCAGAGGCTTGGCCTGATCCCGGCGCCGATCGTCGTGCGCGACATCGTCTGGTTCTGGAAACAGAGCGCCTGAAACCCCACGACACGCGCGAGGTCCGATCATGAGCGAATCGAACAAGCCACTGGACGTCTTCTGGTTCATTCCCGTCAGCGGCGACGGCGCCTACCTCGGCAGCGACAAGGGCGCGCGGCCAGCGGACTTCTCCTATCTCAAGCAGATCGCCCAGGCGGCCGACCGCCTCGGCTTCGGCGGCGCGCTGATCCCGGTCGGCTCGCACTGCGAGGACCCGTGGATCGTCGCCGCCGCGCTCGCTTCCCACACCGAGCGGCTGCGTTTCCTCGCCGCGTTGCGGCCCGGCCTCGCGACTCCAACCCATTTCGCCCGCCAGACCGCGGCGCTCGACCGCATCAGCAACGGCCGCTTCCTGGTCAACGTCGTCGCCGGCGGCGACCCTAGGGAACTCGCCAGCGAAGGCATCTTCCTTTCTCATGACGACCGCTACGCCCATGCGGCCGAATTCCTGACTGTCTATCGCCGACTGCTCGCTGGCGAGACGGTCGACTATTCGGGCCGTTACGTGCAGGTGAAGGGCGCGCGGCTGTTGTTCCCGACCGTGCAGCCCAAACTGCCGATCTGGTTTGGCGGGTCGTCCGAGCCAGCGCTCGATCTCGCCGCCGATCAGGTCGACGTCTACCTGACCTGGGGCGAACCGCCGGCTGAGGTCGCCGAAAAGATCGAGGCGGTGCGGACGCGGGCGGCAGCGCGCGGCCGCACGGTCAAGTTCGGCATCCGTCTTCATCTCATCGTGCGCGAAACCGAGGCGGACGCCTGGGCCGTCGCTGACAAGCTGATCGCCAACCTCTCCAACGAGGCGATCGCCGCAGCGCAGAAGAAATTCGCCGAAGACTCCGATTCGGTCGGGCAGCGGCGGATGACCGCGCTCCACCACAGCGGCCGGCGCGACGGGCTCGAGATCGCGCCCAATCTGTGGGCCGGCATCGGCCTCGTTCGCCGCGGCGCCGGCACGGCACTGGTCGGCGACCCCAAGACGGTCGCGGCGCGCCTGCGCGAATATCAAGCGCTCGGAATCGAGACCGTCATCGCCTCCGGCTACCCCCATCTCGAAGAAGCCTACAAGGTCGGCGAGCTCCTGTTTCCGGAACTCGGGATCGGCGAAGCGAATCGCTTCAACCACGGCACGGCGCCCGGCGAGTTCGGCGTCGGCGCGTTCAAGCCGGCGATCGCCGCCGAGTAATCCTGAGCGTCGGCGGCCGTCGCGCGCCTCCTGCGGCGGCCGAGATCCTCTCGACCAAGTGCGGAACGACCCCATGGCCGACGCCGTCACCAGCCTGCGGCGACCGTTGCGAATGGCGCGGATCGCGCCTCGCCTCGACCTCAGGCGTCCTCTCGCTCCGGCAATCGGCTGGATCGCCCCAGCGCTGCTCGTCGTCGTCTGGCAGGCCAGCGCGTCGCTTGGCTGGCTGCCGGATTCGCTGCTGCCCTCGCCGATCGCCGTTCTCGCCGCAGGCTGGCGCCTCACGCTGTCGGGCGAGCTGCCGCGCAATGTCGAGGTCAGTTTCCTGCGCGCCTTCGCCGGGCTCGTCGTCGGCGGCGCGATCGGCTTCGGCTTTGGGCTCGCCAACGGCCTCACGCGGGTGAGCGACCGCCTGACCGACACGACCCTGCAGATGGCGCGCAACATCCCTCACCTCGCACTGATTCCCCTCGTCATCGTCTGGTTCGGCATCGACGAGGCGGCGAAGCTGTTCCTCGTCGCGCTCGGGGTGTTCTTCCCCATTTACGCCAACACGCTGCACGGCGTGCGTTCGGTCGACCCGCAGCTGGTCGAGATGGCGAAGAGCTACGGCATGCGGCCTTTCGAGCTGTTCCGCCGCGTCATCCTCCCCGGCGCCCTGCCCTCGATCTTCGTCGGCCTGCGCTACGCGCTCGGCGTCATGTGGCTGACCCTGATCGTCGCCGAGACCATCGCGGCGCAGTCGGGGGTCGGCTACATGGCGATGCAGGCGCGCGAATTCATGCAGATCGACGTCGTCGTGCTGGCGATCGCGATCTACGCGCTGCTCGGCAAGCTCGCCGACGCGATCGTGCGCGCGCTCGAGCGCGCCTGCCTCGCCTGGCGGCCGACCCTGCACGGAGATTGACGCTCATGACGCCTGCTGAAGCCGCTTCCTCCCGCCGCGCCGCCGTCAGCGCGCCGGCCGCGCCGCTCACGTTGCGCGGAATCGTCAAGGCGTTCGGCGACAAGAAGGTGCTGCGCGGGCTCGACTTCGACGTCGCCGCCGGCGCGTTCGTCGCCATCATCGGCCGCAGCGGCTGCGGCAAGAGCACGCTGCTACGTCTGATCGCCGGGCTCGACGCGCCCGACGCCGGCGCGATCGACTTCGAGGGCGGCGCGACCGTCGTTCCGCGCGTGATGTTCCAGGAGCCGCGGCTGCTGCCGTGGGCGAACGTCATCGCCAACGTCGAAGTCGGCCTCGGCACGCGACGGCGCGAGCCGAACGCGCGGCGGCGGGCGCTCGACGCGCTCGCGGCGGTCGGCCTCGCCGACCGCGCCGTCGACTGGCCGGCCACTCTGTCGGGCGGCCAGAGGCAGCGCGTCGCTCTGGCGCGGGCCTTGGTCAGCCGACCGCGCTTCCTCGCGCTCGACGAACCGCTCGGCGCGCTCGACGCGCTGACGCGGATCGAGATGCAGTCGCTGCTCGAAGCGGTGTGGCGGCGCGAGGGTTTTGCCGCCTTGCTGGTCACCCACGACGTCGCCGAGGCGGTCACGCTCGCCGATCGCATCGTGCTGATCGAAGACGGCGCCGTCGCGCTGGACCTCGACGTCGCCCTGCCACGGCCGCGCCTGCGCGGCTCGCCCGCGTTCGGCCGGCTGGAAGAAACGATCCTCGACCGCCTGCTCGACCCGTCGCGAAGCGCCTAGGGCGGCGAAATGCCGGTCCTCAGCCGGGCGAGGCCTCGCCGCCAAGCCCGCCTGACGCGGTCGGCGCGCCAAACGCGCCGCGCCCCCGCCAGATCGGCGCGACAGACGCCCTACCAACGCGCGCCGCGCCGAACGCGGGGTCTGGTCTCTCTTTTTTAACGCATTGAATTAGCTTCATAATCTCGCCAAGGCAAGCGCATCCGCGCCCTGCGGCGCCTTGCCCCGCCGGGTCGGAAATCCCGATCTTGCCGGCGCGCGGCGGCGGCGCTACATTTGTTGGGAAAAGCTTTTCCCAAATGACTGGGAGGCTTTTTTCGAGAGCGAACCGTCCTCGAATTTTCCCGGGAGAAACGCCATGACCAAGCGGTCTACCTGCGCCGCGCTCGCCGCACTCTTGTTGGGGAGTGTGGCCTTCGCCTCCAGCGCTTTCGCCGACAATCTGACCATGTGGGTGCGCGCCAGCGGCACCAACGCCGCCGCCCACCTGGTCGACCTCTGGAATTCGACCCATGCCGACAAGATCGAGCTGACCACGATCCCCGACACTCAGATGGTCACCAAGCTCGCCACCGGCGTTCAGGCGAACGAGGTTCCCGACCTGGTGTCCTTCGACCTCATCTACATGCCGGATTTCATGAAGGCCGGCTTCCTCGAAGACCTCACCGCCGAATTGAAGGCCGATCCGAACTTCGCTTCCGTCGCCAAGGCCTATGTCGACATCGCCACCTACCAGGGCAAGCTCTACGGCGCCGGCTTCACCCCCGACGTCTCGATCCTGGTGTGGAACAAGGACCTGTTCAAGCAGGCCGGCCTCGACCCGGACAAGCCGCCGCGCACGATCGGCGAGATCCATGACGACGCGAAGAAGATCCGCGCGCTCGGCCCCGACATCTACGGCTTCTATTTCTCCGGCGCCTGCCCCGGCTGCAACATCTTCACCACCTCGCCGATGATGGTGGCGGCGGGCTCCAAAATTCTGCCCGCCAGCGGCGACGACGACGCGCTGACCGGCGACGGCGTCAAGCAAGTGCTCGAACAGTTCAAAGAGATGTGGAACGAAGGGCTGATCCCCAAGAGCGCCCAGGCCGACAGCGGCGCGAATTTCGCTTCGATCTTCAAGACCGGCAAGATCGGCATCCAGGGCACCGGCGGCTTCCTGCTTGCCGAGCTCAAGCACGACGCGCCGAACATGAGCTTCGGCGTGACCTTCCTGCCCGGCGTGAAGGAAGGCCAAGTGTCCTCGTTCGTCGGCGGCGACGTCGTCGCGATCCCCAAGGGCTCAAAGCACCTCGCTATCGCCAAGGCGTTCATCGCCTGGGAGCTGACCGACGAAGCCCAACTCGAGGGCCTGGCCAAGAACAACATCCTGCCGTCGCGTCCGGCGCTCGCCGACAACAAATATTTTGCCGCCGATCCGCGCGTCGTCGTCACCGCCAAGGCGATCGGCGTCGGCTACGTGCCGTGGGTCTATCATTTCGCCGACATGGTCAACTCCGACTCTAGCCCCTGGATCAACATGTTGCAGCGCGCTATTTTCGACGGCGACGTCGACGGCGCGATCAAAGAGGCGCGCCAAAAGATGAAGGACATCGCCAGCGAGTGAGCGTCGGGTCAACGCTCCAAAGAGGCGACGGATCATGCGAGCGCAACGCTCGAGGCGATTGCAGGGCTGGCTCTTCATCGGGCCCGCCCTGCTGTTCGTCGCCGTATTCGTGCTCATTCCGCTCGGTCAGCTCGCATTCACGTCGCTGACCGACCGGTCGCTGCTCGGCGGCGGTCGCTTCGTCGGCTTCGAGAACTATCTGCGTATCTGGCGCGACTCCAGTTTCTGGCGCGCGCTGGCGTTCACCGTCCAATACACGATCGTCCTCACCCCGATCCTGATGGGCCTCGGCTATGCGCTGGCGCTGCTGACATTCGACAACACGCCGCTCAAACGCCTGACGCGCACGATCGTGTTCGTGCCGGTGATCATCGGCCTGTCGAGCTCGAGCCTGCTGTGGTTCTGGCTGCTCGACGAGCAGGTCGGGCTGTTCAACAAGCTGCTGGTCGATCTCCATGTGCTCAAGGAGCCGATCGTCTGGTTCGTCTCCGCCGATCTCGCCTTCTGGGCCGTTGTGATCTCGATTACCTGGAAGGTCGTCGGCTTCGGCATGGTGCTGTTCGTGTCGGGGATCCAGGCGATCAATCCCGACATCGTCGAGGCCGCGATCATGGACGGCGCCAGCTACTGGAGCCGGGTTCGCCTGGTCATTCTGCCGCTGACGCGGCGGATCCTGTTGCTGACGACGCTGGTCAGCGCGATCGGCTCGATGCTCGCCTTCGACCAGTTCTACATCATGACGTCCGGCGCGCCGCGCGGACAGACCTTCACCGCGGTGTACTGGATCTATCAGAACTCGTTCGTGTCGTTCAAACTCGGCTACAGCTCGGCGCTGTCGGTCGTGTTGACCTTGGTCATCCTTGTCTTGTCGGCGCTGCAGATCGCGCTGACCGTGCGCAGCGAGGCGGCATGAGCGCGGCGGCGATCGCCTCCGAGATCGGCGCGCTCGCGCCGCGCCGCAGGCGGCGCACGCCGCCGTCGGCCTATCTCGCCGTCGCGGCGTGCGTCGCGGTCATGGCGATCATGGCCGCGCCGCTCGTGTTCTCCTTCTTCGCCTCGATCGAAACGCCGACCGAGGCCTCGTCGGCGCCCCATTACCTGCCGCAAACCTTCAGCCTGCAGAACTATCTCAAGGTCGCCGGCTATCAGGCGGGTCTGGCGACCTATGTCGCCAATTCGACCCTGGTGGCGCTGATGACGATCCTCGCCTGCGTCGCACTGGCGGCCCCGGCGGGCTACGGGCTCGCCCGTTTCTCGACCTACGGCAAGGAGATCGCGTTCCTCTTTCTGCTGGCGCCGATGATGATCCCCTATCAGGCGCTTCTGACCCCGCTCTATCTCGATTTCGCCAAGTTCGGGCTGGTCGACAGCCGCATCGGGCTGGCGATCGTCCACACGATCCTGCAGCTGCCGTTTTCGGTCTATCTGATGCGCAACGCCTTCGAGGCCGTTCCGCGCGAGATCGAAGAGGCGGCGATGATCGACGGCTGCTCCGCCTCGCGGCGACTCACTTATATTTTCCTGCCGCTCGCCGTCCCGGGCCTGGTCACCGTCGCGCTGTTCGCCTTCATCAATTCGTGGAACGAGTTCCTCGCCGCGCTGGTCTTCATGAACCGCGAATTCTCTTTCACCGTGCCGATTCTGCTGGTCAGCGTGCGGACAGGCGATCACGGCGCGGTCGACTGGGGGGCGCTGCAGGCGAGCATCGTCCTGTCGATCATCCCATGCCTCGTCGTCTATCTCGCGCTGCAGCGCTATTACATCTCCGGTCTGCTTTCGGGCGCCGTCAAATGAACGATCTGCCCCCCGACGACACGCCTGCGCCCGGCGCGCGAACCCTTCGCGACGTTGCGCGGCTCGCCGGCGTATCGGTCGGCACGGCCTCCAAGGCGATGAACGCCGGCGGCCGCCTCAGCGCCGAGACGCGGGCCAAGGTGCTCAGCGCCGCCAAGACGCTCGACTATCGCCCGAACGATCTCGCCCAGAGCTTGCATCGCGCGCGCTCCATGACCGTCGGCATCCTGTCGACCGACAGTTTCGGCCGCTTCACCTTTCCGATCGTCGAGGCGCTCGAGCGGCGTCTGTTCGATCACGGCATCGCCGTCTTCATGTGCAACGCGACCGACGATCCCGCACGCGAGCGCCGGCACATCGAACAGCTGCTCGGCAAGCGGGTCGACGGACTGATCGTCACAGCCCGGCGCGTCGACAAGCGCGCGCCGATCGTCCCCGCCGTGCGCGGCCTCCCCGTCGTCTACGTGTTTTCCCATGTCGACGATCCGGACGCGCTCTGCCTGCTGCCCGACGACGAAGGCGGCGCGAAACTCGCCGCCGGCCACCTCGCCAAGCTCGGCCGCCGGCGCATCGCCCACATCACCGGTCCGAGGCATTTCGAAGCGGTGCTGCTGCGCGAGAAAGGCTGGCGCGCGGGTTTGAACGAAGCGGGACTTCCGGCCGAGGACGCTGACTGTCTCTCGGGCCGCTGGTCGGAGGGCTGGGGACGCGAGGCGGTCGAGACGCTGTTCGCCCGCGGCCGCGGCGCGCCGGACGCCCTCTTCTGCGGCAACGACCAGATCGCCCGCGGCGCGGTCGAGGCGCTGAGGGAAAAGGGCCTCCGCGTGCCCGACGACGTCGCGATCGTCGGCTTCGACAACTGGAACGTGATGACTGAGGCGACGCGCCCGCCGCTCACCAGCGTCGACATGAACCTCGGCGCGCTCGGCGGGGAAGCGGGCGCCGCGCTCATCGAGATGATCGCCGGCGGCGCGCTCGCCGGGGTGCGCCGCTTGCCCTGCTCGCTGGTCGTTCGCGCTTCCTGCGGAGCGCGCGGACCCGCCGCCGCCTGAGAGGAGCCCATGACCGACCGATCCTATTCACCGCTCCCCTTCGCCGATGTGGCGGTGACCGGCCCGTTCTGGCGCGAGCGGCTCGACACCGTGCTCACGCGCACGATTCCGAGCCAGCACGCCAAGCTCAAGGAGACCGGCATCCTCGCCTCGCTAAAGCTCCCCAAGCCCGTTCCGCCGCTGACGATCCCGCGCAATAAGCACAATTTCACCACGCAGATCTTCTGGGACTCCGACATCGGCAAATGGATCGAGGCGGCGAGCTATGCGCTGTCGCATCGCCGCGACGCCGACATCGAGGCGAAGATCGACGCGATCGTCGACGACCTCGCGCGCGCCCAGTCGTCCGACGGCTATCTCAACTGCTGGTACAACGGGCGCGAGCCCGACAAGCGCTGGACCAATCTGCGCGACAACCACGAGCTCTACAACGCCGGCCATCTGCTCGAAGGCGCGATCGCTTACTTCCGCGCCACCGGCCGGCGGCGCTTCCTCGACGTCATGGAGCGCTACCTCGACCACATCGCCGCGACCTTCGGGCGGAGCCCCGGCCAGAAGCGCGGCTATGACGGCCACCAGGAAATCGAGCTGGCGCTCGTCAAGCTCTATCGGCTGACCGGCGACCGCCGCCGCCTCGATCTCGCCGCCTATTTCATCGACGAGCGTGGCCGTCAGCCGCATTATTTCACCGAGGAAGCGATCGCGCGCGGCGAAGACCCGGCCGCCTTTTGGGCGGGAACCTACGAATACAACCAGTCGCACCTGCCGGTGCGCGAGCAGACCAAGATGGTCGGCCACGCGGTGCGCGCGATGTATATGGCCTCGGCGATGGCCGATCTCGCGCTCGAGCTCGGCGACGCCCGCCTCAAGCGCGCCTGCGAAGCGCTGTGGCGCGACGTGACGACGGCGCAGATGTACGTGACCGCCGGGCTCGGACCGAAGGAGAGCAACGAAGGCTTCACCGAGCCCTACGACCTGCCCAACGAAACCGCCTACGCCGAGACCTGCGCTTCGGTCGCGCTCGTCTTCTGGGCGCAGCGGATGCTGCATCTCGATCTCGACGGCGCCTATGCCGACGTGATGGAGCGCGCGCTCTACAACGGGGCGCTGAGCGGCCTGTCGCGCGAGGGGACCGATTATTTCTACGCCAATCCGCTCGAGAGCCGCGGTCAGCATCGGCGCTGGGCGTGGCACATCTGCCCGTGCTGCACGATGAATGTCTCGCGGCTGGTGGCCTCGATCGGCGGCTATTTCGTCTCGAGCTCGGACGCCGGCGTCGCCGTCCACCTCTACGGCGGCTTTTCCGCTTCGCCGACGATCCAGGGCAAGCGCGTCGCGATCAAAGAGACCAGCGACTATCCGTGGTCGGGCGACATCCGCATCGCGGTCGATCCGGAGGCGCCGTCGACGTTCGAACTGCGGCTGCGCATCCCCGGATGGGCGAAGACCGCGAGCGCGACGGTCAACGGCGAACCGATCGCGCTGCGCCCCGAGCGCGGCTACGCGGCCATCTCCAGGCGATGGAGCGCCGGCGACGTCGTCGCGCTCGATCTGCCGATGCCGCCGGAACGGCTCTACGCGCACCCCAACGTGCGCATGAACGTCGGCCGCGTCGCGCTGAGGCGCGGCCCGCTCATTTATTGCGTCGAGGAGGCCGACAATCCCGGTGGGCCGGCGCAACGGCTGACGCTGCCGCGTGAGGCGCCGCTCAAGGCCGAGCGGGCCGATCTGTTCGGCGGCGTGACGATGCTGAAGGCGCCGGCGAAGGCGCTCGCGCCCTCGGACGGCGCCGCGCTCTATTCGACGACGCCGCCGGCGACGCGCGATGCGACGCTCGCCGCCATCCCCTACTTCCTCTGGGCCAATCGCGAGCCCGCCTCGATGCAGGTCTGGATCGCCGAAGCGCCGACGTGAACGGAGCGCGGCGACGCCGCCCAACTGTCAGTTGGCCCGCCTGCCGTCGCCGTCGAAGCGATGCACGCGGTCTTCGCGCGGGGTGACGAAGATGTCCTGGCCGGCGACAAGCGCGTTCTCGCCAGGCAGACGCAGGGTCAGCGCGCCGATCCCTTCGGCCTCGGCGTGAACCAGCGTGTCGGAGCCGAGATGTTCGGCGAGCCGGATCTTCGCCCGCCATTCGCCTGCGGTCGTCGAGACGTCGGCGTGCTCGGGCCGAATGCCGATCGTCGTCGCGCCGCGCTTGGCCGCCGGCTCGCCGCGGATCAGGTTCATCATCGGCGAGCCGATGAAGCCGGCGACGAACAGCCCGTTCGGCCGGTTGTAGAGCTCAAGCGGCGAGCCGACCTGCATCACCGAACCCCTGTCGAGCACGACGATTTTGTTGGCCATGGTCATCGCCTCGACCTGGTCGTGGGTGACGTAGATCATCGTCGTCTTGAGCGTGTTGTGCAGTTCGCCGATCTCGACCCGCATCTGCACGCGCAGCGCCGCGTCGAGGTTGGAGAGCGGCTCGTCGAACAGGAACGCCTTGGGCTCGCGCACGATCGCCCGGCCGATGGCGACGCGTTGGCGCTGGCCGCCGGAGAGCTGGCGCGGCTTGCGGTCGAGATAGTCGG